>NZ_JAVKGQ010000003.1:0-340274 GCF_031432255.1 Agromyces aerolatus | reverse complement strand
GATCAGGCCACCAGTTAGCCACCGAAACTGGAACCCTTTTCGTGGGGCAGGTCAAACTGTCACCTTTCGGTGCAGCAGACCCGGTTGTGTCGACGGAGAGCGTGTCAATGGAAGAGGTCAGCAGTTGTCACGCGACCGGCTGGCTTGAGTTCATCGAACGCCTCGAGCCATGGGTCCAGCCCGAGCCAGGCACGTAAGGCCTTCTCTAGGCGAACCGGCGCAACCGTATCCCGATACGGCAGCACCTCCGCCTCAGCCTCGCTCGCGGGGCGGCTGCGACTACCCGAGAAATCGACAACCATGACATTGTCGGGTGTGCCAACTGAAACTTTGTACGCAGGCAGCGGCAGACCCTCGGCGACAGTCGCGTGGTCGACGACTGTCCAATGGCCGGCGTACAGCTTCGCGTCCATCGAGAGCGCCAGGAAGAGGACTGGCCGCTCCAACGCCTCGCGGGCATTTTGGCGCGCATCCTCCAAGGGCAACACGACTTCAAAGATTGCAAAGTAGTACGCGCCGCCGTACCTCGCGACGACCTGACCAACTCCCGCGCGGCCATCGCCGACGGGGACGACGAACACATCGCCAATGCTCGCCTTGTTCACCATAGATCTCCAACCCCGAGTACGCGGGCTTCCTCACCCGAACCGACCCCGACCGCGACGCGTTCCACTACTCGTTCACCGACGTCGAGCCGCCGTACAAGGGCACCGCAGTCGGGCGGCTGGAAGACATCCTCGAGACGTTCGAATGAGCGCTGCGGCCGCCCGCGTCGGGCGACTCACGCCGCCCGCCGCCACCAGACCACCTCACACCCCGAGCCCGCGCAGGTGCGCCTGCCGCACGGCCTCGTCGCGGCTGGAGACGCCGAGCTTGCGGTAGAGGCTGCGCACCTGCGACTTGACGGTGTTGATCGAGACGTACAGCTCCGCGGCGATCTCGTCTCGCGCCGCGGACGAGGAGCGCCAGGACCTCGCGTTCGCGTTGCGTCAACGCGGCGGGCCGCGAGGCATCCGGTTCCATCGCGGCGACGAGCGGGCCCGCCGTCAGCACCCGGCGGACGCGCTCGGACACCCGCGAGCCCGAGACCGCCGCCTCGGCGCCGCCGACCGGCGCCAGCAGCGCCTCGGCCGCCTCGGCGTCGCCGCCCAGCGAGTACGCGGCGGCGGCGATGGCCCTGCGCTCGGCGTCGAGCTGCCGGAAGTCGTCCCAGGGCGCCGACTCGCTGAGCAGGAGCCGGTGGACCTCGTCGGCCTGCCCGAAGCTCAACGCGACCTCGGCCGCAGCCAGGGCCGTGAGGCACAGCTTCGGGTCGGCGGTCTTGAGCACGCGCTTCGCGCCGGCCGGATCGCCGACCGCGAGTCTCGATCTTGCGAGCAGGACCGGGAGCACACTGCCGGGGAACCCGTCGCCTGCGCTTCCGGGAAGCCTCGCGTCGACGAGCGTGCGCAGGAAGCTCATGGCCGCGACCTGCCCGCCGCGTTCGATGAGCCGCCCATACTCGACGAGGACGTAGAACGGCCACATCTCGCCGACGGCCCGCAGCTCGAGCGTGTCCAGCGCGCCCTCGTCGCGGCCGAGCACCGCCCGCGCGAGCACGAGTGACGCGTCGAGCACGGGCTCGATCCAGCTGTCGGTGGGCGGCAGCCGCTCGGCTCGACGCAACTCTTCGGCCGCCTGCGTTCGATCCCCGAACAGCCCCTCGATGAGCGCGAGCTTGATCGAGCAATCCCTGCTGAGGTGCATCAGCTCGGCCGAAGCGGGAGTGAACTGCCCGCGCGTGAAGGTCGCCCGCGCCCGGGAGAGGGAGCCCGCGAGCAGCGTCGTATTCCCCGCCTGCACGGCGGCGAACAGCTCCCACCCGCGGGTCGAGTCGACGAGCGCGTTCCCGATCTGAAGCGAACGCTCGGTCCGGTCGAGCGCCTGCAGCGCCTCCTGCAGGCGGCCCTGCAGGCGCAGCTGCAACACCGAGATGGCGCCGAGCAGCGGCGCCGAGGCGGCGTTCGCGCGCGCCTCAGAGACGTCGGATGCCCCGGATGGGGACGCGTGCAGCGTTCGATCTCCGGTCGGGATCCCGCCGCCCACGAGCTGGAACAGGTAGTCGGCGACCGGGTAGCGCGCACGCAACCACGGCGGGACCACCTCGAGCGCGCGGCGAAGCTCGTCCGGCGGGACGCCGTACCAGACCTCGATGAACTGGTCTTGCACCAGGCGCGCGACCTGGCGGAACCGCCCGTCATTGACGGCGCGGCGGAGCCGGCTGCGGACGGGAAGACCCGGCTCGCTCGGCTCCACCACCGGCCCTCCCTCTCACTCGACCAAAGATGAGAGTATCGAGTCCGCTTTACCGATGAGAAATCGTCACCCCCATTCGCGGGGCACGTGGATGACACGACGGATGCCTCGGGCACACGTGTGCCCGAGACATCCGAAGTCCGATCGTGGCCGATCGTGGCTCGAGGGCTCGTGCCCTACTCGCCGAAGCCCAGGTCGCGACCGTCGTGGATGGCGACTCCGATCCGTTCGGTCGTGCCCTTCCGGGCGTTGAACCACATGATCCAGCGATCGCGATCCTCCTCGAAGAGCACGAACGGCTTGTAGATCGACTCGGAGTCCCAGGCTCCCGGGATGCCGGCGGACAGGATCGGGTTCGCCGGGTGTCGCTCCCAGCCCGAGATCCCGTCGCGAGAGCGCGCGAGACCGATCCGGGCTTTGAACATGTCCTCGTATCCGATGTAGAAGAGGTAGTGCCAGCCGTCGTGGACCATCACGTGCGCCCCGGCGATCCGTTCGCGCTCCCAGAGCTCGTTCGGGTTCGGACCGAAGACGGGAGCGTCGGAGACCCGCGTCCAGGTGATGCCGTCGGGGCTCACCGCGTGCCCGATCGCGTTGGGCTCGAACCAGCCTCCGCCGGAGTACCACATCTTGTAGACGCCCTCGTCCTCGCTCCAGAACACGGTCGGGCACATGAGCGACTGCTGCTCCCACTCGGGAGCCGCGCTCAGCACGGGCGTGTCCCGGCGCGTCCAGGAGATGCCGTCGGAGCTCGTGGCATACCCGATCGCCGACGTGCCGAGCGTGTTGGATGAGGCCTCCAGGTACGCCTCGGTCCACGTCTCTGAGGCGAAGGTGCGGCCGGCGGTCTGTCCCGAGTACCACATGTGATAGGTGCCGTCACGGTAGACGACCGCCGGACGGTTGATGTCGTCCTCCCAGCCCGTCTCCGGCCGAGGCTCGACGACCAGCCGCGGTTCGCTCCAGTTGACGCCGTCTTCGCTCTCGGTCATCGCGATGGCGTAGTGCTTCCGCCAGGAGAAGTACATCCGGTAGCCCTGCTCGGTGCGGAGGACGTGGTTGTCGAAACGGAAGTCCTCGTCGTCGCCGAGCACGGGGTTGTTGACGAGCTTCCGCCAACCGCCCTGGGCGCCGACCGTCTCGCGGAGCTTATCGATGCTGTTCACTGTTCTCCTTGCGTGTTTCTGGATCGCTGGGTTGCTCTGCCGGCGTCGCGGCAGAACGTGTGGGGATCATGGGGATTCCGCGGGGTCGGTGACCCGTCCGCCGTTGGGAGATCGCCGCCTGGATGACGATGAGCGCGAGCAGGATCGCCCCGTTCAGCGCGTTCTGCCACCAGGTGCTCAACTGGCCCTGGAGGTTGAACACGTTCGCGATGGTCGCGATCAGCAGCACGCCGGCGAGCGTCCCGCTCAACCGCCCGGCACCGCCCGAGAGCAGCGTGCCGCCGATGACGACGGCGGCGATGGCCGAGAGGTCGTACATGTCGCCGGCGGTCGGCTGTCCCGAACCGAGACGAGAGGCGAGGATGATCCCCGCCATCCCGGCCAGGACTCCGGAGAGGGCGTAGACGAGGGTCTTCGCGCGGGCGACGGGCAGGCCCATCATCTGCGACCCGGCGGCGTTGCCGCCGAGCGCGTAGACGACTCGACCGATCCGGGTGTACCGGGACGCCCACGACAGCCCGGCGAACACGAGCACCAGCACGAGGACCGGGATCGGGATTCCGAGCACGCTCGAGCGTCCGACGAAGAACGCGTCGACCAGGCCGGCGTCGATCCGCACGGGCTCCTCGCCGGTCAGCAGCAGCGCGGCGCCGCGGAATCCGAACATCGAGGCGATGGTCGCGACGAACGGGTCGATGTTGAGACGGACGATCAGGAACGCGTTGATCAGCCCCGCCGCGAGCCCGACACCCAGCGCCGCGAGCACGGCGACCGCCAGGCCCGCCGGCGCGCACGCCGCGAACGTGATGCCGCTCAATGCGAGGATCGAGCCGACCGAGAGGTCGATCCCCCGGGTGATGATCACGAACGTCATGCCCGCGGCGAGCAGGCCGACGATGCTCGCCTGCCGCACGACGTTGAGCAGGTTGGTCTGCGTGAGGAACGGCTCGAAGGCGATGCTCGCGAAGATCACCAGCGCGATCAGCGCGACCCATGCGCGGTGGGTGCCGGCCCAGCGAAGCCCTGAGGCGATGTGGCGGTTCATGATCGCCTCCTGACGAGCTGCAGATATACGGCGCCGACGATGATGAGCGCTTTCAGCACGAGCGAGAACGCGTACGGGATGTTGTTCATCGTCAGCATCACGTCGATCAGCTGAAGCAGCAGCACCCCGAGGATCGTGCCTCCGACGTTGGGCCGCCCGCCGAGCAGGTTGGCGCCGCCGATCGCGACGGCCGCGATCGCGTCGAGGTGGATGGCGTTGCCGATGTTGGTCGGGTCGGCCGCGGCGAGGCGTCCGGCCTGCATGAGGCCGGCGATGCCGGCCAGCAGGGCCGACGCCATGTACACGCCCGGCAGCACGGCACGAGTCGGCAGGCCCGCCATCTTGGCGGCACGAGGGCTGTCGCCCACGGCTTCGATGTAGGTGCCGAAGGTGGTGCGCTTCACGAGGAAGAACACCGCGCCCGCGGCGATCACGGAGACCAGCAGCTGGCTCGGCACGCCGCCCGGGAGTCGCCATGCGGCGAAGTCCGACACGAATCCGGTCACGGGGACGACGCGGCCGTCGGTCACGACCTGCGCCAGACCCCGGATCATCAGCATGCCTGCGAGCGTGAGGATCAGCGGTTGGATGCGCAGCTCCGAGACCAGAATGCCGTTCAGCGCGCCGAGCGCGAGCGCCGCGGCGATGGCGATCAGCGGCGCCGCGACCGGGTTCACCGGCGCGAGCACCGCGGTGAGCGCCGCGGTCAACGCCATCATCGATCCGACGGTGAGGTCGATGCCGCCCGTGGCGATCGTCAGCGTGATGCCGAGTGCCACGAGCAGGACCGTGCTCGACTGGATCACGATGTTCCAGAGCGTCGCGGTGGAGAGGAAGTTGGGCGTCACCACGAGGTTCAGCGCCAGCACGAGCACGACGGCGACGGCCGCGCTGTGTCGCTGCGGCAGCGCCGCGAGTCTCGACATGGTCATCGTGGTCATGTCAGATCCCTCTCCGATGGGGCGTGCTGCGGCTCATCGCTGCCGGCGATCGCGGCCATGATGAGCTCCTGGTCGGCGTCTTCGGCGTTCACCCGCCGGATGATCGCGCCATCCCGGAGGACGACGATCCGGGTGCTGTTCCGAAGCAGCTCAGGCAGCTCCGAGGAGATGAACAGCACCGCGATCCCGGCGCCGGCCAGCTCCCGGATGAGCCTCTCGACCTCGGCCTTCGCTCCCACGTCGATCCCGCGTGTGGGCTCGTCGAGCATGAGCACCGTCGGGTTCGTGGCGAGCCAGCGGGCGAGGATGGCTTTCTGCTGGTTCCCGCCGCTCAGCTTCGAGATCGGATGCTCCAGGGTCGGCGTCTTGATCCGGAACCGTTCGACGTACGACTGGGCGAGACGACGCTGCTTCCGCGAGTTGATCACGCCCCACGTGCTCACCTCCTTCAGCGCGGCGATGGTGATGTTGTCGAGCACCGACATGTTCGGGAAGATCCCGTCGCTCCGTCGCTCCTCGGGCGTGTAGGCGATCCCGTCGCGGATCGCGCGCCGGATGCTCCAGCGTTTCGGGTGTCCCGTCGCGCGCATCCGGACGTCGCCGGCGGTGATCGGGTCTGCGCCGAAGAGCGCCCGCGCGACCTCCGTGCGACCCGAGCCGAGCAGGCCCGCGAGGCCCGTGACCTCACCCGAGCGCAGCGCGAGCGAGACGTGGTCGAGGGTGCTCGTCGTGATCCCCTCTCCCTCGAGCACCACCGCGGTGTCGCCGGCGTGCATCGGGTGGCGCTCCTCGGGATCGACCGGGTGCCCCACCATCTTCGTGACGAGGTCGTACTCGGACAGCTCAGCCGTCTGGAACGTGCCGACGAGCTCGCCGTCGCGAAGCAGCGTGATCCGGTCGCAGATCTCGTAGACCTCGCTCAACCGATGCGAGACGAACACGACAGCCACGCCACTGGACTTGAGCTCCCGGACGATGCGGAAGAGCAGCTCGGTCTCATCGGCGTCGAGGGACGAGGTCGCCTCGTCCATGACGACGACCTTGGCGCGGAGCTCGAGCGCCCGGGCGATCGACGTGAGCTGTTGCACCGCGGGCGACTGCTCGCCGAGGTCCTTCCGCACGTCGACGGCGACGCCGAGCCGGTCGAACAACGCGCGGGCGTCGCGGATCATCCGGCGGTGGCTGACGGCGCCGAAGCGACGCGGCTCGCGGCCGATGAAGATGTTCTCGTAGGTCGGGAGTTGCGGGACCAGATCGAGTTCCTGGTAGATCGTGCTGATGCCGGCGTTCTGGGCGTCTCGGGGGCGCTTGAACGACACATCCTCACCGTCGAGCGAGATCACCGCCCCTCGGTCCGGCTGATACAGACCGCTCAGGATCTTGAGCAACGTGGACTTCCCCGCACCGTTCTCGCCCATGAGGGCGTGCACTTCGCCGCGCTTCAGCTCGAGCGACACGTCCGTGAGAGCCCGGACGCCGGGAAAGGTCTTGGTGATGCCGGACATGGCGAGGACGACCTCGCCATGTCCGGCGGCGCGCTGGATGTCAGCCATGGTGGGGCTCAGTACGCCTCGTCGAGCTTCTCGTCGACATTGTCGGCGTCGACGACGTACCCGTCGAGCACGATCTTCGTCTCGACCTCCTTGCCCGCGACCAGGTCGTCGATGACGTCGAACACGGCGGGGCCGTAGTACGGGCTGCTGAAGACGGTCGCCGAGAGGCGTCCCTCCTGGATCGCGGCGAAGGCGTCCTTCTGACCGTCGATGCCGATGATCTTGATGTCGACCCCGGGCTCGAGCCCGGCCGCTTCGATGGCCAGCGCCGCGCCGAGCGCCATCTCGTCGTTGTGGGCATAGACGACGTCGATCGAGTCGCGGTTGGCTGCGAGCAGGTTGTCCATGACCTGCTGCGCCTCGGCGCGCGAGAACTCGGCGGTCTGCGAGGCGATGATCTCGATCCCCGGGGCCTGCTCGACCGCCTCATGGAAGCCTGCCGAGCGGTCGCGGGCGGACGACGCCCCGGGCGTGCCGGCGAGCTCGACCACGCGCGCCTCGCCGCCCGTGTGCTCGACGACCCACTCGCCGGCCTGCTGCCCTTCCCAGACGTAGTCGGACCCGATGTACGTGACGAAGTCCTCACCGGCGACGCCCTCGGCCTCACGGTCCACCAGGATGACGGGGATGCCCGCGTCGCGGGCGGCCAGGAGGCCTGCGGTGAGTCCGTCGAACTCGCGGGGCGAGAGCACGAGGTAGTCGACGCCCTGCGACACGAGGTCCTCGACGTCGGAGACCTGCTTGGCGGTGTCGTCCTGCGCGTCGGTGCTGACCACCGTGTAGCCGCGCTCGTCGCCTTCGCCCTTGATCGAATCGGTCTGGTTGATGCGGTACGACACGGCATTGCTCTGCTGAGCGAAGCCGACGACGGTGCCCGTGTCGGCTTCCCCGCCTCGGGAGCACCCGGTGAGGGCGGCGACCGCCAATGCCGTGCCGACGAGGCCGACCGTGAGCTTTTTCGCGCTGTGGTGCAACTGCATGTGACTCTCCTTCGGGCCTGTGCGTTAGCGATAACGCAGCTGTCGAGAGTTCACCATAGTTGATGCGTTAGCGATAACGCAATTGCGAGAGTCAGGTGCCGCTCAAGCGCCGATCCACGACCAGCTCGGGGACGATGAGCCCCTCCTGATTGCCACCGTTCCCGGAGCGGAGCGAGAGCGCGAGATCCGCGGCCCGCTCGCCCAGCGCGGACAGGTTCTGACGCACGGTGGTGAGCGGCGGTGAGTAGTACCCCGCCTCGGGGAGGTCGTCGAACCCCACCACGCTGATGTCGCCCGGCACCGAGACGCCGTGCTCGATGAGCGCACGACACACCCCCATCGCCATCTGATCGTTCGCGACGAACAGTGCCGAGCCCTGCCCGCCCGACGAGATGAACGCCGTGCCGATCTCGTACCCGCTCCGCGCCGTCCAGTCGCCCCGCCAGCGCACCGGCGGAATCGGCCGGCCGGCATCGCGGAGCGTGTCCCGCCAGCCCTGTTCGCGGAGCACCGAGTCCAGCCAGTCCTCGGGCCCGGCCACGTGAACGACGGTCTCGTGGCCGCGTGCGAGGAGATACTCCGTGGCCAGCCGTGCGCCGGCGACCTGGTCGATGCCCACGCTGAAGGGGTCGTCGTGCCGATCTCCGCGGACCGAGACGATCGGCACCCCGATCTCGTCGCGATCCCGCTCGCTGATCTCGATCGGCCAGGCTCCGAGCAGCAGGATCGCCTCGACGCCCTGCGCGGCACTCTGCAGCATGGCCGCTCGCGCTTGGCCGAGCTCACCGTGGTCGTACGAGATCAGCGAGACCCCGTACCCGTGCGCCCGGAGCGCCGACTCGACGGCGAGCATCGTGAGCCGGGGAGCGTACTGATCGGTGTCGGAGACGATGATGCCGACGATGCCGGAGCGGCGGTTGACGAGGGTGCGCGCCGCGACGTTCCGGTGATACCCGAGATCTTCGACGACCTTCAGCACACGGGCGCGAGTCTCCGGGCTGATCCGGCCCGCGTTGTTCAACGCCCGGGAGACGGTCTGGGTCGAGACCCCCGCGATGCGGGCGACGTCCGACATCTTCAGCTGTGCCGAACGCACGGGGCGCTCCGCGCGCAGTGCCGCGTCTGGCACAGACCCTTCGGGCTCCATCGTCACCTCACAACCGTCCACCTCACCCTATTGGGACGAACGGCTCCGCCCGCGCGGTGCGCGCGGGCGGAGGACGACGCCGGGTCACCTCGGCCACGACGGCGGATGCCTCGGGCACACGTGTGCTCGAGGCATCCGCCATCTCAGCGTGGCGCACCGGGGCGCGACACGCCCCGGTCAGTCAGGTCAGTTCTCCAGGTAGCTGAGGTCGGAGTACAGCGCCGGGTCGAAGTCGCCGAGCTCGGTGCCGTTCGCCTCGGCGCTGATGCGCGCCACGTTGGTGAGCGCCTCCTCGGGGAAGGACAGGTCCGGGCTGAAGATCTCGTTGGAGAAGATGAACTCGTACGCGTCCTGCGCGGCCGACGCCTCGACCGACGCGTAGTCGATGAGCGTCTGCACGACGGCCTCCTCGTTGGCCGGGTCGGCGAAGAACGCCGCGGCGTCGGCGAGGCCCCGGGTGAAGCCGGCCGCGGCCTCCGGGTTCGCCTCGGCCCAGTCGGTGTTCACGATCGACGGGGTCTCCAGCCAGAAGTCGTCGTACCAGCCGAGCTCGACGGCGCCGGCGGCCTCCGCCGTGGAGTCGAACGGCGGGATGAGCAGTGCGCCGCTCACCTGCCCGTTCTCCAGCGCGACCACGCGGTCGCTGGAGTTGGGGATGGCGACGGGCACGAGGCCGTCGGTGGGCACGCCGGCCTCCTGGAGCATGTAGACCATGAGGTCGAACGTGCCGCCCTCGGTCGCACCCGCCGTGACCTGGGCGCCGGCGAGGTCGCCGATCTCGCTCACCCCGGCTCCGCCGTACAGCCGGAGCGCCGGCTTCTGGATGAGCGCGCCCGTGATCGCGACCGGTGCGCCCTCGTCGACCGCCTTGATGACGTTGTCGCCGAGCGCGATGCCCGTGTTCGCGGAGCCGGACGCCACCGCCTGGACGAGCGCGCCGGAGTTCTGCACCTGGATGGACTCGACCTCGACACCGTGGTCCTCGTAGAACCCCTCGTCGACAGCGATGGCGTGCAGCCACTGCAGCGATCCGGGGCCGAGGACGGCGACGCTCACGGGGAGCAGGTCGGCCGATGCGGCGTCGCCTGCGTCGGTGCCGGCCTCGCTCGAACCGGCTGAGCAGGCCGCGAGGCCGAGGGTCACGGCAGCCACGATGGCTCCCGCGCGGATGAGACGGCGGTTCATCTGTTCTCCTTTGCTGTGGTGAATCTTGGTCTTGCTGTGGTGAATCTTGGTGAGACGGTGAGGCGGGTCACTCGCCTGGTCCGATGCCGAGGCTGTTCCTGACCTCGTCCTCGATGAGCGACCAGATGTGGTCGACGATCGCGCCGAACTCGGGGGTCCGCTTGAGGTGCAGGTCGCGCGGGCGCTCGAACGGCACGCGCACGATCTCGCGGATCGTGCCCGGGTGCGCCGAGAGCACGACGACGCGGTCGGCGAGATAGACCGCTTCGTCGATCTGGTGCGTGATGAACACCACCGTCTTCTGGTCGGCGGACCAGATGCCGAGCAGCTCCGAGGACATGATCTCCCGGGTCTGCGCGTCCAGCGCGGCGAACGGCTCGTCGAGCAGGAGCACCTGCGGGTCGACGGCCAGCGCGCGGGCGATGTTGACGCGCTGGCGCATGCCGCCCGAGAGCTGGCGCGGGTACTGCTTGGCGGTGCGCGCCAGGCCGACCCGTTCGAGCTGCACGGCGGCCCTGCGCCGGGACTCCTTCTTGCTCATCCCGGCGAGGCGCAGCCCGTACGCGACGTTGTCCTCGACGGTGGACCAGGGCAGCAGGTTGTCGCTCTGGAACACCATCGCCTGGTCGTCGCCCGGACCGTCGACGACCCGGCCGCCGACGCTCACGCGCCCGGTCGTCGCGGGGAGCATGCCGTCGATCACGCGCAGCAGGGTCGACTTCCCCGAGCCGGATGCGCCGACGACGCACACGAACTCGCCGGGCTGGATGTCGAGGTCGACGCCCTCGAGCGCGGTGACGGGCGGGCGGCGCGGCGGGGTGAAGGTGAGGCCGACGTTCTCGATCAGGATGCGGCCGGCCTGTGTCGCGGTCGTTGCGGTCGTTGCGGTCGTGGTGGTCATGTCAGTCTTCCCTCCAGGGGGCCAGCCGCCGTTCGAGCGCGGTGAGGGCGATGGATGCGAGCAGGCCGACGGCGCCGAGGACGACCACGTAGCCCAGGAGGCGGGCGGTCTGGTACGACTGGGCCGCGGCGGCGATCGCGAACCCGAATCCGGCGATCGCGCCGAAGAACTCGGCGACGATCACGCCGACGAGCGCACGCGCGAACGCGACCCGGATGCCGCTGATGATGAACGGCACCGAATGCGGGAGCGTCACGGTCTTGAGGGTCTGCAGCCGGGTCGCACGGAACGACCGGGACGTCTCGACCAGCGCGGAGTCCGCGCTGCGGAGGCCCGCATCGGTGTTCGTGATGACCGGGAAGATCGCCATCAGGATGATGATCGCGATCTTGCTCGCGATGCCGAAGCCGAGCCCGGCCGTGAACAGCGGCGCGAGAGCCACGATCGGCAGCGAGTACAGCGCGGTGAGCATCGGGTCCAGGGTCTGCCGGACCGGCTTGCTCGCCGCGAGGATCGCCCCGATCGCGAATCCGCCCGCGACCGCGATCGGGAAGGCGATCGCGAGCTCGAGCATCGTCGTGCTGAAGTGCGTCCAGAAGATCCCGGAGCCGATCTCCTCGCCGAGCGCGGTGAAGACCTCGGTGGGCGGCACGATCAGCAGCCGGTTGTCGATGACGTAGGTCGCGATCAGCTGCCAGAGCACGAAGAAGAGCGTGAGCGAGAGCACGAGCCGAAGCGTCGAGGCGCCCCGGGTCGCGCCCCCGAGCCAGCCGCCGAACGACCGCAGCCCGCTCCGCCGTTCGGCCGGCGGGGCCGCCGCTCTGGACACCGTCGCGGTCATACCTTCACCCCCGCGCGCACGCTGCGGCTCTGCGTGCCGGTTCCCGGCTCGCCGATGACCACGCCGTCCTCGAAGACCGTGACGCCGCCCACGAGGGTGCGGACCGGCAGGCCCGTGTAGGTCTGGCCGGCGTAGGGCGTGTAGCCGATCTTGCTCAGCACCTCGTCGTCGGTGACGGTCTCGGTGCGTTCGGTGTCGATCAGCACCAGGTCGGCGTCGGCGCCGACCTGGATCTCGCCCTTGCCGTGCAGGCGGAACAGCCGCGCCGGGGCGGTGGCCGCGGCATCCACCACCCGCTCGAGCGAGATCAGGCCCCGGTGGGCCGCATCCAGGAACATGCGGGAGTAGAACTGGGTCGAGGGCGTCCCGGTGTGCGCCTTCCAGCCGTCCTGCCAGCCGACCTCCTTCTCCTCGCGCGTGTGCGGCGCGTGATCGGTCGCGATGATGTCGATGGTGCCGTCGCGCAGCGCCTCCCACAGCGGCTCGACGTTGGACCCCGGGACCCAGTACGACAGCGCGTACGAGCCGAGGCGCTCGATGTTCTCCCACTCGTTGCCGAGGAACAGCGCCCACGGGTTGATCTCGGCGGTGACCTTCTGCCCGCGCGCCTTCGCCTGGCGGATGAGCTCGACCGATCCGGCCGTCTGGACGTGCAGCAGGTGCAGGTGGACGCCGGTCGCGGCCTGCATCCGCAGCAGGGTCGCGATCGCCGTCTCCCAGATGAGTCCGTCGTGCGCCGCGTACGCCTTGGCGTAGGCGAGCGCGTCGCGCTCGCCGCGCTCCCAGTACTGGGCCTCGATGTGGTCCATGAGGGCCTGGTCGTGCGGATGCACCATCAGCGGGATGTCCGCAGCGGCGCAGGTCTCCATGATCTCGAGCAGCTTGCCGTGGTCATGCACGCCGATGCCGGGCATGTGCGGGTAGTCGCGCCCGGTGTCGACGACCATGAAGACCTTGAACGCGGCGATGCCCATCTCGGCCAGCCGAGGGATCTCCTCCACGATGGTGCCGGCCGGGTTGACGTTCCAGTTGACGATCGCCGAGCGCTCGTACAGGCCGAACATGTCGCCGAGTACCTCGGCGGTGTTGGGCGGCGGGAAGACGTTCGGCATCGCCACGGTGGTGGTCACACCGCCCGCGGCGCACGCGGCCGTCACCGAACGGATGTCCTCCTTGTGCGTGAAGCCGGGCTCGCGGTGGTGGCTGTGCATGTCGACGAAGCCCGGAGCCACCGTGAGCCCGGTCGCGTCGATCACCGTGGCCGCCTCGGGAGCCGTGCCGGGCTCGTGCAGTCCGACGATCCGGCCGTCGGCGATCGCGACGTCCGCCTCGACGATGCCGCCGGGTGTGACGACGCGTCCATTGGTGATCAGGGTGGTGCGGGTGGGGCTCATGCCTACGCTCCTCAGCGTTGAGAGGACAGATTGTTCAGCAACGTACGCGGGATTCGTGACGAATGCATTACAACTGAGGACATGAGTGATTCGAATACTGAATCTCTGGATGTCAGCTTCCGTGACCTTCAGATCTTCGTCTCCATCGCTCGCACGGGCAGTTTCCGGGCCGCCGCGGAGCGCATGTACACGTCACAGCCCTCGGTCACGCGGGCCGTCGCGCGGCTCGAGGGTGCGTTCGGCGAGCTTCTGCTCGATCGCGGCCCACGCGGCGCAGTGCTCACCGCCGCCGGGCAGACCATGCTCGAACACGCGCGGCGGCTCGGCGCCCAGATCACCGACCTGCGTGCCGAGCTGAAGGGCGGTGGGCGCAGCTCGCTTCGACTCGGCGCCGCGGCGACGGCGGCCGGGTCGTACCTCGCGCCGTTCCTGACCCAGTGGATCCCCGCGCACCCCGAGGTGCGCATCGAGGTCATCGAGGACGGATCCGTCGCGCTGCGGGAACGGCTCGCCGCGGGCGAGTGCGACCTCGCGATCGTGGCCCTTCCGGCCGGCGTCGGCCTCGACTCGGCCGTGGTCGCCGAGGCCGGCGTACGCGCCTACTTCCCGCCGGGGCATCCGCTCGACACCGGCGAGCCCACGGTGACGATCGACGAGCTCAGCGACCATCCCATCGTCATGAACACGGAGGGGTTCATCGCGGCACGGCTGTTCAGCCAAGAGTGCGAGGCTTCGGGCGTCTTCCCGGAGATCCGGTACCGGTCGCAGGTGGGCCAGACGCTTGCCGCGCTCGCCGACGCCGGCCTCGGCGTCGGCGTGTTCGCGGACTCGGTCTCGCTGCGCGGGTTCGACCTCGGCTCCCGGCTCGTGCAGGACAGCTCGGGCGCGCCGCTCTCGTTCACGCTCGCCGCGGCGTGGCCGCGGAACGGCACTCCCGCCTGGATCGAGGAGTTCGGGCGATCGCTCGCCCGGTTCACCCAGGCGGCCCGGCGACTAAGCTCCCCTGAGCCGCGATCTTCTGGGCGGGTCTGACGTAATTCGACTTTGGGGTTCCAAATTGGGTCACTTATCACCCATAATCGGACACGATGGATCGGGCGGCGCGGCTCGGGTGGTCTGATCCTCCTTGTCGGTGGACCAGAGAGTGAGACCATGCATTCACCGTGGAGTGCGATCGTTCCGACGACCCCGCTGGGCGACCACGAGCGTCTGCCCGCATGAGGGCGCTGCAGCACTACGCGAAGCTCCTCGGGTCGTCGCTCGTCCTGATCTTCGTGGTCATCCTGATCATGTTCCTGCTGCTCGAGGCGGCGCCCGGCGATCCCATCCAGGCGCTCGTCGGGCAGGTGCCGGTCAGTGAGGAGTTCCGGCGGCAGATGACCGAGCAGTTCGGTCTCGACCGGCCGGTCTGGGAACGCTTCTTCGCGTACGTCGGCAACATCCTCACTGGCAACCTCGGCTACTCGTTCGCCACGATGCAGCCCGTCTCCGAACTGATCCTCGGGCGGCTCGGCAACACGCTGCTGCTCACGCTGCCGGCGCTCGTCATCTCCTCGATCCTCGGCATCCTGCTCGGCGCGGTCGCCGCGCGGACCCGCTCGAAGGCACTCGACGGTGCGATCTCGTACGCCGCGATCGCGGGGTTCTCCCTGCCGGCGTTCTGGGTCGCGCTCCTGCTGATCCTGCTCTTCTCGGTCAACCTCGGCTGGCTGCCATCGCAGGGCATGACCTCGTACACGTCGTCGGGCCTCTCCATTCCGCACCTGATCCTGCCGGTCGCGTCGCTGGCACTCGCGGAGACCGCGTTCAAGGTGCGCATCATGCGCGCGAGCATGATCGAGGTGCTCGGCCAGGACTACATCGACACGGCCCGCTCCAAGGGGCTCAGCGCCCACGAGGTCCTGCGCAAGCACGGCATCCTCAACTCGATGCTGCCCATGGTCAGCGTCATCGGCTACAGCCTCGGGTTCACGATCGCCGGATCGGTCCTCATCGAGAAGGTCTTCGGCTGGCCGGGCATGGGGCTGCTCATGTACGACTCGATCCAGCGCAGCGAGAACATGGTCGTGATGGGGATCCTGCTCATCGTGACCGTGACGGTCGTCATCATCAACATTCTCACCGACGTCGCGTACGGGCTCGTCGATCCACGGGTGCGAGCCCGATTCCGTCGAGAGGCAGGGGTGCGACCATGACCGGCATCGATCAGCAGGAGCGGCAGCAGGAGCGTCCGAAAACGCAGCCGATCGTCTCGACGGGAACCGTGCGCATCAATCTGGACAACGTCCGGTCCCGTCGCGATCGCGGCTCCCGGTCCCTCACGCTGCGCTTCCTGCGGCGGCCGTCGACGATCGTGTTCGGTCTCGTGCTCGCGATCGTCACGATCGCGTGCTTCGTGGGCCCGTTCTTCGCGCTCTCGCCCTCGAGTGCGCAGTACCCGAAGCTGCAGCCGCCTTCCGCCGAGCATCTGATGGGCACCGACCATCTCGGCCGCGACCTCTTCGCCCGGGTCCTGCAGGGCGGCCAGGTGTCGTTGCTCGTCGGGGTCAGCGTCGCGATCCTCTGCCTGACCCTCGCGATCGTCATCGGCGGGATGGCGGGCTACTACGGCGGGTTCGCCGACACCCTGCTGATGAAGGTCTCGGAGTTCTTCCAGGTCGTCCCCGGCATCATCCTCGCGCTCGTCGCCGCGGCCCTGCTCGGCACGAACATGATCGTGATCATCCTGATCCTGAGCATGACCATGTGGCCGCAGGTGGCGCGCATCGTGCGAGCCGAGACGCTGCGCGTGTCCGAGCTCGGCTATGTCGAGTCGGCGCGTGCGGTGGGGTTCGGATCGCTTCGGGTGTTCGTCTCCGACGTGCTGCCCAACGTCATGCCCCCGGTGCTCGTGGCCACCACGATGACCGTGGGCCGGGCGATCCTGCTCGAGTCCGGCCTCGCCTTCCTCGGTCTCGGCGATGCGAACGTGCCGAGCTGGGGTGCACTGCTGAACGCGGCGCAGCCCTACATGCAGACCGCGTGGTGGCTCACCGTCTTCCCCGGACTCGCGATCTTCGTGGTCGTGCTGTCCACGAACATCCTCGGTGACACGCTCAACGACATCCTCAACCCCACGATCGGCCGGGTGAAGCAATGACCGCCCCCAGCACCATGACTCGCGAGACAACCAGCACCACGCCCCTGCTCGAGGTCACCGACCTGAGCGTGCGCCTGCCCACCGGGCCGAAGTCCGATGTGCACGCGGTCAAACGTGTCAGCTTCCATCTGAACCCGGGTGAGCGGGTCGGCATCGTCGGCGAGTCCGGATCGGGCAAGAGCGTGACGGGGCGCGCGGTCGCGGGGCTCCTCCCGCTCTCTCGGCGCGTCGAGGTCGCGGGCTCCATCCGGATGAGCGGCAAGGAGATGATCGGCGCGAGCCGGCGGGACTGGCAGGAGGTGCGGCGTTCCCGGGTCTCGATGATCTTCCAGGACCCGCTGAGCTACCTGAATCCCACCATGCGTGTCGGGGCGCAGGTGGCCGAGGCCTATCGGCCGGCGGATGCCTCGCGCCGAGGCTCGGCACGACAGGCGCGTACCGCGCGGGACGAGATCTACGCGTACATGGAGCTCGCGGGCCTGAAGGACGTCGACCGGGTGGCCCGGAAGTTCCCGTTCGAGCTCAGCGGTGGCATGCGCCAGCGCGTGCTGATCGCGATCGCGCTGGCCAAGCGCCCGGAGATCATCCTCGCCGACGAGCCGACGACGGCGCTCGACGTCACGGTGCAGCAGCACGTGCTCGAGTCGCTCAGCCGCAGCGTCGCCGAGCTCGGGACGTCGCTGATCATGATCTCGCACGACCTCGC
Source organism: Agromyces aerolatus (assembly GCF_031432255.1). Lineage (NCBI taxonomy): Bacteria > Bacillati > Actinomycetota > Actinomycetes > Micrococcales > Microbacteriaceae > Agromyces > Agromyces aerolatus. The sequence goes on along the minus strand of NZ_JAVKGQ010000003.1, from coordinate 322,981 downwards.
GGTGGTCGCCGAGATGTGCGAACGGGTCTACGTCATGTACGCCGGCTACAACGTCGAGGACGGCCCGACGGAGCAGGTCTTCACGAATCCGGCCAAGCCGTACACGCAGGGTCTGCTGCGCAGCGTCCGCAGCCTGTCCGACGACTCGGACGAGCTCTATTCCTACTCGGCGTCGCTCGAGACCGCGGGGATCGGAGAACTTCGATGAGGCTCGAAGCGAGGGACGTCTCGAAGACGTTCGGCAAGGCGAAGCACGGCGTCGTCGCGGTCAACCGCGTGAGCGTGGCCGTCGAACCCGGCGACTTCGTCGCGATCGTCGGTGAGAGCGGCAGCGGCAAGAGCACGCTCGCCCGGATGCTCCTCGACCTGATCGAACGCGACCCCGGGGACGGCTCCATCACGCTCGACGGGCGTGACCTCAGGGCGATGACGCGTGCGGAGAAGCAGGCCTACCGCCGGGCGGTGCAGTGCGTGCTGCAGGATCCGTCCGGCTCGCTGAACCCCCGCAAGACGATCAGGCAGTCCCTCACCGAGGTGATCCGGTTCCACCGGATCGCGACGCGCGCGCGGGAGGTCGAGCAGACGGCGATCGAGGTGCTCGCCCAGGTCGGGTTGAACCCGCCGGCGACGTATCTCGACCGGTTCCCGCACGAGCTCAGCGGCGGGCAGCGCCAGCGCGTGCTCATCGCGCGCGCGATCGTGCTGCGGCCGAAGCTGATCATCGCCGATGAGGCGGTCTCGGCGCTGGACGTCGCGGTCAAGGCCGGCGTCCTGAACCTGATGAACGAGGTGCGCCAGGACCTCGGCGTGGGGTACGTGCTGATCACGCATGACCTCCCGGTCGTCAAGAAGGTCGCCACCTACGTCTACGTGATGCGCAACGGGGAGGTCGTGGAGGAGGGCCCCAAGGACGCGATCTTCGAGGCACCGAAGCACGAGTACACCCGTGCGCTGCTCGACGCTGCACCCGACCTGGATGCAGCTCTCGCCCGCTGACACCCCCGGCAGGCGTGCGGCACGCGGCCGCACCTCGAGCGCCGGCACCGTCGCTCGAACGATCTGTTCTGCAATCGAAAGGATCCATTCAATGAGGAATCGGAACGCTGCAACGAAGGATTGGCGGGCTTCACGGAAAGCCCGCACCGCCGGCCTGCTGGCGGCCGGAATGGCGGCCGTGCTCACGCTCGCCGCCTGCTCCGGCAACACGGATGGCGGCGGTGGAGACGGCTCCTCGGCCGTCTTCGTGGAGGCCGTCGGCACCAACCCGCCGCACCTGAACCCCCAGCTCGCGACGGACATCACCACTAATGCCGTGGCGGGCGCGGTGTTCGAGCACCTGGTCGGTCAGGACGCCACGTTCGAGATCATCCCCGAGCTCGCCGAGTCGTGGGAGATCAGCGAGGACGGGATGGTGTACACGCTGCACCTGCGCGAAGGCGTCACCTGGCACGACGGCGAGCCGTTCACGGCCGAGGACGTGAAGTTCAACCTCGAGGAGGTCATCCCGCTGAACCCGCTCGGCCCGCAGCTGACCGACAAGGTGGCGTCGGTCGAGGCGACCGACGAGCACACGGTGGTGCTGACGCTGAGCGAGCCGTTCGCGCCCGTGCTCGAGGCGCTGACGAACCAGTACATGATCCCGAAGCACCTCTACGAGGGCACCGACATCACGGTGAACCCGGCGAACATGGCACCGGTCGGCACCGGTCCGTACCAGTTCAACGAGTTCAACGCCGGCGAGCGCATCACGGTCACCAAGTACCCGGACTACTGGCAGGAGGCGGGTGCCGCGGACACGATCGTGTTCACGATCATCCCGGACAACAACGCCCGCATGCTCGCGCTGCGCGGCGGTGACGTGGATCGGATCTCGCCGTTCTTCACCGATCAGGCGCAGGTGTCGAGCCTGTCCGACGAGGAGTTCTTCGTGACCACCTCGAAGGCCGCACCGAGCGTGATGACGGCGTTCCTCAACGTCCGCGAGGGCGAGCTCGCCGATCCCGGCGTCCGGCACGCCGTGCTCTCGGCCATCGACCGCGACGCGATCGCCGAGAGTGCGTTCTCGGGCTCGGCGATCCCGGCCCGCGGGCCGATCCCGGCGGCCATGGAGTGGGCGGTCGACCCGGAGGTCGACTTCACCGTCGACGTGCCGTTCGATCCGGAGGCCGCAGCGGCTGAGCTCGACGAGCTCGGCTATCCGATCGGAGCCGACGGGTCGCGTTTCGAGCTCGACATCAACTACGCCGGCGGCCTGCCGACGTTCGCCTCGACGGCCGAGATGATCAAGTCGAACCTCGAGGCGATCGGAATCCGCGCGAACCTCGTCCAGGAGGACCTGAACATCTTCACCGAGACGACGTTCACCACTCACGACTTCGACATCGCCGTGATGGGCTTCGCGTCCTACGCGGATCCGAACCTCGGCGTCTCGCGTCTCTACGTCTGCAACCCGGACAACGTGGCGTTCCTGAACGCGACCGGCATGTGCGACGCGGAGCTGGATGCGGCGTTCGCGGGTGCCGCTGAGGTCGCCGACCGGGCGCAGCGCGCCGAGTTCCTCTCGACCGCCGAGCGACGCGCCGAGCAGCTGCTGCACACGCTGCCGCTGGCCGAAGAGCAGCCGCGCGGCGTCATGCGCGAGGGCAAGTGGGGCAACCTCGACGAGTTCGCCCACGCGTACACCCTCGTGGATTGGACCGCGCTCACGCTCGACTGACGACGGTGGGGGTCGCGAGGCGACCCCCACCCCGTCCTCTCACCCACCCCGCCCTCTGGCACATCCCGGACCCGATATCCGTCAGCGAGGAGCGTCACCGCTCCCCGACGTTCGAGCGCGCCTTCCGCACCCATCCGATCCACCTATGAAAGGACAACCATGCCAAGAAACGAGCACATGGCGCTCACGGCGTTCATGCTGGTCGGCGGCTTCCACGCCGGCACCTGGCGACTTCCGAACAGTCGTGCGGAAGAGATCGGGCAGCTCGAGTACGTCGTCGAGCTGACCCGGATGGCCGAGGCGGCGAAACTGGACGCCGCATTCTTCGGCGACGCCGTGTACCCGGGCGAGGTGCCCGGACCGAATCCCACCCTGACGGCGTACGAGCCGATCGGCACGCTCGGGGCGCTGGCGGCGATGACCTCGAAGATCGGACTCGTGGGGACCATCACCACCTCGTTCTCCGAGCCCTACAACGTGGCGCGCCAGCTCGCGAACCTCGACAACCTCAGCGGTGGACGTATCGGCTGGAACATCGTCACGTCCTGGGCCGGCAACCGGAACTTCGGGCTCGATGAGATGCCCGACCCGGAGGTCCGGTACCGGCGCGCGGCCGAGTTCGTCGCGGTGACGAAGCAGCTGTGGGACAGCTGGAGCGACGACGCGGTCGTGGTCGATCGCGAGGGCGGGTCGTGGGCCGCGGCCGATCGGATCCGGCGGATCGACCATGAGGGCGAGTTCTTCAAGGTCGAGGGCCCGACGAACATCCGGCGCTCGCCGCAGGGCTTCCCCGTCATGGCGCAGGCGGGTTCATCGCCGACGGGCCTCGCATTCGGGGCATCCGTCGCCGAACTGGTCTACACGGCGCAACCGGTGCGCGCGGAAGCCGAGAAGTTCTACGGCGAGTTCAAGCGCCGCGTGCGTGAGGCCGGTCGCAATCCCGAGCACGCGAAGATCCTGCCCGGGCTCCTGCCGATCATCGGCGAGACCGAGCAGGAGGCGAAGGAGCTCTCGGAGCACATGGCGCAGTTCATCGACCTGGAGCACGGTCGCAAGCAGTTCAGCGCGAGCCACGAGATCGACCTCTCCGACATCGATCTCGACGAGCGGATCCCCGACGACCGGTGGAGCGACGACCCGGTGCACGGCTCGCGCTACCACCTGCACCGCCGGTTCAGCCAGGACGACCGCTACACGCTGCGCGAGCTGCTCGTGACGAGTGCGCGATCGATGTCGCACCTCTCGATGGTGGGCACCCCGAGCCGGATCGCGGATGAGATGGTCGCGTGGTTCGAGGGGCGCGCCTGCGACGGCTTCAGCCTCAACGCCCCGGACATGCCCGACGGCATGCGCCGCATCTGCGACCTCCTCGTGCCGGAGCTGCGTGAGCGCGGGTACTTCAGGGAGGAGTACGAGGGCAGCACGCTGCGCGACCACCTCGGCCTCGAACGGCCCGCGTCGTACGTCCGAGCCTCGTAGACCGCACAACGCGCCGAACCGACCGCCTCCGCCGGGGCCCCGCCACCGAGGCGAGGCCCCGGCGGAACTGTATATTCTCAAATTGAGACGTTACTGTCTCGATTTTGTGGTAGCGTCGATGCATCATCAGTTCGATGCCGAATTGGAGGGGAGCACGCGATGACGATCACCGACGCTCGAGTCGACACGTTCGGCGTAGAGGAGTTCCGCGCCGTGTTCCGCAACCACCCCGGCCCGGTCGCGGTGATCACCCTGCGCGATCTCGACGGCCGGCCGGTGGGCTTCACGGCGACCTCGGTCATCTCGATCTCGGCCAGCCCCGCCGTCGTGGGCTTCTCCATCATGCAGACCTCGTCGAGCTGGCCGGCCCTCGCCGAGGCATCCTCGGTGGTCGTCCACTTCCTCGACGTCGACGACGTCGCGATCTCGCGGAAGTTCGCCGTCTCGGGCATCGACCGGTTCGAGGGCCTGAACTGGAGGACGCTCCCCACCGGGGAGCCCGTCCTGCCCATCCACGGCACCTGGGTGCGCGCCCGGGTGCTCGGCAGCCTGCCCGTGGGGTCGAGCTTCTTCGTGCACGTCGAGCCCGTCGAGGCATCCATCACCGACCGGCGGCGCCCGCTGGTCTATCACGACCGCAAATATCACGAGCTCGTCGACGCGTCGATGCTGTCGGAGTGACACGGGCGGACGGTGCGGCTGACGAGGTCGTCGCGCCGAGGAAAGCCAAGGCCGCCGTGCCGACGGGCGGCAGGCTCGTCCCGCTGATCATGCTCGCGCTGTCGGTCGGCGTCGTCGGCACCATCGGCGAGTTCGTGCTGGGCCAGCTCGGCTGGGCCTTCAACGCCGAACTCGGCGTGCCGGTGGCCGCGATCGGTTCGCTCGCGTCCGCGATGTTCATCGCGGCCGGCATCGCGTCGCCGGCGAGCGGATGGCTCGTGGACCACGTCGCGCCGAAGGTCCTGCTGCCCGTGCAGGCGGCGCTCGCCATCGCCGCCTTCGCGTCGTTCGCGCTCGCGCGCAACGAGATGGACCTGCTGCTCGTATGCATCGCCGTCGGAGTCTGCATGACGATCGGCCTGCCGCTCACGAATCGCATGATCGCGCTCTACCTGCCGGCTCGCCAGCATGCGGTCGCGGTCGGCTGGAAGTCGCTGGGTGTGCAGTTGAGCGCTGTGCTCGTCGGGTTGAGCTTCGGCGGCCTCGCCGAGGTGATCGAGTGGCGGACGATCATTTGGCTGTGGGTCGGGGTCAGTGTCGCCATGACGGTCTGCGGCGGCTGGTATCTGGCGCGGACGCCCCGGCTCGATCGTGCGGCGGGGGCCGCGGGGGCTGCGGATGCGACGGCTGGCGCGGGTGGCGTAGACGGCGCGGGTGGCGCAGTCGAACCCGCGTCGCCGTCAGCACCGGCGCCGGTCCCCGCGCCTCGCGATCGCCATCACCCGGTGGTCTGGTGGCTGTTGCCGATCTCGTTCTTCTTCATCGGGGCGTTCTCGAGCCTCGGCGCGTATCTGCCGTCGTTCGCGATCGACCAGCTCGGCCTGGGGGTCGGGGTCGCCGGGCTCGGCATGGTGGTGGCCGCGACGACGAGCGTCGTCTCGCGATTCGTGTGGCTCCGTCTCATGCGGAACGTCCACGGCATGACGCTCCTGGCTGCCGCGGGGGTGTTGACCGCGATCGGCGGGGCGATGCTGATGGTGTCGCCCGCGATCGGCGAGTGGTTCTTCTGGACGGCGGTCGTGGTGCTCGGCGCTGTCGCGCTGGGCAGCTTCCCGGTCGGTGCGGTGCTCCTCATCCAGTACGCGAACGTGGCGAAGATCGGTGCGATCAGTGCCTGGTCGGGTCTCGCTGGGTTCGCGGGCCTCGCGGTGCAGCCGCTGTTCCAGTCGTTGCTCATCGAGGAGGGCGGGCTCACGGCCGGATGGCTCGTGGTCGTCGCCGGCGGACTGCTGACCACGCTCACGGTGGGCGTGTACTTCGTCGTGCAGTCGCGGTCGCGAGCGCACCGCCCGGTCAGGCGTCGTCGGCGAAGGTGCCGCGCGTCAGCGTGAACAGGATCATCTCGACGGCGTGCTGGCGCGTCGCGCCGTCTTGGACGAACTTCGCCCCGACGCGCAGCACCTCCCAGAAGATCCGGCTCCGCCACTCGGGCGGGCTGGTGTCGCCGGGCTGGCGCGCGGACTCGAGCAGCTGGTCCAGTTCGTCCAGGCCCTCGATGAGTTCGGCGCGAAGCTCGGGATAGTTGCGGATGTCCACGTGCTCGTGCAACCACACGAGCCCCGGGCCGACGTCGAGCAGTCCGTCGACGATGCGGCGAAGCGCCGCTGGGGGCGGGCCGAAGGATGGGTCGGCGCGGTCGATCGCGGCGACGGCGAGATCCCGCACGTGCCGGCCGAGGCTGATCCGCAGATCGTCGCGGTCGATGAAGTGCCGATGGAGGGTGCTGCGGCCGACCCCGGCACGCTCGGCGATGTCGTTCAGCGAGGCTCGCGGTGCCGCCGGCCAGATCTCCAGGGCAGCGTCGATGATCGCGGTCCGCGTGCGTAACGTCGTCCTCGACATCTCCTCTTCGAGCGCCGGAGTACGTGCTGGTCGGTTGGCCATCGGGGTCGAGCCTAGCAGGCAGGTCCGGCGCGTCCGGGAGCCGCTCGGGCCCCAGAATGCGGGGGCCTGCGGGCGCTGCAGGGGCCGGCTCTGCGCCGAACACGCCTTCTACTCCGGCGGCTCCCGCTTCACTCGGCACGACGTCTCCGCCGGCTCCTCGACTGCCCCGATTCGCCTGCTCATCCTGGCTCACCCGTCCGGGCCCAGCCGTCCTGCCCACCTGTCCTGGCCCACCTGTCCGGGCCCACTTCGTCCCGCCCCACTTCGTCCTGCCTCACTTCGTCCTGCCTCACTCGTCCCAGTCCACTCGCCCTGCCCCACTCGCCCTGCCCGGCTCGTCCCGCCCCACTCGCCCTGCCCCACTCGCCCTGCCCGGCTCGTCCCGCCCGCCTCGTCCCGCCCCACTCGCCCTGTCCCACTCGCCCTGTCCCAGTCGCCGTGCCCCACTCGCCCTGCCCGGCTCGTCCCGCCCCACTCGCCCTGCCCGAATTACCCCTGATCCACTCGCCCGCTTCGCCGAGTACACCCGCTCCCGGACATCATCTGCCCGTTCAAAACATCGCGCTCGCGCTCAGGGTCGCGGTCGGAAGGCGCACTCATTCAGCACGTGACCCATACCTTGAGGCCCACACCTCAATTCAGCACGTGACGCATTCGCTCAGCCCGTACCTCACCATGCATCCGCTCAGAACATCGGGTTCGTGGCGTACGTGGCCGGCGGGCGGCGGCGACCTCTGGATCGCCCCGGTGACCCCGGATGTGCTCCGGCGTCGCAGGATGGGTCGGCCGCCCGTTCTGGGCCGCGCTCCGCAGCGCGGTCGCCATCGTCGTCCATTTCTGCGTCGCGGTGATCAGGCCCGAATCGGAGGTCGCCTTCGGGAGTGGTGCGGTACACCTGACCGGTCAACGAGGTCCACTCGAGCGTGCCGCCCTCGAGGTGCTTCACAGACCAGGCGGTCTCGTGTTTGAGATGGTGATGGGGCGCGCAGAGGTGCGCCAGGTTGTCGTGCGCGGTCGTACCTTCGTGGGCCCAGTCTTGGCTGTGGTCGGCTTCGCATCGTGCCGCGCGACGAGTACACCCGGGGAACCTGCAGGCGCCGTCCCGGACCTGCAGCCACTTCCGCAAGTCGGCCGGCACCCGGTACGAGCCGCGATCGACGTCGAGCACCGTTCCCGTGATCGGGTGCGTGAGCAGCCGCGTGAACGATGGAGCCTGCGCGGCGAGCTCACGTGCGGTCTCGGCATCGATCGGGCCGTACCCGTCGAGGTCCGCTGGTGCCTCATCCAGCCCGAGCAGGGTGAGCACGGGCACCGTGACGTGAACCGTCGGCCGGATCGCCGAACCGACCGACACCACGCGTTCACCGCCCGGTACGCACGACCGGTCAACATCGTGCCCGGCGGCACCCGGCCGAGCGGCAGACCCGGCCTCACCCAGCCCACCTGGCACAGAACCCACAACACCCGGTCGAGTGGGAGCAGAACCCACAACACCCGGCCGAGTGGGAGCAGAACCCACAACACCCGGCCCACCGGGCACAGAGCCCACAACACCCGGCCCATCGGGCACAGAGCCCACAACACCCGGCCCACCGGGCACGGAGCCCACAACACCCGGCCCATCGGGCACAGAGCCCACAACACCCGGCCGACGGGGAACAGAACCGGTGGCCCCGGCTCGCGCGGTCACGCCGAGGACGTCGCGCGGCGCGGGCGTCGCATGCAAGAGGAGATCGCGGGCGAGGTCGGCCTCGAGTTGCGCACTCGTGCGCGTTTCGGTGCCGTCGGCACGGGCGACCCGAACCGCCTGCTGCAACCGATCCCTGATCAGCAACGCGTCGGCGGCACGCATCTGAATCGCGAGCCACGCCATGCCGTCCCGCGCCGATTCGAGCTGCACCGCACGCTCGGCGAACGCACGCGCGTGACGCTGCGCGAGGGTGTCGGCCTGAAGGCGTTCGAGCACCCGTTTGGCGGCATGCCGAAGCTCGGCCGGGGTCATCTCCCGCCCCAGACCGGCGAGCTCGACGTCAGCGGCCGCAATCACACCCGAATCGGCGTCGAGCCCGCGCACCGCGTCGGCGATCACCCGCGCATGGGCGCCATCGAGCTCGCCCTCGCGCATCGCCGCGAGCGTCGCCGGCAGCACCGTGCAGAGCACGTACGCATCACTCACCAGCCGCTGCATGCTGTACTCCGAGACCCGCCAGGCCACCGCAAGCTCAGCCACCACCGCGCGACGGGCCAGGTCACGACGAGCAGCACGGCCGACGTGGGGGGCCACGAACGCATCCGCCCGATCCACCGCGAACTGGATCGCCGCGTGAACCGACATGAGCCGCTTCGCCTCGAGCCGCGACATCGCACGCCGAAGCCCGGCAGACGCCGCCACCAACGCAGCCAGCTCATCCCGTGCATCCTCGGACACCGCGAGCCCGCCGTGCGCTCGAATGCCGGCAGGCGAATTCTCACCGGTCGATGCGGCATCGTCGGGCGGCGGTGGAATGTCGGCGGGTGGTGGAATACTGTTTTGCATGCCGACAGAATATCACTATGATCGAACTTGCGTTCGAGTTTTCCACAACCGGGAGGAGCAATGATCCGCACGGAGGCTCTCCGCGGCTCACTCGTAATGGCCGGGCGAAGCCGGAGAGGGGGCATCGACTCGTCGTGAGCGGGCGCGCCTTGCGGGCGGAGGTCTCAGGAACGTCCTGATGTCAGCGTCAGGGGCTGTCAGAGTCCGTCAGGGCCCCAGGGCTCCCAGGCCCCCAGGGCTCCAGGGCTCCAGGGCTCCAGGGCTCCCAAGCCGTCAAGGTGCCGAGGCAAGGCGTCAAGGAGCCAAGAGGCCGACGCGTCAGTGCCGTAGAGGCGTCCAGCACCGCAGGACATCAGGACCGCCGAAGCGTCCAGGCAGCGGCAGTCCAAGACGTCCAGCGGCAACCCAAGACCTCAACGGCAACCCAAGGCCTCAACGACAACCCAAGACCTCAACGACAACCCAAGACCTCAACGACAACCCAAGACCTCAACGACAGCCCAAGGCGTCAGCGGCAGGCGGCTCGAACGCGGCGGGCAGGGCCGCCGTCGCCCAGCTCAACGTCGCCGAGCTCGCCGTGTCACAGCTCGGCATACAGCGCGAGGGGGTCCTCGATCGATCCTGCGACGTGGCGAAGGAATCCGGCGGCGTAGCCGCCGTCGCACACGCGGTGGTCGAACACGAGCGAGAGCTGCGCGATACGCCGCGGGACGACCGCGCCGTCGACCACCCACGGCTTCTCGATGATGCGGCCAATCCCGAGGATCGCGACCTCGGGGTGGTTGATGATCGCGGCAGACCCGTCCACACCGAACGAGCCGTAGTTGTTGAGCGTGAACGTCGAACCGCGGAGACGCTCCGGCGCGGTACGGCCGAGCCGCGCCGCCTCGGCGAGCGTGCGCAGCTCGGTGTCGAGCTCCTGCACCGAGAGGCGGTCGGCACGCGCGATATGCGGCACCATGAGGCCGCGCTCGGTATCGGCCGCGATGCCCAGGTTCACGCCGTCGAACGTGACCAGCTCGTCCGCCGCCGGGGTGAGCTGCGACGCGAGCAAGGGAAACTCGCCGAGGGCGAGCACCACGAACCGCGCGATGAGTGCCGTGAGCGAGGGCGGCTTCGCGCCGCCGCGGGTCATGCGCGGGCGCAGGTTCCACAGCTCGGTCGCATCGACGTCGACCCAGACGGTCGCCTCGGGGATCTCGGACCGGCTCGCGCTCAGCTTCGCACCGACGGTGCGCCGCAACATCGAGAGCGGCTCACGGGTCAGCACCTGCAACGGCCTCGCGACGGATGTCCCGGCCGCCACCGATGTTTCAGACACCACGGATGCCCCGGATCCTGCAGATGCCCCGGCGGCCGCACCCGCCGCCGCGCCGTCGGCAGCGCGCATGACATCGGCGCGGGTGATCACCCCGTCCGAGCCGGATCCGGCCACCGCATGAAGGTCGACGCCCAGGTCGCGCGCGAGCCGCCGGACGAGCGGCGAGCGCACCGCGAGGACCCGACGGGAGCCGGAGCCGCCGCCCAGCTCGGCCGGTGTGCCCGCTGACGGAACCAGCGGCGACGACCCCTCGGGAGCCGACGTGGACGGTGCCGAAGCCGACAGCGACGAACCAGACGGTGCCAAACCAGACGGTGCCGACGCGGACACCGCCGAACCAGACGGTGCCAAACCAGACAGCGCCGACGCGGCAGACCCGTTCGGCCGCACCACCGACGACCCCGCCGTCGGACGGGCCGCACCCGCAGGGCCCGCGGCGCGGCGGCGACGGCGTGCCGGCGAGGCATCCGCCGACGTGCCGTACCCGATGAGGACGTTGCCGGAGCCGGATCCGGCTCGCTCCTCCTGCCGGTACGCCTCCAGCTCGGTGACGTCCTCGCCGACGCCGTCGGCCACGTTCCCGGTCATGCCCCCGGCCGCGCCTTCGGCGCCGGCATCCGACCCGGTCGCCGACGCGGCGCCCTCGGCGCCGATGTCGAGCACCGGCGTGCCGACCGCGATCACATCGCCGGGCTCACCGTTCAGCGCGGTGACCACGCCGGCATACGGGGTCGGCAGTTCGACGACGCTCTTGGCCGTCTCGACCTCCGCAACGGCCTGGTCGACGGTGACGACGTCACCGACCGCGACGAGCCACTGCACGAGCGCGGCCTCGGTGAGCCCCTCGCCGAGGTCGGGGAGGCGGAACTGCTGCACGTTCGTCGTCGCGCTCATTCGTCGTCCCAATTGAGGGTGTCGACGGCATCGAGGACACGGTCGACGTCGGGCAGGAAGTAGTGCTCGAGCTTCGGCGGCGCGAACGGCACATCGAAGCCCGTGACCCGGCGCACCGGCGCGGCCAGGAACTCGAAGCAGTGCTCGCCGATGCCGGCCGCGAGCTCGGACGCGACGCTCGCGAACCCGGAGGCCTCCGCCACCACGACCGCGCGGCCCGTGCTGCGCACGGCCGCGAAGATGGTCTCGTCGTCGCACGGCGTGAGGGTGCGGACGTCGACGACCTGGATGCTCCGGCCCTCGCCTTCCGCGACGGCCGCCGCGTCGAGCGCGACCCCGACCGACGTGCCGTAGCTGATCACCGTGACGTCGGTGCCCTCGCGCACCACCTGCGCACGGCCGAGCTCGGCCGTGCGCGTGACGTCCACTTCGCCCTTGGTCCAGTACAGCTTCTTCGGCTCCAGGAACACCACGGGGTCGGGGCTCTGGATCGCCGCGCGCAGCAGGCTGTACGCGTCCTGCGGCGTCGACGGGCAGACCACCGTGAGGCCGGCCGTGTGCGCGTAATACGCCTCCGACGAGTCGCAGTGGTGCTCGACACCGCCGATGCCCCCGCCGAACGGCACCCGGATCACCATGGGGACCCGAAGCGCGCCGCGCGTGCGATTCGCGAGCTTGGCCGCGTGGCTCACCACCTGCTCGAACGCCGGATAGGCGAACGCGTCGAACTGCATCTCGACGACCGGGCGCAGACCATTCATCGCCATGCCGATCGCGGTGCCCACGATGCCCGACTCGGCGAGCGGGGTGTCGAAACAGCGCTCCTCGCCGAACCGCGACGTGAGCCCGTCGGTGATGCGGAACACACCACCCAGCGCGCCGACGTCCTCACCGAACACGACGACGCCGTCGTCGGCCGTCATCGCGTCGGCGAGCGCGCGATTGAGGGCGCCCGCCATCGTCAGGGTCTCGACCGTGCTCGCAGCGGCCGTGTCCTCGCGTACGTCCAGCAGCGTCATCGGTGGCTCCCCTCGGTGCGGTCGGCGTGGCCTGACCCATCAGTGCGGTCCAACTGATCAGCCCGGTCGAGCTCGTCGCGCAGCTGCTGCCACTGGCGCTCGAGGCGCGGCGGACGCTCGCTGAACACGTATCTGAACAGGTCTTCCGGGTCGGGCACGACCTCGGTGTTCATCGCGTCGCGCAGCGCCGCGGCGGCCTCCTCAGAGGCATCCCGGATGTCCTGCTCGATCGTCTCGTCGAGCACGCCGGCACCCTGCAGGTAGGTGCGCGTCCGCGAGAGCGGGTCGCGCGCGACCCAGGCCGCGACCTCGTCCCGCTCGCGGTAGCGCGTGTCGTCATCGGCGTTCGTGTGGGCCTGCATGCGGTACGTGTGGGCCTCGACGAGCGAGGGGCCCTCACCGGCGCGAGCCCGGTCGACGGCCTCGCGGAGCACGCTGAGCACGGCCGCGACGTCGTTGCCGTCGACGCGCTGGCCCGGCATGCCGTACCCGATCGCTTTGTGCGCGAGCGACGGCGCCGCGGTCTGCCGCGACAGCGGCACCGAGATGGCGAACTCGTTGTTCTGCACGAAGAACACGACGGGCACGCGGTAGACCGCGGCGAAGTTCAGCGCCTCATGGAAGTCGCCCTCGCTGGTCGCGCCGTCGCCGCACAACGCCATCACCACGGTCGGCTCGCCACGCAGCTTGGCCGCGTGCGCGAGCCCCGCGGCGTGCAGCAGCTGCGTCGCGAGCGGCGTCGACTGCGGCGCGACCCGGTACTTTTGGGGGTCGTAGCCCGAGTGCCAGTCGCCGCGCAGCAGCACGAGCGTCTCGGCGGGGCTCACGCCGCGGGCGATCACCGACACCGAGTCGCGATAGGTGGGGAAGAGCCAGTCCTGGTCGTCGAGCACGAGGGACGCGGCGACCTGGCACGCCTCCTGGCCGTGCGAGGACGGATACACCGCGAGTCGGCCCTGACGCACGAGCGCGTAGCACTGCTCGTTGATGCGGCGGCCCACGACCAGCGCCCGGTACGCCTCGAGCAGCGCATCGTCGTCGGGCCGGTCGTACGTGTCGTCGGCGTGCGCGGTGCCGTCGGCGTCGATGAGGGAGACGGGCACCTCGCGCGGCAGCAGCATCTCGGCGGTCAGGGTCACAGCGTCTCCTTGGGGTCACCACATCGTCGGGATAGACGAGACATTCCAAGATTGGGACACTTCGGTACAAAATGACCAGCTGTGGGCTAGATTGCGAGATGAACTGCGTGATTCCGAGTTATTTGTACCGCATCGTCTCGGCGCGGCTCACCGAAGGGAGAGCGGATGTCTCATTCGCTGGACGATGTCGACCGCCGCATCCTGCACGTGCTGCGCCGCGACGCGCGCACCTCGGTCAACGAGGTCGCGCGCGAGGCGGCCGTGTCGCGCGCCAACGCGTACGCGCGCGTCAAACGCATGACGGATGCCGGCGTCATCGTGGGCTACCGCGTGCAGACCGACCCCGTCAGCGAGGGCTTCCACACCTCGGCGTACGTGGCGCTGTGGGTCGACCAGGAACGCTGGCAGGAGCTGCGCACCCAGCTCCTCGCCCTCCCCGAGGTCGAGCACGTCGCACTCGTCGGCGGCGAGTTCGACGTGCTCGTCCTCGTCCGCGCGCGCGACAACCGCGACCTGCGCCGCATCGTGCTCGAGCGCATGCAATCGCTCGACGGCGTCAACACTTCACGCACGTTCCTCATCTTCGAGGATTACGCGAGCGTGCCGGACGGCGGCGATTGAAGGTCGGTCCGCCCAGCGCTGCACGTCGCGCTCCTGCAGGGCGAGCTCGTCGACGACGCGAACCGGAGGCGCTGACCCCTGGGCTACACCTCGGGGAAGCCAGTGACCCGATCGTATGCACGCTCGTCGGCACGTTCGATTTCGAGCGAGAGCGCGTACTCGCGCATGTATGGGAAGGCGATGATGAAACGCCCGCGGACACCGGGGTCCGCTACCAGGATCCCCGCGTCGACCAGATCCTTTCGGTACGCGGGCAGGCCGGTCTCGCGGGTGTTGAGCACCTGCGCCATCTCCTTCGGCGTGATCTCCGGATTCCCGGCGATCGTTCGGATGATCAGCCGCTGTTTCGCCGTCAGCTCGTCGTACGCGACACCTGCGACGGAGCCGATCACCGTCTCCAGGAACGCCGAGCGCACCGCGAGCACATCTTCGAGGCTCACAGGCCCGCCGTTCGCGTGCTCATACGCGAGATATCCGATCTCCTGGATCATGTAGGTATTGCCACGACTCAATGCCGCCATGGCCTCGATCGCCGGCTCGGCGATCGAGGTGTCGGATGCGCGCGCGATCGCCCGGATGACCTCCATGCTCTCGGCGTACGTGAACTCATCGAGCCTGATCTCCTGGGCGCGCGTGAGGAACGAGATGTGCTGATTTCGGCGCGCCCGTTCGATCGGAATCGGCAGGCCCGAGAGGACGACGGCAACCGGCAGCTCGTCTTCGATGAGCGATTGGTAGGCGCTCGAGAACGAGATGATCTGCTCGAGGGTCGCGTCGCGGGCATGCTTGAAGTTCATCTCGTCGATGACGATCATCAGCCCGGGCATCTTCCGCTTCAGCAGGAGATCGATGAGCGCCCGAATCGAGGCGCCGAACGGACGTGCGTGCGCGTCGGTCGCCCGTTTGGAACGCGTGAGTTTCGCACCGGGGATCCCGACACCGAATGCGGTGAGCCCGATATTGATCTCCGCGAGGGAGAGATTCGGCCTCCGGTGCAGCTCATCGATGAGCCAGTCGACGGCGTAGTGGACATCGTTCAGGAACCCCCGCTTGGCGCCGACCCGCAACACCGGAATGCCCATGGCCTCGGCCCGGCGCACCGTGGCCGTCAGTAGCGTGGTCTTGCCGATACCGCGATTGCCCGTGATGATCGTGGCGCGACTGTGCGCGGGTCGTCGAGCGCCGAGGGTGAATGAGGTGCGATCGATGAGCGCCATCTCCGTGTCCCGCCCGTACAAGACCGTTGGTGGCGTTCCGAATCCCGGGGTGAACGGGTTGGGCATGGTGCCTCCTGCCGGTGTCGCCGTCATCGCGATAGTGGCGCTCTTTCTTATAAACTTATAATACGCTCCTTCTTATAACGCGGGGAATCGAGAGGGTCTCGAACCTCCGAGCGAGCCGGTCACACCCCGGTAAACGTCGGCGTGCGCTTCTCCTGGAACGCCGCGAAGCCCTCACGGTAGTCGGAGGTGTCGCACAGAGCGGCCTGCGCGGCGTTCTCAGCCGACATCGACGCCCAGAGGCCGAGGCGCTCGTCGCGGAGCTCCGCGATCAGGCGTTTGCTCGCGAGGAACGCCGCGGTCGCGCCATCCGCCGCCTTCGTGGCCGCCGCCTCGACGGCCGCACCGACCTCGTCGGCCGGATACGCCGCGGAGAACAGGCCGGCGGTGACCGCCTCGGTGCCGCTCATCAACCGCCCCGTATAGATGAGGTCGAGCGTCTTGTGCGCCCCGAGACGTTCGAAGAACAGCGCGTGACCGCCCGAGTCGAGCGTCGCGCCGAGCGCCGCGAACGGCGAGCCGATCTTCGCGTTCTCCGCCACATAGACGACGTCGGTGGCGATCAGCAGCCCGAGACCCACGCCGAGGCACGCGCCGTGCGCCGCAGCGAACGTCGGCGCCGGGAACGCCGACATCCGCTTGAGCACGGGCGTGACCAGCCCATCGAGATAGCCCATGACGTCGTCGTCACGCGGGTCGACGTCGGCGATATCGCGGCCCGCGCAGAACGCGCGCCCCTCACCGCGAAGCACGAGCGCACGCACGCCCGCGCGCTCAGCCTCGGCGTACGCGTCGCCGAGCTCACGCACGGCTCCCTCGTCGAGGGCGTTGAGCTTGCCCGGGTTGTTCAGCGTGACGTAGGCGACAGCATCGTCGATGCGCAGGTCGATCACTGGGGCTCCTTAGACGTCGTAGTCCACGACCACCCGGTCGGAGGTCGGGTGGGACTGGCAGGTGAGGACGTACCCGCGCTCGAGCTCGTCCGGCTCGAGCGCATAGTTCTCGCTCATGTTCACGGCGCCCGAGACGATCCGGGCGCGACACGTGCCGCACACGCCGCCCGCGCACGCGAACGGCACATCTGGACGGACGCGCAGTGCGGCGTTGAGGATCGACTCGCGCGCACTCACCGGGCTCTCGACCGAGCCGCTCTGGCCGTCGAGCGTGAACTCGACCGTGAAGACCGGCTCGTCGGCCCGCACCACGACGGGCCGGCCGCTGTTGCCCTCCGGCCGGTTGTCGGCGCCCGTCGTGAACAGCTCGTAGCGCACGTGATCCCTCGCCACGCCGATCTCCTCGAGCGTGTCACGGCAGAGCTGCACGAGCTCGAACGGTCCGCACAGGAACCACTCGTCGATGGTCTCGGGCAGCACGAGCGCGTCGAGGATCGTGCGCAGCTTCTCGGCGTCGATCCGGCCGGAGAGCACGGGCGCCGAACGCTGCTCGCGCGAGAGCACGTGATGCACCGCCAGGCGCGTGGGGTACCGGTCCTTGAGATCGGCGAGCTCCTCGAGGAACATCACGTCGAGCGTCGAACGGTTCGTGTAGACGAGCGTGAACTGCGCGGTCGCCGACCGCGACAGGATCGTCGACGCGAGCGCCATCACGGGCGTGATCCCCGATCCCGCGGCGATGCCGGCGACGTGCGTGCCGTCGAGCGCGCTCAGCGAGGACGTGAACGTGCCCTGCGGGCTCATCACGTCGAGCGCCATGCCCGGCCGCAGCTCGGTCTGCGCCCACGTCGAGAAGCGGCCGCCGAGATCGCGCTTGATCGCGACGCTGACCGAGCCCGGCACGGGCGGACGGCACAGCGAGTAGGATCGCCGCACCTCATGCCCGTCGAGCTCGGCGCGGAGCGCCACGTACTGCCCGGGCAGGTACTGATACTCCTCGTGCAGGTGCTCGGGGACGTCGAACGTCACCTCGACGGAGTCCGCCGTGAGCGGCCGCACCGCGGCGACGTCGAGGGGGTGGAACCGGGCGCGCTTGCGACCGGCCGCCGGCCGGCCGCCGACCGTGCTGCGCAGGAACGCCTCAGCGGTCTCCTCTTGGAATTCCATCAGTGCACCTTGAAGTGATCGAAGGGTTCGAGGCACGCCCGGCACTCGTACAGCGACTTGCACGACGTCGAGCCGAACCGCGACACCTCACGCGTGTCGAGCGACCCGCAGCGCGGGCAGCGCACGCCGAGCTGCAGCCGGATCGGGCCGGCCGGACGCGTGCCCGTGGGCGGCGCGATCCCGTATCGGGTGAGCTTCTGCTTGCCGTCCTCGGACATCCAGTCGGTGGTCCACGCGGGCGACAGCGTCATCTTCACCTCGACGTCGTCGTACCCCGCCGCGGTCAGCGCGAGCGTCACGTCGTCGCGGATCGTCGCCATCGCCGGGCAGCCCGAGTACGTCGGCGTGATCGTGACGGTCACGTGGCCCGCGTCGACCTCGACGTCGCGCAGGATGCCGAGATCCTCGATCGTGAGGACCGGCACCTCGGGATCGCAGACCGCGGCCGCGAGCTCCCAGGCCCGCCGCGAGGCATCCGTGCCGCTCACCAGGTCGCCCCCGGATGCTGGCGCGCGAGGACCTGCATCTCCGCGAGCAGGAAGCCGAGCGTCGGGAAGTGCGTGCCCGACCGGCCGCCGGCCGATGAGGGCTGCCCCGCCGGGACCTCGAGCCCGGCCTCGGCGAACACCGCGTCGATCACGGCGTCGAACCCGGCGCGCAGCGCCGACGGGCGCGCCGCGACGCCCTCGAGCCGGTCGATCAGGTCGTCGTCGCGGAACAGCTCGTCGACGTAGGGCCAGACGTCGCCGATCGCGCGGATGATCCGGGTGCGCGACTCGTCGGTGCCGCCCGCGAGGCGAAGCGTCCACTGCACGGCGTGGTCGCGGTGGTACTCAACCTCCTTGACCGACTTCGCGGCGATCGCCGCGAACGTCTCATCGCTCGAGTCCCGCAGGTTGGAGTACAGCTCGAACAGGTAGACGGATGCCACGAGCTGACGCGCGATCGTCTGGGCGAAGTCGCCATTGGGCTGCTCGAAGAGCCACGCGGAACGGAACTCGGACTCGTCGCGGAAGTACGCCAGGTCGTCCTCCGACCGGCCGTCGAAGGTGCCCGCGTAGCGCAGCAGCGACCGCGCATGCCCCAGCACGTCGAGGGCGATGTTCGCGAGCGCGAGATCCTCTTCGAGCTCCGGTCCCCGGGCGATCCACCGCGACAGCTGCTGCGCGAGGATGAGCGCGTCGTCGCCGAGCCGCAGCGCATACTCCGCGACATCGGCGCTGGCCGCGCGGCCTTCCGCGCCGGCCAGCTCGGCCGACAGCTCGACCCGGTCGACGGTGACGTCGCCGTGCAGATCGCCGTGCGGGTCGCCGTGCGGATCGAACTCAGTCTGGGCGGGCGCGCTCACAGGTGCGGCACCCCCTCGGACGCGGTGTAGTACACCGCGTGGCGGTAGTTCTTGCCGGCCGGCGACTCGAAGAACGCGCCCTTCGAGTCGGGGTCGCTCGTCGTGATCGCGTCGGCCGGGACGACCCACACCGACGTGCCCTCACCGCGCCGGGTGTAGAGGTCGCGCGCGTTGCGGAGCGCGAGCTCGGCGTCGGGCGCGTGCAGCGAGCCGGCGTGCACGTGGCTCAGACCGCGATTGGCGCGCACGAACACCTCGTAGAGCGGCCAGGTCTCGCGATCGGATGCTCCGGGGGAGGTCATGCCGCCACCGCCCTCTGCGCCTGCTTGCTCGCATACGCGGCCGCGGCTTCGCGCACCCAGGCGCCCTCTTCGTGCGCATTCCGCCGGTTGCGGATGCGCTCGGTGTTCAGCGGGCCGCGGCCCGCGAGCACCTCGAAGAACTCGGTCCAGTCGATCTCGCTCATGTCGTACTGCCCGGTCTCGTCGTTCCAGCGCAGGTTCGGGTCGGGCAGCGTGATGCCGAGCGCCTCGGCCTGCGGCACCAGCATGCCGACGAAGCGCTGACGCAGCTCGTCGTTCGAGAACCGCTTGATCTTCCACGCCGTGGACTGCGCCGAGTTGGGCGACTGGTCGTCGGGCGGGCCGAACATCATGAGGCTCGGCCAGTACCAGCGGTCGATCGCGTCCTGCGCCATGGCCCGCTGCGCCTCGGTGCCCTGCATGAGGGTCAGCAGGATCTCGAAGCCCTGGCGCTGATGGAACGACTCCTCTTTGCAGATGCGCACCATCGCCCGGCCGTACGGCCCGTACGAGGCACGGCAGAGCGGCACCTGGTTGCAGATCGCGGCACCGTCGACGAGCCATCCGATCGCGCCCATGTCGGCCCACGTCGGCGTCGGGTAGTTGAAGATCGACGAGTACTTGGCCTTGCCGTCGATGAGCTGCTGGGTCATCTCGTCGCGCGTGATGCCGAGGGTCTGCGCGGCCGAGTAGAGGTACAGGCCGTGACCCGCCTCATCCTGCACCTTCGCCATGAGGATCGCCTTGCGCTTGAGGCTCGGCGCCCGGGTGATCCAGTTGCCCTCGGGCTGCATGCCGATGATCTCGGAGTGCGCGTGCTGCGAGATCTGGCGGATGAGCGTGCGGCGGTAGGCCTCGGGCATCCAGTCGCGCGGCTCGATGCGCTGGTCGGCGTCGATGAGCGCGTCGAACGTGCGCTGGCCTTCCAGGCTGTGCTGGCCTTCCGGGCTGTGCTGGCCTTCCAGATCGGCCGCGGTGACGGCGGTCAGGTCGGGTGCGGCGGTCATGTCGGCTCCTTTCCAGACGATCGTTATTACAGACCGATCGTTCAGTTAGTGTAACTCGCGTGCGGGTGGGCCGCAATCAGGCGGGCAGAATCCGATCGGTCGTGAGCGAGCGGCCCCGGAACTCGGCGACCACGTCGCCCGCCTCATCGGTCACGGTGACGTCGTAGACCCCGCTCCGCCCGTTCCGCGCCCGGCGCACCGCACGGGCCGTCAGCACCTGCCCGGCCCGCGTCGACTTCAGGAAGACGATGTCCGCACCCGCGGCCACCGTGACGTGCTCGTCCTCGTTGCACGCGATCGCGAACGCGGTGTCCGCGAGCGCGAACACCAGCCCGCCGTGCGTGATGTCGAACCCATTGAGCATGTCGTCGCGCACGACCATGCTGACGACGGACTCGCCCGGCTCGTCCAGCTCGACCCGCATCCCCAGGGCGGTCGAGGCCCGGTCCCGCTGCATCATCCGACGCAGCGGGATGGTCACGTGGTCACCGCCTCGGCGGTGACCGGCGACGAGACCTCCGCCGAGGCATCCGCCCCATGCTTCGCGACGAGCGTGAGCACGTCGTACTGCGCGATGACCTCGTCCTCCTGGTTGTGGATCACGGCATCCCAGCGCACCTCGCCGTACTCGTCCGTCTCGCGGGGCGTGATCTCCTTGGCGGTGAGCGTGACGCGAATGCGGTCGCCGGGTGAGACGGGCGTGAGGAACCGCAGGTTCTCGAGGCCGTAGTTGGCGAGCACGGGGCCCGGCGCCGGGTCGACGAACAAGCCGGCAGCCCACGACACGAGCAGGTAGCCGTGCGCGACCCGACCCGGGAAGAAGGGATTCGCGGCAGCGGCCTCCTCATCCATGTGGGCGTAGAACGTGTCCCCGGTGAACTCGGCGAACGTCTCGATGTCGGCGAGCGTGACCTCGCGCTGCTCGGAGCGGACCTGGTCGCCGATGCGCAGCTCGGCGAGCGACTTGCGGAACGGATGCGTCCCGCTCGCCTCGGCCGCCGCGCCCGCATGCCAGACGCCGGTGAGCGCGGTCAGCATCTCGGGCGAGCCCTGCACGGCCGTGCGCTGCATGTAGTGCAGCACGGCGCGGATGCCGCCGAGCTCCTCGCTGCCGCCCGCGCGTCCGGGGCCACCGTGCACCAGGTGCGGAACCGGCGAGCCGTGCCCTGTCGAGGTGCGGGCGTTCTCCCGGCTGAGGAACAGCACGCGGCCGTTGTACGCGCCGATGCCGCGCAGCAGCTCGACCGCGACGGCCGAATCGTGCGTCGCGACGCTCGTCACGAGCGATCCCCCGCCGCGACCGACGAGCTCCGCGGCCTCCTCGAGCGAGTCGTAGGTCAGCACGCTCGCGACCGGCCCGAAGGCCTCGACCGTGTGCACCGCGTCGGCGGCCGCATCGTCGAACCCGATCAGCATGGGTGCGACGAACGCGCCGTCGGGCGCGGGCCCGGTCGAGCCGTCGGCCAGCGTCACCTCGGGCGCGTCGGTCGAGCCGAGCAGGATGCGCCCGCCCGCGGCCTGCAGCTTGCCGACCTGACCCAGCACCTCGTCACGCTGCTCGACCGACACCAGCGGCCCCATCGTGACACCCTCGGCGTGCGGGTCGCCGATCACGACGCGCTCGGCGATCTTCTCGCGCACGGCGTCGACGAAGGCGTCGGCGGTGCCCGCGGGCACGATCGCGCGGCGGATGGCGGTGCACTTCTGCCCGGCCTTCGTGGTCAGCTCGACCAGGAGCTGCTTGACGTACGCGTCGAACTCGGGCGTGCCCGGGGTCGCGTCGAGGCCGAGCACCGAGGCGTTGATCGAGTCCGTCTCCCGGGTGAAGCGCACGCCGTCCGGGCACTGCGCCTTGAGCCGCTCAGCGGTCGAGGCACTGCCCGTGAAGCCGACGAGGTCGCCGAGTCGAAGCTGCTCGAACAGCCCCGGCAGGCTCCCCGACACGAGCTGGAGCGAGCCGTCAGGCAGTAGCCCGGACTCCACGAGGATGCGCACCCACGCCTCGGCGATGTAGGCCGTGGGCGTCGCGGGCTTCACGACCGTCGGCACGCCCGCGAGGAACGCGGGCGCGAACTTCTCGAGCGCACCCCACATGGGGAAGTTGAACGCGTTGATCTGCACCGCGACGCCCGGCAGGCGCGTGTACACGTGCTGCCCGAGGAAACTGCCGTCCTTCGACAGGGGCTCAGGAGCGCCGTCGACGTAGACCTGCGAGTTCGGCAGCTCGCGGCGACCCTTCGACGAGTACGTGAACAGCACGCCGATGCCGCCGTCGACATCGCTGAGCGAGTCGCGCTGGGTGGATCCGGAACGCTTCGAGAGCTCGTACAGCTCGTCCTTCCGCGCGCTGAGCGCGAGCGCGAACTGCTTCAACAGCACCGCGCGCTGGTGGAACGTCAGGGCGCCGAGGCTGCGCTGGCCGACCCCGCGCGCGTACTCGAGCGCGCCGGCGAGGTCGATGCCGTCCGTGCTGACCCGCGTGACGAGCTCACCGGTCGAGGCATCCCGCACGTCGACGGCGTCCGCATCCGACGATGGCGACCACCACCGGCCCTGCAGGTAGCTGGGGAGGATGTCGGTCATCGTTCGCTCCATTCGTAGAATCCTCGGCCGCTCTTGCGGCCGAGCCGGCCCTCGACGCCGGCCATACGTCAGTCATCCCATTCGTAGAATCCGCGGCCGCTCTTGCGACCGAGCCGGCCCTCGGCGACCAGTCGCCGCAATAGTTCCGGCGGCTCGAACCGCGCGCCGAGCTTGGCGTGCAGCTCCTCCGCGATGCCGAGCCGGACGTCCAGCCCGACGAGGTCGGTCGTGCGCAGCGGGCCGACCGGGTGCCGATAGCCCTGCTCCATCGCCGTGTCGATATCGGCCGCGCTCGCGACCTCCTCCTCGACCATCCGGATCGCCTCGAGCGCGAGCGCGACGCCGAGCCGGCTCGACGCGAAGCCCGGAGCATCCCGCACCACCACCGGCGCCTTGCCGAGCGCCGCGACCCACTCGCGGGCGCGAGGCTCCAGATCCGCGCCCGTGGCGGACCCGATCACGATCTCGACCAGCGACGAGGCCGGCACGGGATTGAAGAAGTGCAGGCCGAGGAAGTCGCCCGGCCGCTCGAGCGCCGACGCGAGATCATCGATCGAGATCGACGAGGTGTTGCTCGCGAGCACCGCACCCGGCGCGAGCGCCCGCTCGGCGCGTCGCAGCGTCTCCACCTTGACCTGCCGGTCCTCGAAGACGGCCTCGACCACGAGGCCGCACGCGCCGAGCGCGTCGACGTCGGTGGCCGTCGAGACCGCGGCCGAGAGTGCGTCGAGCGGCCGGCCGGTCGCCCCCTTCTCGACCGAACGGGCCAGGCTCGCGTGCACGCGTTCGGCGGCCGCGGCAGCGGCTGCGTCGTCGCGCTCGACGATGGTGACCCGGGAACCGGCCAGCACGAACGCGTGCGCGATCCCGGCGCCCATGCGGCCGCCGCCGATCACGCCGACGAGTTCGGGGATGGGCTGGGCTGAATGTTCCGGATCGCTCATCGCTTTTTCCTCTCGAGGAACGCCGTCATGCGGCGGTGCTTCTCGGACGACTCGAACAGCTCGGCCTGCAGGTCGAGCTCGATCTCCGGGTGCGCGTCGGCCGGTGCGAGCAGGGCGCGCTTGGTGTACCGCGTGGCGAGCGGATCGTTCGCGGCGATCCGATCGGCGATGGCATGCGCGGCGGGCATCAGCTCATCGGCCGGATGAATCGCCGAGAGCAGTCCCCACTCGAGCGCTTCGTCGGCGGTCAGCGCCCGGCCCGTGTACAGCAGCTCGGCCGCGCGGGCCTCGCCGACGATCTGCGGCAGCCGCCAGGTGGCCCCGGCCGCGGCGATGATGCCGAGGCCGGTCTCGGGATTGCCGATCTTCACACTCGGCGTGCCGATCCGGAGGTCGGCGGCGTACGCGAGCTCGGCGCCGCCGCCGAGGGCATACCCGTCGATCGCGGCGATCACCGGCATCGGCAGCAGCCGGACGCGACGGAACGCGGTCGAGTTGATGCCCTTGCGGGCATCCTCCGCCGTGCGGTCACGGAGCTGCCCGATGTCGGCGCCAGAGGCGAACACCCCGCCCGCGCCCGTGATGATGAGCGTGCGCGGCGTCGCCTCGAGCTCGGCGCAGATCTCGTGCAGCGCATCGATCGTCTGCTGGTCGATGGCGTTGCGCACGTCGGGGCGGTCGAGGGTCACGACCACCCGGTCGGAGAGCCGCTCGACGCGGAGCGTCTCAGACATGGACTGCGGCTCCGGCGTCGGCTCCGGCGTCGGCTCCGGCATCGACTGTGATTCAGGCATCGACCCGCTCCAGGATCATCGCGGTGCCCTGCCCGACGCCCACGCACATGGTCGCAAGGCCGTACCGCACGCCCTCGCGCTCCATGCGTCCGAGCAGCGTCACCAGCAGGCGGCTTCCACTCGACCCCAGCGGATGCCCCAGGGCGATCGCCCCACCGTCGGCGTTGACGGTCTCCGGGTCGAGGCCGAGTCGTCGCATCGACGCGATCGATTGCGTCGCGAACGCCTCGTTCAGCTCGACGGCGCCCAGGTCGCCGACCGTGAGCCCCGCCTTGGCGAGGGCCTTCTCGGTGGCCGGGACCGGCCCGAGCCCCATGATCTCGGGTGCGAGTGCGGCCGAGGCTGCGCTCACGATCCGCGCGCGGGGCACGAGCCCGTGCTGCTCGATCGCGGATTCGCCGGCGACCAGGATCGCCGAGGCACCGTCGTTGAGCGAGCTCGAGTTGCCGGCCGTGACGACCGATCCGCCCCGAACGACCGGGCGCAGCCCGGCCAGCACCTCGAGCGAGGTCCCCGGGCGGGGACCCTCATCGGTGTCGACGTCGCCCTTCGCCGTCGGCACGGCGACGATCTCGTCGGCGAACCGGCCGGCGTCGATCGCCGCGAGCGCACGCTGGTGGCTGCGGAGCGCGAACGCGTCGGCGTCGTCGCGGGTGATGCCGTCGACGCGCGCGACCTCCTCCGCGGTCTCGGGCATCGAGTAGGTCGCCTTGTCACGCGCGACGAGCACCGGGTTGGCGAATCGCCAGCCGATCGACGTGTCGAACGCCTCGCCCGGCTTGGCCCACGGGCGTTCGGGCTTGGCCTGCACCCAGGGCGCCCGGGTCATCGACTCGACCCCGCCCGCCAGCATGACCTCGGCGTCGCCCGCGCGGATCGCCTGGCCGGCCATCGCGACGGCCGACATGCCCGAGGCGCAGAGCCGGTTGACCGTGATGCCGGGCAGGGTGTCGGGGAGCCCGGCGAGCAACGCGGCCATGCGCGCGACGTTCCGGTTGTCCTCGCCGGCCTGATTGGCCGCACCGAAGATGATCTCGTCGATCACCTCGTGCGGGACGCCCGAGCGGGCCACCGCCTCGCGGACGACGAGTGCCGCCAGATCGTCGGGACGCGAACCGGCGAGCCGGCCGCCGTACCGGCCGACCGGTGTGCGGACCCCGCCGACCAGGAATGCTTCGGGCATCGTCAACCTCTCATCCACGAGCGATGATCGCCGTCGGTCAGATTTCCTCACCGATCGGTCAGTAATATGCCATGGAATGCGCCCGAGCGCAAAGCCTTGCGGCAGACTGAGTGATGCATCCAGCTCGATCGAGACCAGCGAGCTGTGGAAAGGTCGTGATGAGCATCGCTTCGCAGGCGCCCTCCGAATCCGCCCCCGACCGGGCGAAACGGGGTCGGCCGGGCTACGATCGCGCCCAGGTGCTCGACGTCGCGGTCCAGCTCTTCATCGAGAAGGGCTACGACGCGACATCCGTCGCCGATCTCGCCGAACGCCTCGGGCTGACCAAGTCCGCGCTCTACCACCACTTCGAGTCCAAGGAGCAGCTGCTCGCCCTCGCGCTCGACGAAGCCCTCACCGGTCTCGAGCAGGTGCTCGAGCAGCCCGCGGCGCAGACCGGCTCAGCCGCATCGCGACTCGGTCACGTGATCCGCGGCGCGGTCGTCGTCCTGATCGAGAAGCTCCCCTACGTCACGCTGCTGCTGCGCGTACGCGGCAACAGCCCCGTCGAGGTCGCCGCGCTCGAACGCCGGCGCGTGTTCGACCACCGCGTCACCGAGGTCGTGAGCACGGCACAGGCCGAGCGGCTGCTTCGCGACGACGTGGACGCCGCCGTGGCGACCCGCCTGATCTTCGGCATGGTCAACTCACTCACCGAGTGGTATCGGCCCGGCGGCCAGGTCGACGCCGAGGCGATGGCGGCCATCGTGCTCGCGACCGCGATGGACGGGATGGCCGCGGCGGAGCGGAGCTGACGGGGGTGCGCCGCTCCGCCCCGCTGCCATCACCTTCCCGCGGCCTCCTGGCACGGGACGCAGTGCTCGGTGTGCGGTCGCGCCTCGAGCCGGGCGGACGGGATCGGCTCCCGGCACGAGGTGCACAGCCCGTAGGTCCCGTCGACGATCCGGTGCAGCGCGCCGTCGATCTCGGCCATCGCGGTGCGCGCGGCGTGCGCCTGCTGCGCGGCGACCGGGTCGACATGCACCGGCGGCAGCTCGTTGATGATGCGGTGATACTCGCGTCGCTGCTCCTCGAGCGCGCGCTTCACGTCCTGGGCCATGGGGCTCTCCTTGCAAACAAAAAGAGCGCATCGCAGTATGCGACACGCTCCGAGCGGTGAAAGTGGGAATGATCACCGGGGTGGAGGAGCGCGTCGTGAGGGAAGGAGGATCAGGACCTCACCGTGGCAGGCGAGGCCGGGCGGGCACACCA
The DNA here is from genome assembly GCF_031432255.1 of Agromyces aerolatus. Taxonomy (NCBI): domain Bacteria; kingdom Bacillati; phylum Actinomycetota; class Actinomycetes; order Micrococcales; family Microbacteriaceae; genus Agromyces; species Agromyces aerolatus. Next base: position 295,900 of record NZ_JAVKGQ010000003.1, on the reverse strand, counting down.
CGTCGCGCCCGCGCGTCATCGACGACGCGACGCGGGAGCTGAACGGGGCGGCCATGCCCCCAACCATAGCCTCGAACGCGCACGCTCGGAGGGATCCGCCTCAGGCCCCGGCGGCGGTCCGCCCGGCGATGCGGCCGAACACGACGCAATTGGTCCATGAGTTCCCCGTGCCCACATAGCGATCGCCCAGCGTGCCGCCCGTGCACTCGCCCGCGGCGAGCAGGCCGCCGACCGGTGCACCCGACCGGCCGATGACGCGTCCGTCGCCGTCGATGGCCGGCCCCACCGAGGTGAGGCAGACCGTCGCGAGACTCATTCGGGCGCCGTAGAACGGCGCGGTGCCGATCGGGCGCATGAACTCTCCCCGTTTGCCGAAGTCGGGGTCTTCCGCCCGCGCGGCGCCCTCGTTGTACCGATGCACGGTTCCTGCCAGGGTCGCACCGGGAAGGCCGAGGTCGGCGCCGAGCTGCTCGATGGTCTCCGCACGGGCCACCCGCCCCGCGGACACTTGCGCGTCGATGATCTCGCGGTTCCAGTTCGGGCTCGGCCGGCCCGGCAGGGAGGGGATCTGCAGCCGGTACTCGGCGGGCGCACCCGGCGCGGCCGCCTCCTTGGCAGCGTGGTCGAACACCACCCAGGCCTCATCACCCTGTTCGCGCACGAGCCCGTCCATGAGCCCGTAGGGCAGCGACTCGTCGCAGAACCGCAGCCCGGCCCGGTTGACGAGCAGCATCCAGCCCGGGAGATATCCCTCGAACGCCTCGGTCGTGAAGCCCGGCGTCGTCATGACGACCCCGCGACCGTGGCCGACCACCGGCACGTCGAGCTCGCGGGCGAACGTCAGCGCGTCGCCCTGGGCTCCATCGGCGCCGATGTACCAGAGCTCGTCACCGGCACGTCGGGTCGCCGGGATGAGCTCGCGGACACGCTCGGGGTCGGCGCCGAACCCGCCGGTCGCGAGCACGACCGACGACGCGAGGATCTCACCGTCGCCGGTCGAAACGCCCACGACGTGACCGTCCCGATCCAGCAGCCGCGTGACGCGTGCGTCACAGCGGATCTCGATCCCGCGTTCGCGTACGCGGTCGAGCAGCGGGTCGATGATGCCCGCCCCGCGACCGACGGCGCTATGCGTACGAGGGACCCCGTCGTAGCCTGCGTCGGACAGGAAGTCGTAGAACTCGACGCCGTGCCGCTCGAGCCACGTGATCGCCTCGGCGGACTCGTCGGCGATACGGCGGGCGCACCCCGGGCGCACCTTCCACTGCGTGTGCAGCAGGTAGTCGTGGTAGAACGCGTCAGCGGTGTCGACGATGCCGTGCCGGCGCTGAAGTTCAGTGCCCGCAGCGAGGATCATGCCGCCTGACATCCGAGACGATCCGCCCGGTTCGGCCGATGCCTCGAGCACCAGGACGGACGCCCCCGCGTCATGGGCTTCGATCGCCGCGCACAAGCCTGCCGCACCCGACCCGACGACGAGCACGTCCCACTGCGCGTCAGGCATCGACCCCGACCCGACCCACGCGCGCGAGAACCTGTGTGGCAGCCAGATACCCTTCGGTCACGATCGGACCGAGCGTGGCGCCGGCGCCGGGATACCCCTGACCGGTTGCCGACGCCGCGCAATTGCCCACTGCGTACAGGCCAGGTACGACCCGCCCGTCGGTTCGGAGCACCTCACGCTGCGGCGTCGTGCGCGGACCTCCCTTGGTGTCGAGGGTGCCGAGCGCGAGCACGGCGGCGTAGAGACGACCCGAGGTGGCCAGGCGACGCATGAGCGGGTTCGGCCCGTCGCCATCGCCGAAGCGAGCGCTCACGTACCGCTCGAACTCGGTGTCGCCGCGGCCGAAGTCCTCGTCGACACCCGCGTCCGCGAAGTCGCCGTAGCGGTCGAGGGTGACCTGCAGGTTGCCGACGAAGTCCTCGTCGAGGCGGGCATGACCGACCCGGCCGCCGAGCTCGGCAAGCTTTCCGTCGATCGCGGCGGCCAGCGCGTCGAGCGAGTCACCCGATACGACCCAGTACGGGTCGGCGCCGGGGGCGGGAACCGGGTTGCCGAAGCGGTCGATGCCCCAGCGCGCGGCGACGTGCTCGTCCCAGATGGCGATCAGCGGCATGTTCGGGTAGCGCAGCTTCACCGGATCCCAGTCGGACATGACGCGGCCATGCTCGTTGTACGGCGCCTTCTCATTGACGGCGCGCTTTCCGGCACGATTGACCTGGACCATGCCGTCGCCCAGCACGTAGAAGCTCGACATGAACGTGTCGGGCTCGCGCTCCATGCGCTCGGTGTTGATCGCGACCGTCCAGGCCTCAGAGAGGTCCCCCAGCTGGACGCCCAGGTCGAGCCCGATGCGCAGGAAGTCGCCGGTGTTCGTCGGCGCGGCGCACCCACCCATGAACGGGCCATTGAGGAATTGCAGTCGGTACTCCGGATTGTGCGTGAATCCACCGCTGGCGAAGATCACCCCCGCACGCGCCCGGATGCGCCGCACGCCGGAGGGCCCCTCGACGACGACCCCGACGACGGCACGCTCGTCGTCTTCGACGACGGCACGCACCTCGTGCTCGACGCGGATCTCAGCCCCGTGCCTCCGAGCGCCCGCGGCGAGCCGATCGACGAGCACCTGGCCGCCATCGGCCGCGCCGAGCGTCTGTGCTTCGTAGAGGGTCCGTCCCACCGGATGCAGATTCTCGGCACGGTGGCCCTGATAGTCCGAGATGCCGAACGGGGAGGGCGCGAGCCACATCGCCCCGATGCGCTCCAGCTCATCCTGGGCCGTCGGTGCGTGCGCACAGAACGCCGCGAGCATCTCGTACTCCCATTCCGGGAGCCCGAACCGTGGCGCTTCCGGATCATAGAGTGCTGGTCGGCCGAGGCGCGCGAGGAATCGGATGACGTCTTCGGCGCGATCCTCGATGCCCGCGTCGCGCAGGTACCGATTGCCGGGGATCCACAGTGCCGCGGCGGACTTCCGTGTCGTCCCGCCGATGATCCCGGCCTTCTCGAGCACGATGACCGATGCGCCGCCTTCCGCGGCGATCGCGGCCGCGCTGAGGCCGCCTGCCCCGGAGCCGACGACGATGACGTCGGTCTCCTCATCGAATGGCTCGTGCGCGACTGCGGGCATCGGTGCTCCTTCGCTCCGGGATCAGTTCGGCCAGTGCGGATGTCACTTTTCGAACACATTCGTGCATATATTGACGAGTGTGCTCCGGGTGCGTCATGCTGTCAAGGCCGACGAGGCCATCTGCGTATGACGTCCTCGGCCCCCTCGCACCTCTGAGGGTCCTTTGCGCGACGACGCGCAAGTCCGTTCGATCGGAAGGAAACAACGTGGTTTCAAAGATCTGGGGGCCGGCACTCGCCCTCACCGCAGCAGCGGCGCTGGCCCTCACCGGGTGCGCAGCAGGCGATCCCGCCGAAGGCGGCGATTCCGGCGACGATGGCGGCGGCACCTTCACCATCTACGCGAGCCTCTCGCTCACGGGGCCACTCGCCGGCTCCTCCAAGGCCCAGCAGGAAGGGCTCGAGATCGCCGTCGATCGCATCAACGCCGAAGGCGGCATCAACGGCGAACAGATCGAGCTCATCATCGCCGACGATCAGCTCGATCCGACGAAAGCCGTGACCCTCCTCCAGGAGCAGCTCGACGAGGCGAAGCCCGACATGGTCGTCCACGGCGTCTCGAGCGCGGTGTCGCTCGCGATGCTGCCACTCCTGACGCGCAACGAGGTGCTCTCGATCAGCAACACCTATGCGAACGAGATCAACGACCCTGCGACGTTCCCGTACGCGTTCGGGACCAACCCGGTGGTCGCGCTCGACCCCGAGGCGGCGGTCGAGCTGTTCACCGAGGAGGGCTACGAGAAGGTCGCCTACCTGGGAGCCAACGACGCCCTCGGGCAGAGCATCGCGGAGGCGTTCTCGGAGGTGTTCGCGGCCGAGGGTCTGGAGCTCGTCCAGGAGAGCTACGCTCCGGCCGACCTCGACATGACCGCGCAGCTGCAGCGGCTCCAGGCGACCGACCCAGACACCCTCATCATCCAGGGATACGGCACGGCCGCCGGGTACGCACTCGAGAGCCGCACCAAGCTCGGCTGGGACATCGTCACCTATGGCGACGGAGGCCTCGGCAACGGGAACAACCTCGCCCTCATCAGCGGGGAAGAGGACTGGAACAACCTGTACCTGCGCGTGTTCCCCATCAACACCCCGCAGCGCGAGGTCGAAGGCACCGAGGCGTTCGCCTACCTCACGGGCGAGCTCGAGAAGCGCGGAAGCTCCTTCGATCAGCTCATGCAGCTCTATGCCCTGCAATGGGATGCGGTCCATGTGGTGAAGCAGGCGGTCGAGCAGGCGGACGCGAAGGATGCCCCGTCCGTCGCCGACGCGCTCGTGAACCTCGAACCGTACGAGGGGGAGACGCCTTACATCACCCACCCCGAGTTCCGCAGCTACACGACGGACAACCACTTCCGGAACCTGAGCACCGACGCCTACATCGTCGTCCGGCCTGGCCCGGTGGTGGAGGGAACGATCGAGTCGATCGAGTGATCGGCGTGCTGCCGGCCGCACTCCGCGGCCGGCAGCTCCCGCTCACCGTGAACACGAAGGACACCAATGGTCACCACCCTCTGGGCCGGTCTCTCGATCGGCGCCGTGTACGCGCTCGTCGCCATCGCCTACAACATCGTCTTCATCGGCACGCGGGTCTTCAATTTCGCCCAGGCGTACATCCTCATGATCTGCACGTTCATCGCGGTCGAGGCCTCCGCGAAGTTCGGCATCCCGCTCATCCCCTCGATCGTCATCTGCACGATCGTCGGAGCCCTCATCGGGGCGATCGAGGAGATCGTCGCGGTCCGGCGACTCGCGAGCACGGGAAGCCACAACGAACTCGTGACGACGCTCGGCGTCGGCGTGATCCTCTCCGGTATCGCGCTGCTCGTCTGGGGCTCCGAACCCCGCAGCGTGCCCTACCTGAAAGAGTTCGGTGTGCTCGAGGTGCTCGGGGGGCGGGTCACGATGGGCGAGATCGCGCTCATCGTCGTGGCGCTCGTGGCCGGACTCGGGACCTGGCTGCTCAGCACGCGCACCTCGATCGGCCTCACCGCGCTCGCCACCTCCGAGGACCGTGATGCCGCCATGCTGCGCGGCATCAACGTGCGCTGGCTCTCGACCGGCGCGTTCGCGCTCGCGGGCGCGCTCGTCGGCGCGGTCGCACCGCTCGTGGCCAGCAAAACCTACGCCACCTACCATCTCGGCGAGGGGCTGGCCGTGAAGGCATTCCTCGTGCTCGCGCTCGGCGGGTTCGGCAGCTTCCTCGGTGCGCTCCTCGCGGGCAGCATCGTCGGAGTGCTCGAGATGTTCGCGGCGCGCTACCTCGGCAGCGAGTGGCAGAACATCACGGTGTTCGTGATGCTGCTGCTCGTGCTGCTCATCCTGCCCCACGGCCTCTTCTCGCGAGGCAAAGCACAGGAGAGGGTCGTCTGATGCGCATCAGCCTGCGCCGGTACCTGACCGCGCCGTTCTGGATCCTGCCACTCGCGGGCGCACTCATCGTGCTCGCACTGCCGCTATTCGGTGCGGCTCCCGCGGTCCTCAGGATCATCGTCTCGATCTGTCTGCTGGCCCTGCTGGTGCTTGGGCTCAACGTGACGTTCGGCTACAGCGGCGAGCTCGCGCTCGGCCAGTCGGCGCTGTATGCGATCGGCGCCTACACGGCGGCCTACCTCGCCATCCAGCAGTTCGACCTGTCGCTGACCTTCGTCGTCGCACTCCTCGCGGCGGGGGTCGTGGGCCTGCTCACCGGAATCCCCGGCCTACGGCTCGGGTCGTGGTCGATGGCGATGGTGACATTCTTCCTCGTTCTGCTGGTGCCCGACGTCGTGACGCTGCTCACCGAGCAGCTCGGCGGACCCTCGGGGCTGTCGGGCATTCCGCTTCCCGTGCTCTTCGGCGCGAGGCTCTCGGCCAGCGGGTACTTCACGCTCGTCGTGATCGTCACGATCGTGTTCTTCGCGGCCATCCGTAACTTCATCGTCTCGCCGCACGGGCACGCCGTTCGGGTCATGCACGAGAGCCCGGTGCTCGCCCGATCGCTCGGGTTCTCGGTGACGCGCCTGAAGCTGACGGCATATCTCATCGGGGCGTTCCCGGCGGGAGCGGCCGGCGCACTGTTCGCCTACCAGGACGGTTACATCTCGCCGACCTCGTTCGGGCTCTCGATGGCGATCGTCATCCTCGCCGGAAGCATCATCGGCGGCAGTGCGAGCATCTACGGGGCGATCATCGGCGCCGTCATCATGGTGATCGGCCCGCTGCGCGCCACCGGGGTGCAGCAGTTCTCACTCATCATCTTCGGACTCCTGCTGCTGCTCGGTGCGCTGTTCTTCTCGGGCGGGATCGCACAGCTGTGCCGGAACCTGGTGCGCCGCTACCTCGTGCGCGACGAGGTCCTGCCCGATGCGGCGGCCGCCGTGCCCTCGGACGAGCTGATCTCCCGGTTGCGGGGAGAGTCGCTCGAGGTGGAGCACCTGGTCAAACGGTTCGGCGGCAACACCGCCCTCGACGACGTGTCGATGACGTTCGAAGCCGGCACCGTGACCGGTCTCATCGGGCCCAACGGGTCGGGGAAGACGACGCTGCTGAACATCGTCTCGGGCTTCTACCGCCCGACCTCCGGGGCCATCCGGCTCGGCGGCCAGGACCTCGCTTCGTTGCATCCGCACCAGGTGGCCCGCCGTGGAGTGGCGCGCACGTTCCAGACCCCGGTCATCCCGAAGGGGCTGACCGCCGCGGAGACGGTGGCGATCGCGATGCAATCCGCACACGGCGTCTCGATGGCGGCCTCCGTGCTTCGGCTGCCCGGCTACCGCAAGACGCTCCGTCGTCATCGACGCGAAGCCCTCGAGCTGCTCGCCTTGCTCGACATCGCCCATCTCGCCGATGTGGACGCCGCAGCGCTTCCCCTCGGCACGCGGCGGCTGCTCGAGGTGGCCCGCGCGCTCGCGGCGGATGCCAAGCTCATCCTGCTCGACGAACCGGCCTCGGGCCTGGATGAGAGCGAGGTCGAGGAGCTTGCCAATCTCATTCGCAAATTGCGGGCATCCGGAGCGACGATCGTGCTCGTCGAGCACAACTTCGAGATGGTGATGTCCGTCGCCGACCACGTCTACGTCCTCGACACCGGGCGGATCGTGTCGTCGGGCACCGCCGGCCATGTGCGCAACGACCCGCGCGTCACCGAGGTCTACCTCGGCGCCGCGCTGACGAAGGAGCAGTGATGAGCGGGCTCTCCATCAGTGCGTTGTCGGCCGGGTACGGCCAGATCCAGGTCCTCAGAGACGTGGGCCTGGAGTGCGGAGCCGGTGAGATCAGCGCCGTGCTCGGGCGGAACGGAGCGGGCAAGACCACGCTGCTCGCGGCGATCGCGGGGCTCATCGCCTCGAGCGGCGACGTGAGCTTCGACGGCGCACCGCTCAGCGGTCCGGCCTACGCCCGCGCGCGCTCCGGGATCGCGCTCGTCCAGGAGGGCAAACGCATCTTCCGAGCGAGGACCGTCGAGGAGAACCTCCGAATCGGCGGCTATGTGCACCGGCGGCGCCGAGGCTTCATCGCCGCCGGGATCGACGCGGCCTATGAGCGCTTCCCGATTCTCGGCGAGAAGCGCAACCTTCCGGCGGGCCTCCTCTCGGGAGGTCAGCAGCAGATGCTCGCCATCGCACAGGCGCTCATGCTCGACCCCAGGGTCCTGCTGCTCGACGAGCCCTCGGCGGGCCTCGCGCCCGCGATCGTGCAGGAGGTGTTCGGCGAGATCGCACGCCTCAGGGACGAGGGGCTGTGCGTGGTGCTCGTTGAGCAGCTCGTTGACAACTCGCTGTCGATCGCCGACACCGTCGCCGTGCTGGACCACGGCCGGGTCGTGCTCGACAGCCGGGTGGCGGATGTGAAGGACTGGTCGATCTTCCGGGAGATCTACCTCGGAGAGGGGGCCACGGCATGAGGAAGGAGAATGCGATGAGCGGGAAGAACACGCCGCGAGCGACCGCATGGGGTGAGCTGGGTGCGGTCGCGCACCGGGTGGAGTACGTGGACGCGGCGGGCTGGCGGACGCGCTGCCTGGTGGCGGGCGAGGGGGATGAGACATTGTTCCTGCTGCCGGGCACCGGGGGTCATCTCGAGGCCTACACCCGCAACATCGCCGCCCTCGCCCGGAACCGACGCGTGATCGCCTACGACTACCCGGGCCACGGCTACACGACGCTCACCGACCACGATCTCGAGCTGCCCGAGTACGTCGCACACCTGGCGGCGCTCATGGAGGTCTATGACGTCGAGCGCGCGCATCTCTCGGGTGAGTCGCTCGGCGGATGGATCGCGGTGAAGTTCGCTGCGGAGCATCCGGACCGGGTCGAGCGTCTGGTCCTGAACACGCCGGGAGGCACGATGGCGCGCCCCGAGGTGATGGCGCGCATCCGAGACCTCAGTCAGGCCGCCGCCGACGACCCCAGTCCCGAGCGCGTGCGATCGCGGCTGGAGTGGCTCATGGCGCGGGCGGACTCGGTCACCGACGAGCTCGTCGATATCCGCCGGGCCATCTACTCGCGGGAGGGGTTCGCGGACTCGATGCGCCATATCCTCTGCCTCCAGGACCCGGAGGTCCGGGCGCGGAATCTCATCACGGATGCCGAGTTGGAGTCGATCGCCGTGCCCACGTTGGTGGTCTGGACCAGCGACGATCCCTCCGGGCCGGCGGGCGCCGGATTGCATATGGCCGAGCGCATTCCCGGGGGACGGTTCGAGCTGATCGAAGACGCAGGACACTGGCCGCAGTGGGAGCAGTGGCGGCGGTTCAACGCCCTGCTCACGGACTTCCTGGACCGGGAGGCCGCGTGAGCAGGCGACGGGTGTTCCCACCTTCGGCCAATATCATCGTCTCGTGACCGCGCGAGACGAGGCAACGACGGCCGCACCGCTCGGTGCGCAGACGCTGATGCGGGGGCTCCGAGCACTGCAAGCCGTTGCACAATCGCCCAACGGCATGAGCATAAGCGAACTCGCCGAACAGCTCGAGGTGCACCGGTCGATCGCGTATCGCATCCTGGCGGCGCTTTCCGACGCCGGGCTCATCGCCCGCGGTCTCGACGGCCGATTCCGTGGCGCGGTGGGACTCATCCGACTCGCTGAGGGCGGGCTGACCGCGCTGCGCGCCGCCGTGCGACCCGAGCTCGTGGCACTCGCCGAGCGGGTGGGGGCAACCGTCTCGCTGTTCGTCCGCGAGGGCGACGATGCGGTGGCGCTCGCCGTCTTCGAGTCGGCGCGGCAGGGCTTCCGCATGGGGTTCCAGGTGGGTGACCGGCACGTGGTCGATCGCGGTGCGGCGGGAGTCGCGCTCCGCGCGCTGGAGCCGCCCCGCGACGAGGACTCCGAGCGGCTGCGCACGGTGCGCGAGGTCGGCTATGCGAGAACCTTCGGTGAGATCGAGCCGAACCTGCATGGCCTCGCGGTGCCGCTCATGGGCGGGAGCATGCCCTGCTGCATCAACATCGTGAGCAACCGGCCCGAGGTCTTGGATGCCTCGGTGGAACCGGCACTCGCGTCGGCCACGCGGCTCGCCGACACGCTTTCGAACCTGGTCTGAACCGGCGCCTCGTCCACCGCTGAGGCGGCCGACGTCTGGCGTGCCCGCGTCGGGCCGGCGATCGCCCGATCGCGTGGTTGACGTGGCCGTTTCCGAACGATAGCGTCCACGTATCGCAACATGTGAACTGAAATGTTCACTAAATGAGCACTGGAAAGGTCAACGATGACGCACCCGTCTGCTCGCGAGCTGCGCGAGGCCGACGTCACGATCGTGGGCGCAGGCCCCGTCGGCCTGTCGATCGCCAACCTCCTGGGACTCCGCGGCGTGCGGGTCAACGTCGTCGAAGCCCTGCCGGATCTCATCGACTACCCGCGCGGCGTCGGCATCGACGACGAATCGCTGCGCTCCATTCAGACGATGGGCCTCATCCAGGACGTGTTGCCCCACACGACGCCGAACCACATCATGCGGCTCGTCAATGGACGTGGGCGGATCCTCGCCGAGATCGCACCGGCCGCGGTCGAGTTCGGATGGTCGCGGCGCAACGCCTTCGTGCAGCCCGCCGTCGATCGCGCGCTCTACGACGGGCTCAGCCGCTTTCCGCACGTGGCCGTCGACTTCGACCGTCGTGCTGCCGCGATCGTCGATCACGGCAGCCACGTCGACGTCACCGTGCACACGGGCGACCATGAAGAGATCACGTACCGGAGTGCCTACCTCGTTGGCGCGGACGGCGGGCGCAGCCTCACCCGCAAGCATCTCGGGGTGGGGTTCGACGGCCAGTCGCCGTCGACGCGATGGATCGTCATCGACATGGAGAACGACCCCCTCGGCGCTCCCAACGTGTTCGTCGGAGGCGATCCGCGCCGGCCATACGTCTCGCTCGCACTGCCACATGCCCTGCGCCGCTTCGAGTTCATGCTCTTCGACGACGAGCCCGACGAGCTCGCTGCCGACGATGCGTTCATCGCGCGCCTGCTCGCGCCCCACCTCCCGAACCCGAAGCAGGTCGCCGTGCTCCGTCGTCGCGTCTACACGCACCACTCACGCATCGCGAGCACGTTTCGCCAGGGTCGCATCCTGCTCGCCGGCGATGCCGCCCACCTCATGCCGGTCTGGCAGGGTCAGGGCTGGAACAGCGGGATGCGGGATTCGACCAACCTCGCATGGAAGCTCGCCGCGGTCGTGCGCGGCGAGTCGGAGGACGCGCTCCTCGACACGTACACGGTCGAGCGCCGCCCGCACGCGAAAGCCATGATCGACATCTCCGTCGCGTTCGGTCGCTTCATCAGGCCGACGAATCGCCTGGTCGCAGCCCTTCGCGATTCGGCGGCGTCGACGCTCGCCCTCGTCCCGTCCATCAAGTCGTACTTCGTGCAGATGAAGTACAAGCCCATGCCGCGCTACACCCGCGGCGTCGTCGTCGACCCGATCGACCACACCCCCGGCGCGGCGCGGGCCGAACTGCGTGGGAAAGGGCTGCTCACCTCGTTCCGGAGCTTCACGGGGGTTCCCTCGCCGGTCGGCACCCAGTTCATCCAGCCCACGGTACGCACGGTCGAGGGCGACGAGGTGCGGCTCGACGACCTGATCGGATACCGCTGGGCCGTTCTCGTCTGGGGCGGCGATCCGCACGCGCATCTCAGTCCCGAGGCGCGGGAGCTCGTGCGACGCCTCGACGCAGCCGTCATCTCGCTGCGTCCGGTCACCCAGCTCGTCGGGGCCACCTCGCCCGGCACGGTCGTCGCGGGCGACGTGGACGGGCGCATCAAGCGCTGGTTCGACCAACGTCCCACCGCGGCGCTCGTGCTCCGCCCCGACCGGTTCATCGCGGCAGCCGGCACCGCCCAGAACGTCGGACGGATGCTCCACGCGGTCGCCGCCGCAGCCCACCTCCGGCCGGAGTCGCCCGAGACGCCCGCTCCCAGCGCACCTGTGCGGCCCGCCGTCGCGACCCGCACACACCGCCGCACGCCGGTGAGAAAGGCGGCGGTGAAATGACCGACGAACGCGCCGCACGCATCGCGCACGCCCTTCGCACCGCACTCGAGACGCGAACGCCGATCGAGCCGATCAGCCCCGGCATCCGCACCCTCGAGGAGGCCTACCGGGTGCAGGGCCTCGTCATGGGACCGCGCGAGACGGACGACAACCCGCTCGTCGGTCACAAGGTCGGACTCACGGCTCACGCGGTACGCGCTCAGCTCGGGGTGGATCAACCGGATTTCGGCCTGCTCCTCGCCGACATGGAGGTACGGCCGGGCTCGCCGATCGACCTGGGGCGTCTCATCCAGCCGAAGATCGAAGCCGAGATCGCCTTCGTGCTCGACCACGACGTCGACGCGCTCGACCGCGATTCCGTGCTCGACTCGGTCGAGTACGCGACCCCCGCGCTCGAGATCGTCGACAGCCGCATCGCCGACTGGCGCATCTCGCTGTTCGACACGGTCGCCGACAACGCTTCCAGCGGCCTCTACCTCCTCGGCGACGGCGCCGTCGACCCGCGCCGGGTCGACCTCCGGGAGGTGGAGATGAGCATGAGCGTCGACGGTGAGGTGGTTTCGACCGGGCGCGGCTCCGCCTGTCTCGGCGACCCGGTCGAGGCGCTCGTCTGGGTGGCGCGCACGGCCGCCGGGCAGGGCCGGCCGCTCAGAGCCGGCGAGGTGATCCTCTCCGGTGCACTCGGGCCGATGGTCCCCCTACGGCCGGGGATGCGCATCACGGCCGGGATCAGCCAGATCGGACATGTGTCCGCGACCACGGGAGGAACTCCAGCATGACGAAAGTCGCCATCATCGGCTCCGGCAACATCGGCACCGACCTCATGTTCAAGGTGCACCGGCTGTCCGACGTGCTCGAGATGGCCGTCCTCGTCGGGATCGACCCGGCTTCCGACGGTCTGGCCCGGGCGGCGCGACTCGGCTTCGAGACCACGTCCGAAGGCATCGAGGGGCTCATCGCCTCGCCGCAGTTCGACGAGATCGCGATCGTGTTCGACGCGACCTCTGCGGGCGCGCACCGTGCCAACGCCGAACGTCTCGCGCCCCACGGGAAGCGTCTGGTCGACCTCACCCCGGCTGCCCTCGGCCCGTTCATCGTGCCGCCCGTGAACCTCGACGAGCACCTCGGCAGCGCGAACGTCAACATGGTGACGTGCGGAGGTCAGGCGACCATCCCGATCGTGGCGGCCGTGAACCAGGTGGTCCCGGTCGCCTACGCCGAGATCGTCGCGTCGGTGTCGTCGCGCTCTGCGGGACCGGGTACGCGCGCCAACATCGACGAGTTCACCGAGACGACCGCCCGCGCCATCGAACAGGTCGGCGGGGCCGCGCGTGGCAAGGCCATCATCATCCTCAACCCGGCCGACCCGCCGATGATCATGCGAGACACCGTGCTCACGCTCACCCCGAGGCTCGATCCGGAGCAGCGCGACGCCGTTGCCGCCTCCGTCGAACGGATGGTGGCCGCCGTGGCCGAATACGTGCCCGGGTACCGGCTCAAGCACGCCGTGCAGTTCGCGGATGCGGGGCCGGAAGCCGACCCGGTCGTGCCGGAAGGTGCGCGTCGGGAGGCGTACACCAAGGTGAGCGTGTTCCTCGAGGTCGAGGGCGCCGCCCACTACCTGCCCGCCTACGCGGGGAACCTCGACATCATGACGTCGGCCGCCCTCAGGGTGGGCGAGCGTCTCGCGAAGGAAGGGCGCTGAGATGGCGAATCGGAAGGTCTACCTGCAGGACGTCACGCTGCGCGATGGCATGCACGCCATGCGACACCAGGTGAGCACCGATCGCGTCCGCAGCATCGTACGGGCGCTCGACCGGGCCGGTGTCGACGCGATCGAGGTGACCCACGGCGATGGCCTGGGCGGCTCGAGCCTCACCTACGGCCCCGGGTCGAGCACGGACCTGGAGTGGATCGACGCGGCCGCCGAGGAAGTGCAGCACGCGGTGCTCACGACCCTGCTGCTGCCCGGCGTGGGCGTGCTCGCCGATCTGCGCGCCGCGTTCGAACACGGCGTGCGCTCCGTCCGCGTCGCCACGCACTGCACCGAAGCCGACGTCGCGGCGCAGCACATCGCCGCCGCACGCGAATGGGGGATGGATGTCTCGGGCTTCCTCATGATGGCGCACCTGATCGAGCCGGCCGAGCTGGCTCGGCAGGCCAAGCTCATGGAATCGTACGGGGCCGCGTGCGTGTACGTCACCGACTCCGCAGGCCGGCTCACCGTCGGCGGCGTTCGCGACCGCATCCGCGCCTACCGCGATGTGCTCGACCCACGCACGCAGATCGGCATCCACGCGCACCAGAACCTCTCGCTCGCGGTCGCGAACTCGGTCGCGGCCGTCGAGGAGGGCGCCTTCCGGGTCGATGCCTCGCTCGCCGGGCACGGTGCGGGCGCCGGGAACACGCCGATCGAGGCATTCACCGCCGTCGCTCAGCTCGAGGGCTTCGACGTCGCCGCCGATGTCTTCGCGCTGCAGGATGCCGCAGACGACCTCGTCCGCCCACTCCAGGACCGACCCGTTCAGGTGGATCGCGAGACCCTCACCGTCGGGTACGCCGGCGTCTACTCGAGCTTCCTCCGGCACGCTGAACGCGTCGCCGCCGAACACGGACTCGATGCCAGAGCGCTCCTCGTCGAGGTGGGTCGGCGCAAACTCATCGGGGGCCAGGAGGACATGCTCGCCGACGTCGCCCTCGATCTCACCGCCGCGCCCGATCCTGCGCGCTGACCCCCCAGCCACGTCACCAAGGAGACAGACGAAGATGTCGATTCACGCAGATCGCTACGATCCGGGCCCGCGCATCGCCAAGACCGGAGCCATCAATCTCGGCACGAAGGACCTGAACGCCTCGCTCGGCTTCTTCCGGGACATCCTCGGGATGGAGCTCGTCGCGGAGCAACCGGGCATCGCCTACCTGCGCGGCTACCAAGAGCTGCATCACCACTCGCTCGTGCTCACCGAGCAGGCCGAGGCCCTCGTCAACTCGTTCAGCTTCCGCGTGCACCGAGCGGAAGACGTCGAGCGTTTTCACGACGAGCTGCTCGAGCAGGAGATCGAGGTCCTCGAGGTTCCCGCTGGAACCGAGCTCGGACGCGGCACCGCCGTGCGGTTCCTCATGCCCTGGGGTGGCCACCCGATCGAGCTCTACCACGACATGGAGTCCACCGACACGGCGGACCCGTCCCTCCGGTCGAAGCTGCCCACCAACTCATCGAAACGCCGGGGCCTCGGGGTGCGGCGCATCGACCACTTCAACGTGCAGACCAGTCCGGGCAACATCAACCAGGCCGAAGCGTGGCTCTCGCGCGCGCTCGGGTTCAAGCGACGCGAGTACGCGAACATCCCCGACACGACCACCCTGCTGGCCTCGTGGATGTCGGTGACCTCGCAGATGCACGACATCGCCATCGTGGCCAACATGATGGAGAAGACGGCGCAGATGCACCACGTCGCGTTCAACCTCGAGAACTTCTCCGACGTGCTCACCGCCGCCGACATCCTCCGCGACCACGACGTCGCGTACGGGGTCGGACCGGGTAAGCACGGCATCGGTCAGGCCATGTACCTGTACGTTCACGATCCCGGATCCGACCACCGGGTCGAGCTGTACTCGGGCGGCTACCAGATCTTCGACCCCGACTGGCAGGCGGTCGAGTGGAAGAAGGACGACATGCCCGAGGGGATGACCTGGTACGGCGACCCCATTCAGACGACGCCCGGAAGTCGCGGCCGCGACACGACCGGGTCGGCATCCCTGCGCCGGTCCTGATATGCCCTCCTCCGGGGTGGCGGTCGCGAGGTGACCGATCCGCTCGCCGCGTCGGCGCGGCCCGAGCCGCTGTGGAGCCGACGGTACCTCCTCGCGATCGGGGTGAACTTCTGCATCGTGGTGATCTTCTACCTGATGATCACCACGATGGCGCTCTACGCGCTCGAGGGGTTCCTCGCCGACGAGTTCGTCGCCGGCGTCGTGTCCGGGGCATTCGTCGTCGGCTCGGTGATCGCCCGCCTCGTCGGAGGAAAGTTCCTCGACGTCGCCGGGCGCCGGCGCACGTTGCTCGTCTGCCTCGGCGCGTGCATCGCGCTGGCGCTCGCGCAGTCGGTCGTCGAACACCTATGGGTGCTCATGGTCCTGCAAGGCCTCAACGGCGTCGTGTTCGGGGCTGCGAGCACCGCCGTGACGACGGGCGCGTTCGCGCTCATCCCCGCCACGAGGCGGGGCGAAGGCGCCGGGTATTACGGCATCTCGACGACCCTCGGGTCCGCGGTCGGACCGGCGCTCGGTACGGCGCTGATCGGAATCGCCGGATTCCCGTCGCTCTTCGTCGCGTCGGCGTGCAGCGCTGCGGTGGCGCTCGTCGGTGCCCTGTTCTTGCGGGTGCCTGAACGCGGGATCACGGACGCGGATCGGGTCGCCCTGCGCAACTGGAGCATCTGGACCTTCGTCGAACGCGCGGCGCTTCCGGCCGCCGCGCTGATGTTCGTGGCGGGTGTCGCGTTCTCAGGCGTGCTGAGCTTCATCAACCCCTACTCCGTGAACGTCACCGGAGCGGTCGTGGGCGGCACGTACTTCGCCGTCTACGCCGCGGTCGTGCTCGTCGGCCGGCTGTTCGTCGGCCGCATCCAGGATCGGCTCGGTGACAACGCGGTCGTGTACCCGCTCCTGGGATGTCTCGCGGCCGGGATCGGCATCCTCGTCCTCGGCGTCGAGGGCTGGGTCGTCCCGGTCTCGGCGGTGCTGGTCGGCTTCGGCTTCGGCGTGCTCATGCCGACCATGCAGTCGATCACGGTGACCCTCGCGGGCCAGGGCCGGGTCGCGCTCGCGACCTCGACGTTCTTCCTCGCGCTCGATCTCGGCGTGGGACTGGGTCCGCTCGTGGATGGCGTGCTCGTCGCCCTGGTCGGGTATCCGGGGATGTATGCCGCCCTCAGCGCGGTCTCGTTGCTCGGGATGGCGTACTACGCACGCGTCCACGGCCGGCATACCAGGTGGAACCGGCCTTCGGCGCTCCGGTGACGGTCTGCGCTCACGCGTGCGAGCACCACCCGTCAGCCCGCCGCGACCCGCAGGTCGTCGGCGATCGCGAGCGGCGGCTCGGTCGCCGCGACGACCTCGTCGACGGTGACCCCCGGGGCCACCTCGACGAGGACGAGGCCCGACTCGGTGACGTCGATGACGGCGAGGTCGGTGATGATCCGGTCGACCACGCCGCGGCCGGTGAGCGGCAGCGTGCACTCGTCGACGATCTTGGCCGAGCCGTCTCGCGCGACGTGCTCCATGAGCACGACGACCTGGCCTGCACCGTGCACGAGGTCCATGGCCCCGCCGGGTCCCTTCACCATCTTTCCCGGGATCATCCAGTTCGCGAGGTCGCCGGTCGCCGACACCTGCATGGCGCCGAGGATGGCGACATCGATCTTGCCGCCGCGGATCATGCCGAAGCTCATCGCCGAGTCGAAGAACGACGCACCGGGCAGCGTCGTGACGGTCTCCTTGCCGGCATTGATGAGGTCGGGGTCGACGGCATCCTCGGCGGGGTACGGCCCGACGCCGAGGATCCCGTTCTCGGACTGCAGCGAGACCGTCACGCCGGGCGAGACGAAGTTCGGCACGAGCGTCGGCAGCCCGATGCCGAGGTTCACGTACGAGCCGTCGGCGAGCTCGCGCGCGGCGCGCGCGGCCATCTGGTTGCGGTCGAGCGCCATCTCAGACTCCCTCGGGTGCGGGGGCGGGTGCGGATGCCTCGGCGGACACGGTTCGGCGTTCGATCCGTTTCTCGATGTCGGGGCCGACCTCGACGACACGGTGGACGAAGACGCCCGGCAGGTGCACCCGGTCCGGATCGATCTCGCCCGGCTCGAGCAGCCGCTCGACCTGGGCGATGCACACGCGGCCGGCCATCGCCGCGAGCGGATTGAAGTTGCGAGCGGCCTTATTGAAGACGAGGTTGCCGTGGCGGTCGCCGGCCAGCGCGTGCACGAGGGCGAAGTCGGTCGTGATCGCCTCTTCGAGCACGAACTCCCGCGCCTCGCCGCGCACCGTGAACGTCTGCACGGGTTTGGGGTCCGAGGCGACGGCGACCGACCCGTCGGGCCCATACCGGCGGGGCAGCCCGCCCTCGGCGACCTGCGTGCCGACGCCGGTCTGGGTGAAGAACGCGGCGATCCCCGAGCCGCCGGCCCGGAGCTTCTCGGCGAGCGTGCCCTGGGGCGTGAGCTCCAGCTCGAGCTCGCCGGACAGGTACTGCCGCTCGAACTCCTTGTTCTCACCGACGTACGACGATGTCATCTTCCGGATGCGTCCGGCGGCGAGCAGCACGCCGAGCCCCCAGTCGTCGACGCCGCAGTTGTTCGACACGATCGACAGCTCGCGGGTGCCCTGCTGCAGCAGCGCCTCGATCAGCGTCATCGGGTTGCCCGAGAGGCCGAACCCGCCGACCGCTAGCGACGCCCCGTCGCCGATATCGGCGACGGCCTCGGCGGCCGTCGCGAACGCCTTGTCGATCATCGGCGATCAACCTCCTCGTCGCACCTCGCGCGGCCTGGTCGGGCCGGCGAGACCTATGCTCGCGTCCCGGGCGGATGCCTCGCACGCACGATCTTGCCATGTGGAAGAAGCCGGTCATAGAGTCCATATCGTGGACAGCTCGACGGTGGTGCCCGGCGCACAGGCGGTGGCGAGGGCGGCCGCGCTGCTCCGTCAGGTGACGGCTGCGGGCGCGACGGGCGCCACGGCGGCCGAGCTCGCCCAGCGCACCGGGCTGACGCGGCCCACGGCGCACCGCCTGCTCGCCGCGCTCCGCCGTGAAGGCCTCGTCGACCACGACGAGCTTTCGGGGCGGTGGATGCCCGGCCCCGAGC
This sequence comes from Agromyces aerolatus, assembly GCF_031432255.1. Taxonomy (NCBI): domain Bacteria; kingdom Bacillati; phylum Actinomycetota; class Actinomycetes; order Micrococcales; family Microbacteriaceae; genus Agromyces; species Agromyces aerolatus. Next base: position 277,443 of record NZ_JAVKGQ010000003.1, on the reverse strand, counting down.
TCTACCTGATGGGTGCGGTGGCCGCCACGCGGTTCGACATCACGGAGCTCGCACGCGACATCGTCCGCTCGCTCGCCGTCGCGACCGAGGAGAGCGCGTTCCTCTCGGTGCGGCGCGGCGACGAGACGGTCTGCCTGCTGCGCGAGGAGGGGAGCTTCCCGATCCGCTCGTTCGTGCTGGCCGAGGGCGTGCGCTTCCCGCTCGGCATCGCGTCCGCGGGGCTCGTCATCCTCGCATTCCTCCCCGATCACGATGTGGACGGCTACCTCACGAGGCATCCGGAACTGGGCGACGCCTGGGGCGAGGCCCACGCGGAGGCGCCGCTCCGCGCACGACTCGCGGAGACCAGGGCGCGCGGCTTCGCGCTGAACCCGGGTCTCATCGTCGAGGGCAGTTACGGGCTCGGAGCCGCGGTGTTCGGCAGGACCGGAGCGCCCGAGTTCGCGCTCAGCATCACGGGCGTCGACTTCCGGTTCGCGCCCGCGCGGCTCGCCGCGCTCGGCCGGATCCTGCTCGGGCACGCGCACACCCTGAGCGCGCGGATCAGGAACGAGGGCGGCTCGGCACTGCGCCGGACGTGAACGACGCCGGACGTGAACGACGCCGGCCGGGGAGGGGGCCCGGCCGGCGTCGCGTCAGAGGGATCTCGTCGGCGGGTGACGCGTCAGACGTGGCGCTCGTCGGGGCCGACGTATGCGCTCAGCGGCCGGATGAGCGCATTCGAGGCGCGCTGCTCGAGGATGTGCGCGGTCCACCCCGTCACGCGTGAGGCGACGAAGATCGGCGTGAACTGCTCGGTGTCGAACCCGATCAGGTGGTACGCGGGCCCCGAGGGGTAATCCAGGTTCGGCTGGATGGCCTTCCGCGCCTGCATCGCATCGTTGAGCGCGTCGTACAGCGCGAGCACGTCGGGCCGGTCGTAGTGCTCGATGAGCGTGTCGAGCGACGCCTTCATCGTGGGCACGCGCGAGTCGCCGTGCTTGTACACGCGGTGGCCGAAGCCCATGATCTTCCGCTTCTCGGCCAGCGCGGTCTCGAGCCACGCCTCCGCCCGGTCGGCGCTGCCGATCTCGTCGAAGACGTGCAGCACGGCCTCGTTGGCGCCGCCGTGGAGCGGGCCCTTGAGCGCACCGATGGCGGCCGTGATCGCCGAGTAGTAGTCCGAGAGCGTCGAGGTGACGACGCGAGCCGTGAAGGTCGACGCGTTGAACGAGTGCTCGGCGTACAGCGTCGCGGAGACGTCGAAGGCCTTGCGGACGACCTCGTCGGGCTCGGTGCCGAACGTCATGTAGAGGAAGTTCGCGGCGTAGCCCAGGTCGTCGCGCGCGGGGACGACGGGCAGGCCCTGTCGCCGGCGCTGGTCGTAGGCGACGATCGCCGGCAGCTTGGCGAACAGCGTGAGCGCCTTGTCGAGGATCTGGTCGGGCTCGCTGTCCCAGGCCTGGGGGTCGTCGGCGCCGATGACGCTCACGGCGGTGCGCACGACGTCCATGGGGTGTGTGTCGCGCGACAGCCCGTCGATGACCTGCTTGACGTTGTCGTCGAGGGCCCGGCGCGAACGCTCGGTCGTCGTGAATTGCGCGAGCTCGCGCTCGTTCGGCAGCTCGCCGTACCAGAGCAGGTACGCGACCTCCTCGAAGCTCTTCTCCGCGGCGAGCTCCTGCACCGGGTAACCGCGGTAGAGCAGGGAGTTCGTCTCGGGGTTCACCTTGGAGACCGCGGTGGTGTCGACTGTGACACCGGCGAGCCCTTTCTTGATCTCGATCTGGTCGGTCATGCCTCGCTCCTGTTGTTTCGTAGGTCGAAGGTGAAGATGCCGTCGTCGAAGGACGAGTAGCCGGAGTAGTCGAGCAGCTCGTAGAGCCGCGCGCGGGTCTGCATCTCGGGCACGGACGACGCGAGCGAGCCCTCGGCCGCGAGCCGGTCGAGGCCGCGTTCGGCAGCACCCATGGCGAGGCGCAGCAGCGAGACCGGGAAGATCACGAGATTGATCCCGACGCCCGCGAGCTGCTCGACGGTGAAGAGCTCGCTCTTGCCGAACTCCGTCATGTTGGCGAGGATCGGCACGTCGACCGCCGCCCGCACCGCGGCGAACTCCTCGAGGCTCGACATGGCCTCGGGGAAGATCGCGTCGGCGCCGGCGTCGACGAGGGCCTTGGCGCGGTCCGTCGCAGCCTGGAGCCCCTCGACGCCCCGGATGTCGGTGCGCGCCATGATGAGGAAGTTCGGGTCGCGGCGACCCTCGACGGCGGCACGGATCCGCTTGAGCGCGGTCGTCTCGTCGACGACCTCCTTGCCGTCGAGGTGACCGCAGCGCTTCGGGTTGACCTGGTCTTCGATGTGCAGACCGGCCACGCCGGCGTCCTCTAGGGTCTGCACCGTGCGGGCCACGTTCATGGGCTCGCCGAAGCCCGTGTCGGCGTCGACGAGCGCGGGCAGGTCGGTCACCCGCGCGATCTGACCGGCTCGCGCCGCCACCTCGGTGAGCGTCGTGAGCCCGATGTCGGGCAGGCCGAGGTCGGCCGACAGCACGGCGCCCGAGATGTAGACGCCCTCGAAGCCCTTGTCCTCGATCAGCTGGGCCGACAGCGGGTTGAACGCGCCGGGCATCCGCAGCGTCCGCCCGCTCGCGAGCGCCGCGCGGAAGGCCGCGCGCTTCTCGTGCGGCGGAATCGTCGATTGCAGCATCAGAAGAGTCCCTTCGGGGCCACCGGGAGCGACCCGGCGACGATGTTGAGCTCGCCGACCTCGGCCGCCGTCAGCTCGGGGAGTCGCTCGGCGAGGCCGAGGAAACGCTCGATCTCGGCGGCCTCGAGGACGCCGTCGGCCAGCGTGCGGAACTTGCGCACGTAGTCGGCGCGGGCGAACGGGCGAGCACCGAGCGGGTGCGCATCGGCGACCGCGATCTCGTCGCGGAAGGTCGAACCGTCGGTGAACGTCACCACGATCGCACCGCCGAACGCCTGCTCCTTGGGGTCCAGCGAGTGGTACCGGCGGGTCCACTCCGCGTCCTCGACGGTCGTGACCTTCTGCCAGAGCGCCACGGTGTCGGGTCGCGCCGCGCGCTCCGGGAGGTAGGAGCCGACGTGGTCGAAGCCGCCGTCCTGCAGCGCGACGGTGAAGATGTACGGGATCGAGTGATCGAGCGTCTCGCGCGACGCGGTCGGGTCGTACTTCTGCGGGTCGCCCGCACCCGAGCCGATCACGTAGTGCGTGTGGTGGCTGGTCTCGAGCACGATCGACGCGACCCGCTCGGGGTCGGCGATCTCCGGACGCTCCCGGTGCAGCTTGCGGGCCAGGTCGATCCAGGCCTGCGCCTGGTACTCGGCCGAGTGCTCCTTGGTGTAGCTGTCGAGGATCGCGCGCTTCGACTCGCCGGGAGCGGGCAGCGGCACCTCGTATCGCCCGTCGACGCCGTCGAGCAGCCAGGCGATGACGCCGTCCTCACCTTCCCAGATCGGCGACGGCGAGGTCTGGCCGCGGATGGCCCGGTCGACCGCCTCGACCGCGAGCTTGCCGGCGAAGGCGGGCGCGTGCGCCTTCCACGTGGAGATCTCGCCCTTGCGCGACTGGCGCGTGGCGGTCGTCGTGTGCAGCGCCTGGCCGATGGCCTGGTAGATCACCTCGGGGGCGAGCCCCAGCAGTGTCCCGATGCCCGCGGCCGCGGATGGGCCGAGGTGGGCGACGTGGTCGATCTTGTGCCGGTGCAGGCTGATCGCCTTGGCGAGGTCGATCTGGATCTCGTAGCCGGTGGCGATGCCGCGCACGAGCGCCGCGCCGTCGGCTCCCGTGTGCTGGGCGACGGCGAGGATCGGGGGGATGTTGTCGCCCGGGTGCGAGTACTCGGCCGCGAGGAAGGTGTCGTGGAAGTCGAGCTCGCGCACGGCAACGCCGTTGGCCCACGCCGCCCACTCGGGCGAGGTCCGGTCGGTGATGCCGAACACCGTGGCGCCGGGCGTCGCGGGATGCGCGCACGCCTGGCCTCGCGCGGACGTGACGGGGGCGCGGGAGAGCGAGGCCGCCGCGACGGCGGCGTTGTCGATCACGCGGTTCACGATCATCTCGGTCACGTCTTCATCGACGGGGACCGGGTCGGCGGCGACCTGCGCGATCTTCCAGGCGAGTTGGTCCTCGCGAGCCAATTCCTCATCGCTTCGGTAGGTGCGGAGGGCGTGTGTGAGCACGGTGGTCCTTTCCGGATGTCTCGGACGGGTTCGCCGTCGGTATACAGAAACCGCAGGATGTCGCAGTTTCTGCCGACAAACACCTCCTTATGTATACATTGCACGGCTCCATGAGGCAAGGCGAGGCGCAGGCGGTCAGGCCCGCGGGGTCCCCAGGGCGCGGCACCCCGCGAACTCGCCGGCGCGCGCGCCGCGGCCACACATCGAGACGTGAACTCCCAGCGATATAAGTGAAAAACGCAATTTCGCGCTACTCTTATATCGAGGAGGGATGATGGAAGTTGGTGAAGCACTTACGCAGCTCATCGCGGCCGGGGTCGACGTACGCCCGATCGGCCCATCTCTTCTCCGCACGAGTGAGGGCCGACTCATGACCGTGCGCAACGCGAAGCGCGGCCCAGCACCCGCTGCACTCAGAGCGGACCTCACCGCACTCCCTGCCGACCAGCTCGTGCTCTACGTCGTGGACCGCGTGTCCCCGGCGCTCGAGGCCGCAGCGCGAACCCATCCACAACTCGCCGTCGTGTCACCCGAGGCGACGTGGGTCGGTGGGCGCGATCTCGGAAGCGCGAGCGCACCCGAACGTGCCCGCCCTTCGACGAAAGGGCCTCGACCATACGGGCGATTCGCCGTCGCGCGCATACTGCTCTCCGGTCGGCGATTCACTCAGCGCGCGCTCGCGGAGCAGCTCGGTATCACGCAGCCGGCCGTCTCGTACGCACTCGAGCAACTCGGAGATCTCGCGATCCGCACGCGAGACGGCTGGGAGACGACTGATCCGGAAGCGCTGTTCCTCGTGGCGATGGACGACTATCCGGGCGCGGGAGGAATCACCACACACTGGTGGCACGATGCTGCCCTCGAACGGCAGTACGAGATCATCGCAGGAACGGCGAATGTGCTCCTGTCCGGCGACCTCGCCGCGCGTCGCATCAGCGCGTGGCGAGTCCCCGAGCACGTGGTGCTGTACACGGAGGGCGAGGTCGCTCCCGATCGACTGGGCTTCGCGCTCGCGACACCGAACGACTACACGCTCGAGCTGACCATCCCGGCTGACCGCAGCATCTCCAGGACCGCCGCCGCGTTCGACCGACCCGGCATCGCCGATCCGGTGATCGTCGCCCGAGACATCCGCAGGACCGGCACGACCGGTGACGAAGCCGAGGCCGCCGATGCCGTCATGAGGACGGTGACCAGCTGATGCTCAGCGCGACCCTCGTCTCGGCGGGTACCGGAGATGACGCGGCGATCGAGTCGCTCCGCGACATTTCAGCGACGCTCGCGCACCACGATGGCACGGCGGTCGTCGGTGGCCACATGGTCGCCCTGCTCGCCGCTGCATTCCCCTCGCGCGGTCTGGTGGAGCGGCACACCGGCGACACCGATGCCGGCATCCCCGTCGAGCTCGCCGCCTCAGGCGTCTTGCACCGCGAGCTTACGGCAGCGGGCTACGTCGCCAACTCCGGCAACCGCTACGTGAAGACCGACTCGCCGACGCCCCAGCCAACGATCGACGTCCTGATCCCATCCCGCGACGGAACGTTCAGGCCGCAGATCGAAGGCGGTCGGGCCTACGATGCGGTACCGGGACTCGCGCTGGCTCTGCACAGGAGTCTCCGCCTGCAGGTGCACGCTCTGCTTCGCAACAGCGACGAGCTCGACTTTCAGCTCATGGTGCCGAGCGTCGAGATCGCGGTCATCCTCAAGGCCTACAGCTGGGCCGACCGCGCGGCACAGAAGGACGTCATCGACCTCAGCAATCTCCTGCACATCGTCGATCACCACGGTGCGGATGCGATCGGCGGGTGGCGGCTGGGCGACTCGACGCTGATCGGCGCACGACTCGACGCTGCACGTCGCTTGCACGATCTCGTCCGCGTCGCCGAAGCCGGTCGCCTTCGTCGCGGTCCCGTTGATCCACGCAAGCTCGTGGTGCTGATCCGCCGGCACGTCACCCGACCTTGATGCCGTTCGTGAGCCGGCGCGGCGCCGCCATGGGGTCACCGGCCGGGCAGCCCATGCGCCGGTCGGTCCTCGGCTCGGGCGCCGAGCTCGCCGAACCAGGCGAGGGCGTGCTCGCCTGAGGCGATCCCGTAGTCGAGGGTGGCGCGCTGGTAGGCGAACACGGCGCGGAACTCGGCGGGAACGTCGATCGCATCGAGCTGCGACCCGAGCGCGGTGAGCTTGGCGACGTCATCGGCCGCACGCTGCCGGATGCGCTCGAGCACGGCGACGCGCTCAGGCTCGTCGAGCAGGCCGAGGAAGAAGAGGCGCGGAAGCGCGGCGGCTTCGAGGTCGGTCCCGGTGAGCTCGCCGGTCATCCAGTCGTGGAACTCCCGCCGGCCGGCGTCGGTCACGCGGTAGATCTTCTTGCCGCGTCCGCCCGGCTCGACGCTCGCGACCTCGATGAGTCCGCGCCCCAGCAGGCCGTCGATGGCGCGCTTGATGCTGCCGGCGCTGGCGCTGTAGAACAGCGCGACGCCCGCCTCGAAGTTCTTGATCAGGCCGTACAGGCTCTGCGGCGTGATGAGGAGCAGGCCGAGGATCACGTGCGCCATCACGCGAGCCTATCCCATTGACCCTCGTAGATATATCCACTAGACATATCTACGAGGCATATCGTATGCCGCCCGACACGAAGGGAGACCTCATGAGCTCGCCAGCACTCGTCACCGCCGGCCCCGGCAACCGGACGCCCGCCGAGGTCGATGCCCGCCTGCGCCGGCTCGTGCAGCGCGTGAGCGCGCCGTCCCGTCAGCATCACGTCAATCTCGCGGTGACGAGCCTCGATGGGCAGCGACGCTGGTTCGGCGGGGCCGGGCCTGCGGCGGGCCCCGCGGCCACCGACTCGGATGGCACGGGCCCACGGGAGCTCGGCCCGAACTCCCCGTTCTTCACCGCGTCGATCACGAAACGGTTCATCATCACGCTCGTGCTGCAGGCGCACGAGCGCGGCGAGCTCGACCTCGATGCCCCCATCACCGCCTACCTGCCCGCATCCATCACCACCGGGCTGCACGTCCGCGGCAGGGTGGACCGCACCCCCGAGATCACCGTTCGCCACCTCGCGAGCCACACCTCGGGGCTGCCGGACTTCTTCGAGCGACGCCGTGGCGGACCGAGCCTCTACCGCCGGCTGCGCGCCGGCGACGACCAGGCCTGGGGCTTCGACGACGTCCTCGAGATCACCCGCGCACAGCAGCACCCGCACTTCGACCCGCAGGACCTCGCCGCGCGACGGCAGAAGGCGCAGTACTCCGACACCGGCTTCCAGCTGCTCATCCGGATCCTCGAGCACGTCACGTCGACCCCGTTCGCCGACCTGCTCGGCACGCGCATCACGGAGCCGCTGGGATTGACCCGCACGTGGCATCCGTCGACCCGCCCGGCCGACCAGAGCGCGCCCGCGCCCTGGCCGCTCTACGTCGGGCGGCGACCTGTGAGCCTGCCCGCGACGATGGCGGCCAGCCACGACCTGTTCAGCACCACCGCCGACCTGATCGCGTTCGAACGCGCCCTCACGGCCGGCGAACCGTTCCACGATCCCGAGACCCGGCACCTGCTGACCGAGCGCCGCAACCGGCTGCGCAACGCCCCGGTCCTCGGGTACGGCCTCGGCACCATGTTCTTCACCGTCAACCGGCTCATGCTGCCGAAGGTCGGTCCCGTGACCCTCGTCGGCCATTCCGGCTCGACCGGGACCTGGCTGTTCACCTGCCCAGAGCTCGGCGTGCACCTCGCCGGCACGGTCGATCAGACCCAGGCCCAGTCGCTGCCGTTCCGCATCATGGCCCGGTGCCTGCAGATCTGGACGCGCTGAGCAGGATCAGCCGAGCTCGGCCAGCACCTTCTGCACGATGACCTCCGTCGCGAGGCCGTAGCGCTCGTGCAGGGTCGGCAGCGCACCCGCGTCGAGGAACGCGTCGGGAAGCGCGACCGGCGTCACCTTGGCTGCGACGCCACGACGCACGAGCGCTGAGGCGACCGTCTCGAACAGTCCGCCGACGACCGTGTGGTTCTCGAGCGTCACCGCGAGGCGGGGCGTGTCGAGCTCGCGCACGACCGTCTCCTCGTCGAACGGCTTCAGGGTCGGAGCGTGCACGACCGAGACATCCACCCTGTGCGCCGCGAGGCGCTCCGCGGCCTGCAGCGCGCGCATCGTCATGAGCCCGCTCGAGACGAACACGACGTCGGCGCCGGGGCGCACGACCTTCGCCTTGCCGAGCTCGAACTCGTAGTCGTACTCGTCGAGCACGGTCGGCACGTTGCCGCGCAGCAGGCGCAGATAGGTCGGGCCGTCGGATGCGGCCAGCTGCGGCACCGCCGCGGCGAGGTCGACCGAGTCGCACGGATCGACGATCGTGAGGTTCGGCATGCCACGGAAGATCGCCACGTCCTCGGTCGCCTGGTGGCTCGGCCCGTACCCGGTCGTGAGCCCGGGCAGACCGCCGACGATGTTCACATTCAGGTTCGGCTCGGCGATGTCGAGGCAGATGAAGTCGTAGGCGCGACGCGCCGCGAACACCGAGTACGTCGAGGCGAACGGCACGAGACCGACCTCGGCCATGCCCGCCGCCGCGCCGAACAGCAGCTGCTCGGCCATGCCCATCTGGAAGAAGCGGTCGGGGTGCGCCTCCCGGAAGATGTGCATGTCGGTGTACTTCGCGAGATCGGCGCTCAGACCGACGATCCGCTGGTCGGTCTCGGCGAGCGCCGCGAGCGCATGACCGAACGGCGCGGGCGCCGTCTTCTGGCCGGGGTCGGCGAACGAGGCGATCATCGCCGAGGTCTTCAGCCTCGGCTTCGCGGGCGTGCTGACGGTGGTCGTGCTCACTTGACTGCTCCCTCGGTCGCCTCGCCGGCGACGGATGCCTCGACGATGACGGATGCCTCTTCGGTGGCGGCTCGCTCGCCGGTGGCGGATGCCTCTTCGGCGGCGGCTCCCTCGTAGCCGGCGATGAGCTGCTCGCGGCAGGTCGCCCACTCGTGTTCGTCGATGCGCATGAAGTGGTTCTTCTCGCGGTCCTCCAGGAGCGGGACCCCGCGGCCGACCTTTACGTCGAACAGGATGACCTGCGGCGCGCCCACGGACTCGCGGTCGTCGATCGCGTCGAACGCCGCCAGCACAGCCGCCGGGTCGTTGCCGTCGACGCGCTGCGTTCGCCAGCCGAACGCGGCCCACCGTTCCTCGGCCGGCTCGATCGACAGCACGTTCGCGGTGGGCCCGTCGGCCTGCAGCGCGTTCATGTCGACGATCGCGGTGAGATTGCCGAGCCGGTGGGAGGCCGCGCTCATGGCCGCCTCCCAGGTCGAGCCCTCATTGAGCTCGCCGTCGGACAGGAAGTTGATCACGCGCGAGTCGCTCCCCTGGTGCCGTAGCCCGAGCGCCATGCCGACCGCGACCGTCAGACCGTGGCCGAGCGAACCGCCCGAGATCTCCATGCCCGGCGTGTAGCTCGCCATGCCCGACATGGGCAGCCGCGAGTCGTCTGAGCCGTACGTGTCGAGCTCCTCGAGCGTGATGATGCCTGCCTCGGCGAGCGCAGCATACAGGGCGATCGCGTAGTGTCCGGTCGACAGCAGGAATCGATCGCGGTCCTCCCAGTGCGGGTCATCCGCCCGGTACCTGAGCTGATCGAGGTAGACCGCGGCCAGCACGTCGGCCGCGCCGAGCGCCTGCCCGACGTAACCCTGACCCTGGACCTCGCCCATGTGCAGGGCGTTGAGGCGCACTCGCTGTGCGCCCTCGCGGATGCGGGCCACGCGGGCGGCGAACGTGGTCGGGGCGGTGCGGCCGGAGGCCGTCGGGATCGTGGTGGTCACGAATGTGTCGGTCACGGACGTGGTCCTCCTAGCGGGCGGCGGCGCGCTCCGGCGCCGGGGTCGAGTGGGCCGCGTCGCTCGCGGCGTCGGTGGTGAAGCCGACCTTGACGGGCGCGGTCTCGCGGGTGATCGCGGCGGTGGCCGTCGAGATCACCCCCAGCGCGACGAACAGCAGCGCCGGGCCCATCCAGCCGACCCAGGCGTACAGCGCGGTCGCGAGGAAGGGCAGCGCACCGGCGACGATGGAGGCGCCGTTGTAGCCGAGCGAGATGCCCGACGAGCGCACGTCGCGCGAGAACAGCTCGCTGAACCAGCTGGACTCGACCGCGAAGATCGGGTCGTGGCTGAACAGCAGGCTGACCGCCACGGCGACGATGACCATGATCACCGCACCGGTGTTGATGAGCAGGAACATCGGGATGCCGAACGCGATGGTGAAGATCGAGCCGATCAGGAAGACGCGCTTCCGGCCGATCCGGTCGCTCAGCGCACCGTAGAGGAGGTGCGAGACGAGTCCGAGCGCCGAGCCGATGAGCGTGCCCCAGAGCACGTACTGGGTCTCGCTGATCGCGGCGAGGCCGACGTAGGAGAGGACGAAGCTCGTCGTCACGTAGTAGCCGCCGGTCTCGGCGAGGCGAAGGCCGATGACGCGGAGGATCAGGCGCCAGTCCCGCTTCATCACCTCGAGCGCCGGCGCCTTGTGGATCTCGCCGGCGGCCTTCATCTTCTCGAACTCAGGCGACTCCGTGACGCCGAGGCGGATGTACATGCCGATGGCGACCATGACGATCGAGAGCAGGAACGGCACGCGCCACACCCAGTCGCCCTCGAACAGCGCGGTCGACAACAGGAACGTCCCGTTGGCGAGCAGGAGCCCGGCCGGGATGCCGATCTGCGGGACCGAGCCGAAGAACCCGCGCCGTCGCTCGGGCGCGTGCTCGACGGCCATGAGCACCGCGCCGCCCCACTCGGCGCCGAAGCCGACGCCCTGGATCGCCCGCAACAGGAGGAGCAGGATCGGCGCGAACACGCCGACCATGTCATAGGTGGGCAGCAGGCCGACGAGGAACGTCGCGGCGCCCATGACGATGAGCGAGGCGATGAGGATCGTCTTCCGGCCGATGCGGTCGCCGTAGTGGCCCGCCAGGTAGCCGCCCAGCGGGCGGAAGAAGAAGCCGACCGCGAGCACCGCGAACGACTGCAGCACCCCGACGATCGGGTCGTCGGCGTGGAAGAAGACGGTGCCGAAGTACGCCGCGGCGGCGGTGCCGTAGATGAAGAAGTCGTACGCCTCGACGGCGGTGCCGATCATCGAGGCGATGGACACCTTGGCCGGGTTGTCGCGCTGCGGCTTCGCGGCGCGGGTGGTGCCTGCTGACATGTGGTGTTCCTCCTTGAACAGGGGTGTTTCGAGGTACGGTGCGCCGGCTCAGGCCTCGGTGGCCCGGCCTGCTTCGGGAGACGGGCGGCGGTAGGTCTCGATGACACGCGAGTCGTCGCGCGTGCCGAGGCCGGCCGCCTGCGCGGCGAGGTAGCGGTCGCGCGCGAGGTCGAGGATGGGGGTCTCGGCGCCGACGGCTCGCGCCGCGTCGAACACGAGTCCCGAGTCCTTGACGAAGATGTTGATCTGGCTGGTGACCTCGACGTCGGTGCCCTCGAGCATGCGCGGGCCCCGGTCGGACAACATCCATGAGCCGGCGGCGCCGGATTCGAGCAACGGGAGCACCTGCGCGGGCTCGAGCCCGAGGTCTTCGGCGAGCGAGAGCGCCTCGGCTGCGGCGACGATGTGCACGGCGCAGAGATGCTGGTTGACGACCTTGATGCTCTGTCCCTGGCCGAGCTGGTCGCCGACGAGGCGAGCGGTGCCGAGGTGCGCGAGCGCGGGGGTCACCGTCGCGAGGTCGGCGGCGTCGCCGGACGCGAAGATGGTGAGCGAGCCGGTACGGGCGCGGGCGACGCCGCCGGTGACGGGTGCGTCGACGACGCGGGCGCCGGCCGCGGTGAGCCGCTCGGCGGCGGCGGTGACCGCGTCGGGGCCGACCGTGCTCATGACGACCCAGGTGCGCCCGGCAGCGGCATCGGCCGCGAGCGCCTGGTCGACGAGCTCGTCGAGGTGCGCGGGGGTGGCCACCATGACGACGACGAGCTCGGCGGCCGGTGCGCCCCCGATCGCTTCGACGGCCTGGATCCCCGCGGCGGCAGCCCGCTCGCGAGCCGCCGGGAACGGGTCGACTCCGGTGACGTCATACCCCGCGGCGGCGAGCCGCTCGGCCATGGGCAGCCCGATCGCGCCGATGCCGACGAACGTGAGGGCGGGAAGACGCTCGGTCATGTGGGATCGACCTCCATTGGTTTCCACGAATCGTTGACAGGCTTCCTGATTGGTTGAACCAATCCGGCCATCAGGTTAGGCGCGTCCGGCGGCGGTGTCAAGATTGGTTAGACCAATGTGCGGATGCCTCGGCGGAAGCCGCCCGAAGTTGCCGCCGGCCGGCGCTCACCGGACCGCGTCTCCGTCGCCGGTCATCGACCGGCGACAGTCACCCGGATCCAGTTCTCGAAGTGCTGACGCATCGCCGCGCGCGCCGCCTCCGGATCGCGCGCCTCGATGGCCTCAACCACGGGATAGTGCACGCTGTCGGTGCGCAACACCCCGTTGTCATCGGGCTGCTCGACGGCTACCGCCTCGAGCCGGCGCACCCGGATGGTCTCGCGAAGGACATGGCTGAGCCCCTCGTGCATGAGATGCAGCACCGGGTTGTCGACCATGGCCTGCAGGTGCCGGTGGAAGGCCACGTCGGCTTCGAACGCCGCCTCGTGGTCGCCCGCCCGGGTGGCATCGACCATGCGGTCGACGAGCACGCGGAGGTGGGCGACGTCGTCGGGAGTCGCCCGGGTCGCGGCCGCCTCGGCCAGGGCCTCCTCGAGGAGCATCCGTGACTCGGCGAACTGATCGTCCGTCAGATAGCCGAGCTCGCGCGCGATCGCGAAGTAGCTGCGCACGAAGTCGTCGCCGGGCGTGTCGATGTACGTGCCCCGGCCCTGCGTCCGGTGCAGGAATCCGAGGCGTTCGAGCACCGCGAGCTGCTCACGGAGCATGCCGCGGCTCATGCCGAGCGCCTCGCCCAGCTCGCGCTCGGGCGGCAGCCGGCGCGCGGTCGTGCCCTCCTCGACGGTGGCGAGGGCGACAAGTCGCGTGACCAGAGTCTCGAGCGGCGTGGGCACGAAACCTCCTCATCGGCCAAGCCTCATCCTACCCACGGCGAGCGTGGCCCTCTGAGGCAAGACGGCATCATCTGATGTACTTGTAGTCACCGGAGCCGACATCCGAACACTGATAGAACAACGTGCACACGCGCTCGGCCGGGGCGACCGCACCTGATGGGCGCCGAGGACGCGTTCTGGAACCTCGAGTCGGAGGCGGCCGGAACGCGGACGACCTGACCCTGATCGCGGTCAGCCGGCCGCGCAGTCGCCGCACACTCCCGAGAACGTGCTCTGCTCGGCATCGAGGCGGAACCCCGTCGTGGCGTGGAGCGCCGCGACGGCCTGATCGAACGCGTCGACGGGCAGCACGATCACCCCGTCGCACCTGAGGCAGTGGCCGTGCAGATGCTCCTGGCCGGTGGCCATGGCGGCGAGGTGGTAGCGGGTCGCGCCGCCGGCGGCATGACGGTGCGCGACCACGCCCGAGCCGGCGAGCAGATCGAGCGTCCGATACACGGTCGCCCGATGCACGCCACGCGGCTCCAGCAGGGCGGCGACCTCCTCGGCCGTGAGGTGATCGGCGTGCTCGGCCAGGACGGTCAGGACCGCGCGGCGAGGGCCGGTCACCCGCTCGCCGCGTTCGCGGAGCGCCCTGATCGCGGCGTCCACGGTCGCTTCGCCGGCCGAGGCGTGGAGACGCGCGTGCTCCTGAGCGCCGGAGTCGAGGGGCATGCTTTCATCGTGCCAGCCCCAACGCGCTGACGCGACGGAACCTATCGAACCGGATCCGCAGATGCGATATTGTCGCAACGGTCGGGGATGGCGGGAGACTGGGTGACGACGGCGGAACACCAGGCGGCACGGCCGAAGGTCGCGTTCGTCGACGCCGAGCACGCCGCACGACGACGCGCGGGCTGGTGGACCCTCGGTCTGGCGGTCGTCCTGCTGGCCTCCGCGGTGGTCACCGCCGGCATCGGCCCGGTCCCGGTGGCCCCCGAGACCATCGTGCAGATCGTCACGCATCACCTCGCCGGGATTCCGGCGACACCGACCTGGTCCGCCTCGGACGACGCCATCATCTGGAACGTCCGCATCCCGCGCATCCTGCTCGGCGTCGCGGTCGGCGCCGGGCTGGCCCTGTGCGGCGCGGCACTGCAGGCGATGGTCCGCAACGTCCTCGCCGACCCGTACGTCCTCGGCATCTCGGGCGGCGCGTCGACCGGGGCCGCAGGCGCGATCCTCTTCGGCGTGGGCGCCGGCATCGGCGAGTACGCGCTTCCGGCGAGCGCGTTCCTCGGTGCGTTCGCGGCATCCATGCTGGTCTTCGTGATCGCGCGCGCCGCGGGCGCGATCACGTCGATCAGGCTCCTGCTCGCGGGGGTCGCGGTCGGGTACGCACTCTCGGCCGCGACGAGCTTCCTGATCTTCGCGTCCGACTCGGCCGAGGGCTCGCGGTCGGTCATGTTCTGGCTGCTCGGCTCGCTCGGCCTCGCGCGCTGGGACCCGGTGCTCGCGATCGCGGTGCTGGTCGTGGCCGCAACCTTGATCGCGCTCATGCTGAGCGGGAGATCGCTCGACGCGATCGCCGCCGGGGACGAGACGGCGCTGACGCTCGGCGTCTCGCCGGACCGCACGCGTATCGCGCTGCTCGCGATCGTCTCGCTGTGCACGGGCGTCGCGGTCGCCGCCGCGGGCGCGATCGGCTTCGTGGGCCTGGTCATCCCGCATCTCGCTCGCCGGCTGGTCGGCTCGGTGCATCGACGGATGCTCCCGGTCACGGCGTTGCTCGGCGCGATCTTCCTGATCTGGGCCGACGCGCTCGCCCGCACGCTCATGCAGCCGCGCGAGCTGCCGATCGGCGTGCTCACGGCGATCGTCGGCGCCCCGTTCCTGTTGTTCCTGGTCCGCCGCATGTACGCCCGCTGAGCGCGAAAGAAGAGCCCTCGTGAACCTTCGACTTCCCGCCATCGCCACCGGCGCTTTGGTGCTCATCGCCCTGGCCGCGTGCGCGCCGACCGAGGCGGCCGTGCCGGAGGCATCCGGAACCGACGCCGGTACCGGAACCGACGCCGGTACCGGCACGACCTACCCGCTGACGGTCGACAACTGCGGCGAGGAGGTCGTGTTCGACGCCGCGCCCGAACGGGTCGCGCTCCTCGAGACCGCGCCCGTGACGATCCTCGACGGACTCGGCGTCCTCGACCGCGTCGTCGCCCGCGCCGGGACGTTCGACCCCGACTACTACGACGACGAGCTCAGCTCGCGGATCGACGCGATCCCGGCGCTCTCCGAGGACATCGACGCCGCCGGTCACCTCACCATGTCGGCCGAGATCGTCGTCGCGCAGCAGGCCGACGTGGCGCTCGGCCTGCCGGAGGGCGTCACGCGCGAGAGCCTGCGCGACGCCGGGACGAACACGCTCATCCAGCCGGTGTACTGCCCATCGGGCGTCGGCGACGCCTCGTTCGAGACCCTCTACGACCAGGTGAGCACCTACGGCCGGATCTTCGACCGGACCGCGCAGGCCGAGTCCCTCGCGGCCGAGCTCCGCGCGCGTGTCACCGCGGTCGAGACCACGACGGCGGATGCCTCGGGGCGCACCGCGGCCGTGCTGTATCCGTCGGTCGGGGGCGGCCCGCTCTACGCGTACGGGCGCGCCTCGATGGCACAGCCGCAACTCGAGGCCGCGGGCTTCGAGAACGTGTTCGCCGACGCCGCCGACCGGGTGTTCGAGGTGAGCATCGAAGAGCTCATCGACCGCGACCCGGACGTGCTGATCCTGCTGTACCAGGGTGACGAGGCGGGCGTGCGGGGCGCCGTGGACGACCTGCCCGGCAGCGGCGCGCTGCGCGCGCTGCAGGGTGAGCAGGTCTTGATCCAGCTGTTCAACTTCACCGAGCCGCCGTCGCCGCTCGCCGTGACCGGGCTCGAGCGGATCGTCGAACGGTTCGGCACCGGATCATGATCACCGCCGAGGGAGTGCAGCTCGCCTTCGGCGACGCCGAGGTGCTGCGCGACGTGGCGCTCAGGGCGCGCGACGGCGAGGTCGTCGGGCTGATCGGCCCCAACGGCAGCGGCAAGACCACGCTGCTGCGGACGCTCTACCGGGCGCTCGCACCGGACGCCGGGTCCGTGCAGATCGATGGCCGGAGCATCCGCGGGCTCCGGCCGCGCGACGTCGCACGAGCCGTCGCCGTGGTCGTGCAGGAGGCGCACCACGAGCTCCCCCTCACGGTCTCCGAGATCGTCATGCTCGGCAGAACTCCGCACCTCGGGACGATTCGCCGGCAGTCCGCGGGCGACGTGCACGTCGCCGCCGAGGCGCTGCGCCGCGTCGGCGCCGACCATCTCGCCGGCCGTGAGTTCGGCGGCCTCTCGGGCGGGGAGAAGCAACGGGTGCTGATCGCCCGCGCCCTCGCACAGGACGCCACGCATCTGCTCCTGGACGAGCCGACGAACCACCTCGACATCCACTTCCAGCACGAGATGCTGGATCTCGTGCGATCCCTCGGCGTCTGCACGATCGTCGTCCTGCACGACCTCAATCTCGCGGCCCGGTACTGCGACCGACTGCTACTCCTGCACCGCGGACGGGTCGCGGCGGCGGGCGCGACCGAGGACGTGCTCGATCCGCGCGTGCTCGAACCGGTCTACGGCATCCACATCGAGCCCGTGCGGGCCGGCGACGGGCGGCTGCAGCTGCTGTTCCGCGCGCCGACCCACGCGCACGCGCCCGACCATGAGCACGAGCGCGCGTTGCCGCCGGATCTGTTCCCCGTACATGAGGAGTCGCATGCCGAACGGCGTTGATCAGCACCGCATGAACGAGTACTGGAGCGCGCACGCGTCGGCCTATGACCTGAGCCAGACCGAGCGCCAGTCCCGGCCGGGCGCGGCCGAAGTGTGGACCGAGGTCTGGGCGGCGGCGTTGCCGCCGGCGCCGGCCCAGGTCCTCGACGTCGGCACGGGGAGCGGGAACGTCGCGCTGCTGCTCGCGGCCGCCGGACACCGGGTCACCGGTGTGGACCTCGCCGAGGGCATGTTGGCCGAGGCGCGGCGGAAATCCGTTGGTCTCGCGGACGGCCCGGAGTTCCTGCGCGCGGATGCCGTGGCCCCGCCGTTCCCACCCGGATCCTTCGACGCCATCACCGCGCGCTACGTGCTGTGGACCCTGCGCGAGCCGAGCATCGCGCTCGCCAACTGGCACGCGCTGCTTCGGCCAGGCGGATGCCTCGTCGCGATCGATTCCCTCTGGTACCCCGATGGTGTGAGCGCCGCCCACGACGGTCTGGACGCGACCGACCGCGACCGGGACTTCCGGCACGCATACGACGACTCGGCGGTCGCGGCGCTGCCGCTCGCCGAGGGGGACGACATCGGCCGCGCCGCCGACCTGATCGCCACCGCCGGCTTCGTCCACGTCGAGGTCACCGAGCTCCCAGAGATCATGGACCTCGACCGCCGCTACGGCGTCGCCCCCGGCCACCGCGTCCAGATGCAGTACCGTCTCAGCGCCCGCCGGGCCTGAACGCGGCGCGGAGCCCGGATTTCTCTCAACCGAGACCACCCAGGGCGCACGAAATGTGATGGACTCCGAAGTGCTACTTCGGCTCCGTCGACTCGCAGCACCTGCTGGAAGACCCCGACAGGGCAACCGTGTGCTTCACCTGCGCTTTCGCGTGCGCCGCTGAGGGATCCCCGAACGAATCACTCGCCCCGTGCGGGCGCCGAGGGTCATCCCGCGATGCGGCGATACTCCACATGGACGTCAGTCACTTCGCGGTGAACCGTGAGACTGGTCTGGACCGAGCCGGGTGCCGTGTTCAGCCAAGGCGTCACCCACTTCCGAGGTGGGCTCCCGTCATCGCCCCCGAGTGTCAGGACGGCACGAGCCTCGTATCCTGGATTCTCGTATTCATCTACCGCTGCGAAGTTCAATCGTTCGAGCTCATCCCGCTCGGCACGGTCAGGCGCGCCTGAGCGCGCGGACGGAGTGGGCGACGATGAGCGCCGCCCAGGTTGTGAGGATGTAGGGCCAGGTGTAGGTCTCGAGCCCGGCGCGGTGCATGAAGAGGGTCACCACCGCGGTGACGACGATCCACGGGAGGGCGTACAGCCACGACGCGGCCGAGCTCGTGAGGAACGTG
Organism: Agromyces aerolatus; assembly: GCF_031432255.1. Classification (NCBI taxonomy): domain Bacteria; kingdom Bacillati; phylum Actinomycetota; class Actinomycetes; order Micrococcales; family Microbacteriaceae; genus Agromyces; species Agromyces aerolatus. The sequence goes on along the minus strand of NZ_JAVKGQ010000003.1, from coordinate 259,082 downwards.
ACGGTCAGCGCGATCGCCGTGAGCACGCCCGAGTAGTTCGTCAGTCCGTTCGCGACCTCGCTCCACGACTCCCCGAGTGCGACCGCCGTCGCGGAGCCCAGCACGCTGCCGAGCAGCGCCGCGAGCCCCACCGGCCGGCTCGCGATGAACAGGCCGATGAGGATCACCGCACCCGACAGCGGGTGGTCGACGAGGACGACCTGCGACACGTTGGTCAGGATCGAGAGGAAGAACGCCGCGACCGGCTCATCGGGAAGGTCCGACGGGCCGGCGTCCACCGCGAGCGGCAGCGTCGCCAGCACGACCACCGTGGCGACGATCACGAACGGCGCCGTCGTGGAGGGCAGCGAGAAGACCGCGAGCCGGGTCCTCGTGAACAGCGCGTCCACGAGCCAGGTCACGGGCCCGGTCGCGAGACCGCCGGCGAACGCGAGCACATACGACCACCACGCGTCACCGCCGAGCGCCGCGAACACCGCGGCCCCGACGAGCGTTCCGCAGAACGACTGCATGCCCGACGCCACGCTCGACGGCGGGAACCCCACCGCTCGCCCGCCGAGCATCCCCCCGACCGCGCCGATGAGCGCGAGCACCCCCATCCGCCAGTCGGCGATGACGAACGCGATGAGCACGAGCGCGCCCGTCACGACGTTCTGCTGGAAGAAGATCTGAGACGGCCCGCGCAGCGCCCCGAGCGCCCACTGGTGCCAGGTGGTCGTCGGGTCCGGATGCCTCGTGCCGCCCATCGTCCGCCGCTACTTCCTGATCGTGGGCGCCGGAAGCCCCGTGAGCAGTTCGTGCGCGGCGGCCGCGGCCGCCCGGTGCACGGCGGCAGAGGTGATCGTGTCGTCGCCGACGAATCGCAACCAGGCACCCGCGTCGCCAGGCAGCGCGCTCACCCCGAACCGCGCACTCGGGTCATCGCAGCGCCCGACGACCTCGGCCGTGGCGGAGTGCAGCACCTCAGCGACCTCGCGGGCCGGCAGAGCCGTGGTGAACACGTACAGCGTGGTGACCACGTCACGGCCGCCGAGCACCGCGTCGCCGCCGACGCGCCCGTCGCGAGGCACGAGCCGGATGCGGTCGAACGCCACCGGCACCCCCGAGGCATCCGCCCCACCCGAGGCATCCGCCCCACCCGGCCGCCGCACCTCGAAGTCGCTCGCGTATGCGGCGTACCGGTGCCGTTCGCCCCGGCTGAGCCGGCCCGCGTAGATGGTCTCGCCGGTGACGAGCGTCGCGTCGGGGTCGAGCGTCACGGCCGTGCGCTGGTAGAAGCGCGAGTCGACATACGGGATCAGTGGATCGGGCAGATACTCGACGTACGCGCCGGCCGCGAGCTCGAGGTTGACGAGCGAGGTCGCGTAGCCCGACTCCATCCGGTAGACCTTGGTGTGCGCCTGCGTCGTGACGTGCGCGGACGTCCCGGGGCCGAACGTCAGGTCCATGCGCTGGCGATCGTTGTGGAGGATGCCGCCGCCCGTCGTCATGACGTAGGTGAACGGCATGTCGGGGCGGAGCGGGTCGTAGTAGAGCGGGCGCATGATCTGCATCGGCGCCTTCTGGAAGTGCCCGACGAGCTCGGTCCGCTCCTCACCATCGCGCCCGCGCACCGCGAAGTCCAGCTCGAGGATGCCGACCTTCCCGGGCGCACCCACCGGCAGCGTGTCGGGCCGGGTCCCGAAGTCGGCGACCGCGCGCGGCACCCGCTCGGGTTCGAAGTGCGCCGGTTGCAGTCGCGGACCGCCGTGCAGCACCACGGGCGACCCCGTCACGCGACGAGCTCGCCCTTCGACGCCCGCCAGTGCGTCAGGATCGCGTCGAACAGCTCCTGCACGCCGGTGCCGTCGAGCGAGTTCGTCAACACGACGGGCTTGCCGCCGCGCACCGCGTGCGCATCGCGCTCCATCACGCCGAGGTCGGTGCGGACGTACTGGGCAATGTCGATCTTGTTGATGACGAGGATGTCGCTCTCGGTGATGCCCGGGCCGCGCTTGCGCGGCATCTTCTCGCCCTCCGACGTGTCGAGCACGAACACGAACACGTCGGCGAGCGCGGGCGAGAACGTCAGCGTGAGGTTGTCGCCGCCCGACTCGTAGATCAGCGTGTCGATGTCGGGGAACCGTTCGAGCATCTCCTCGCCCGCCGCGAGGTTCATCGTCGGGTCGTCACGGACGGCCGTGTGCGGGCACGCACCGGTCTCGACGCCGACGACGCGTTCGGGGTCGAGGATCCCCGCAAGCTCGCGCCGCACATGGTGCGCGTCCTCCTGCGTGTAGATGTCATTCGTGATGACGCCGGGGGTGCGGCCGGCGGCGATGAAGATCGGTACCAGCGCCTCCGTGAGCGCGGTCTTCCCCGACCCCACCGGGCCGCCGATCCCCACGCGCAAGACGTTGTCGGCCATGTCGTTCTCTCCCTCTTCCGGCCGTTCAGGATTCTGAACGGAGCACACTGTGAACCGTGTTCATCAACTCGTGAACAGGCGCGCCTCCGCGCGCTCGTGACCGGCCGACATGATGTCGCCGACGGGTGCGAACCCGCCGATGTCGGCCGCCGGCCGCGCGAGCGCGTCGGCGACGACGCGTTCGATGACCGGATGCATCTCCCGAAGCAGCACCTGGCTGCTGCGATGGTCGGCGAGCCTCAGGCGCAGCGCGGCACCGACGAAGCTCACCGCGAAGGCGAACAGGTCGGAGGCCACGGCCTCGGCCGTCGACACGCCCGCGGCGGCGTAGCAGACCGCCGTCACGACCGGCTGGCAGCCCGGCACCGTCTTACGCTTGACCCGGCCCGCCCACTCGGCGATGTCGTCGGCGCCGCGCGAACCCGCGAACGTCTCCGCCGCGATGTCCGCGAGCTGTCGGCCGCTCCGCACGCTCGCGAGTCGCAGCTCGGCGTTGAGCTTCGAGGCGAAGAGGACGCGATCCAGCTCGGCCACCGCGTCCCAGTCGCGCACCGACGCGGCCTCGTGTGCGCGCGCGAGCGCGGTGGCATCCCCGGGCCCGACCGAGGCGACCAGCACGTCCGCGAGCAGGTCGCCGACCGTCGCGCGCGACACCAGGCCGGCCTGATGGAACCCCTCGAGCCCGTGCGACATCGTGTAGAAGCCGCTCGGGAACGCCGAGTCGCTGAGCTGGAGGCTGACGAGCAGCCTCGCGACCGCCGCATCGGCACCGGACGATCCGGCCGTGACCAGGGGTTCCATGTCGACCGGTTACACCAGGTAGAACAGCTGGGTCAGCGGCAGCGTCTGGGCCGGCTCGATGTGCGCTGGCACCCCGTCGACGGTCACCTTGTACGTCTCGGGGTCGACGTCGATGACGGGCGTCGCATCGTTCCGGATCATGTCCTCTTTCCCGATCGAACGCGTGCCCGTGACCGGCAGGATCCGGCTCTTCAGGCCGAGCTGCTCGGGAACGCCCTTCTCGATCGAGACCTTCGAGACGAACGTCGCGCGGGTCCGGTGCATCGCCTGCCCGAGCGCGCCGAACATCGGGCGGAAGTACACGGGCTGGGGTGTCGGCAGCGACGCGTTCGGGTCGCCCATCAGCGCCCAGTTGATGAGCCCGCCCTTGATGACGAGCTTGGGCTTCGCGCCGAACGTGTCGATCGGCCAGAGCACGATGTCGGCCATCTTGCCCGGCTCGAGCGAGCCGACGTAGTCGGAGACGCCGTGTGCGATGGCCGGGTTGATCGTGACCTTCGCGAGGTAGCGCAGCACCCGGAAGTTGTCATTGGACTCGGCGTCCTCCGGCAGCTTTCCGCGCTGGTCCTTGCAGTGGTGCGCGGTCTGGAACGCGCGAGTCACCGACTCGCCGATGCGGCCCATCGCCTGCGAGTCCGAGGAGAACATCGAGATGACGCCGAGGTCGTGCAGCACCGTCTCCGCCGAGATGGTCTCGGCGCGCACGCGCGAGTCGGCGAAGGCGACGTCTTCCGGGCTGTCGTACGAGAGGTGGTGGCAGACCATGACCATGTCGAGCAGCTCGTCGATCGAGTTGACCGTGTACGGCAGGGTCGGATTGGTCGACGACGGCAGCACGTTGGGCTGCCCGGCCATCTTCATGATGTCCGGGGCGTGACCGCCGCCGGCGCCCTCGGTGTGGAACGTGTGGATGGTGCGGCCGTCGATCGCGTCGATCGTGTTCTCGACGAACCCGGCCTCGTTGAGGCTGTCGGTGTGGATGGCGACCTGGACGTCGTACTCGTCGGCGACGCTGAGCGCCTGGCTCAGCGCGGCCGGGGTCGCGCCCCAGTCCTCGTGGACCTTGAGGCCGCCCGCGCCGGCCTCGATCTGCTCGACGAGCGCCTGCGGCAGCGAGCCGTTGCCCTTGCCGTGGATGCCGACGTTGACGGGAAGCTCGTCGAAGGCCTCGAGCATGCGGTGGATGTTCCACGCACCCGGCGTGCAGGTCGTGCCGTTGGTGCCGTCGGTCGGACCGGTGCCGCCGCCGAACAGCGTCGTGATGCCGTTCGACAGGGCCGAGTAGGCCTGCTGCGGCGAGATGAAGTGCACGTGCGAATCCATGGCCCCGGCGGTCGCGATGAGGTGCTCACCGGCGATCACCTCGGTGCCGGGTCCCACGATCAGCTTCGGATCGACGCCGTGCTGCGTCTGCGGGTTGCCCGACTTGCCGATGCCCACGATCAGGCCGTCCTTGACGCCGATGTCGGCCTTCACGATCCCGATCATCGGGTCCATCACGACGGCATTGGTGATGACGAGGTCGAGTGCACCCTGCGACTGGCTCGCCTGCGGGTCGGCCGCCATGCCATCCCGCGCGGACTTGCCGCCGCCGTAGACGACCTCGTCGCCGTAGCTGTCCGACGCGTAGTCCTTCTCGATCTCGATCACGAGGTTGGTGTCGGCCAGCTGGACGCGATCGCCGACGGTCGGACCGAAGAGATCGGTGTACTGCTTCCGGGAGATGACCGCCATCTCAGTGCTCCTTCGTCGTCGTGCTCGCGGACGGGCCGGGCGAACCGGCTGGACCGACCGCGGCGTCGGGCGCACCGTTCTGGAACCCGCGCTCTTCCAGCAGCGCGAGCGCGCGAACCTTGGTGTGCGGAGCATCCAGCCCGCCGTCGACGAGGCCGTTGAAGCCGGTCAGGTGGCGCGCGCCCGCGTACGCGACGAGCGGCACCTGCTTCGTCTCTCCGGGCTCGAATCGGACGCCCGTTCCCGCGGGGATGTCGAGATGCATGCCCCACGCCTGCTCACGCTCGAATCGCATGGCGGGATTCACCTCGAAGAAGTGGAAATGCGACCCGACCTGGATGGGTCGATCGCCCGTGTTCGTGACCTTCAGGGTCGTCGATGCGCGACCGGCATTGATCTCGATCGTGTCGGTGCCGTGCAGATACTTGGGCTTCCTGCTGACCATGCTGTTCCTCCGGATCCGGGGTCAGTGGTGGTGCTCGTGTGCTCGGACGTGGTCGTGGGAGTGCGAATGGTCGTGGGAGTGCGAATGGCCGTGCGACTGCGAGTGGCCGTGCGAATGCCCACCCGCGCCGCCGCCCTGGCTCTCCTCGAACGCGTGCGAGTGCGCATAGCCGTGGCCGTGATCGGCGGCGAGCCCGTCGTCGATGCCGTCGTATCCGGCGTCGAGCGCCTCGAGGGCGTCGTGGACCCGGGTTCGGATCACGCGTGCGATGCTCGCGTCGCTCATGAGCGGACCCGAGAACTCCGCGGCCGACGTGTCGAGCTGCGCGGCGAATCCCGCCGGAACGGTCACGATTCGCTCGGCGCCGATGCGCCGTAGCCGGTCGACGCCCGCGGCGAGCGCATCGGCGTCGTCGGCGATCGCGACGCCGACTTCGGTGAGTGCGCCATGGGTCGCGACGAGGTACGCGATCCGGTGCAGCTCGGCCTCGTCGAACGGATTGGAGGGCGGCGCGACGATGAGCAGCGCGGTGTCGGGGTCGCTGCGCTTCGCGGCGTTCGCCGCGGTGCGGAGCCACGCGGTGAGGTGGTCGGACTGGCCGAAGGGCGCGGCGAGCGCGATCCGGCCGGCGTGGGTCGCGGCGAGCCATCTGAGCGTCTTGGCGGTGTCGGCCACCATGGTCGGGTTGCGGCCGAACGTCATCGGCAGCACCACGACGGTCCGGCCCGCGTCGAGGGCTGTGGAGACGAGGTTGTGCAGGCCGCGACCCGGTGCCGTCGCCACTGCGCCGTCCAGCAGCGGTTCGAGTCGCGTCAGGTCGGCGCCCTGCGCGCTTTCATGGCCGCCCACGAGCACCACGAGCGGTGCCGGGCCGGCCGCTGGCATCTGCTCAGCCACCGATCGGGTCGTGGCAGGAGACCAGCTTGGTGCCGTCGGGGAAGGTCGCCTCGACCTGCAGCAGTGCGATGCGCTCTCGGACGCCGGTCATGCATTCGTCGACGGTGACCACCTTCTTGCCGAGCTCCATGCATTCGGCCACGGTGCGTCCGTCGCGAGCGCCTTCGAGGATGGCCTCGGTCACCAGGGCCTGCGCCTCGCTGATGTTGAGCTTGGTGCCGCGATCGCGTCGTCGTCGTGCCAGCTCCGCCACTTGATAGACGTAGAGTTTGTCGATCTCGCGCGGGGAGAGGTCCATATCGGCTCCTGCATCATCGGCTCCAGAGTGCGCTCCGAACGGAGGCGGCCCACTCATTTAGGTTCATCCTGGCAGAGCGGCGGGCGATTTCGGATGCCTCGTGGGAAATCGCTCGCCCGTCGTCATCGGTTCGCCGCCACCCGGCCCACCGCCGGCTCCGTCATCGCGCCGACGGTCCCGGGCCGGATCGCCTCGAGCAGCGACAGCAGCGCCTCGTTGAGGCGTGCGACGAGGAGCGCGAGCTCGCGCTCCTCGTCCGGCGTCCGCGGGTCGAGCGCCAGGTCGAACTCGTCGGCCGAATGCACCCGCCGCGGCAGATCGCCCGCGAGCACCGCGCGCACGGCCGCGAAGTTCTCGGCGGTCGCCTGCGCGACCCGACGCCACTCGGCCGACCAGGACGACGTGGCCCCGAGCCGCGCCAGCTCCTCGGCGATGCGCTGTTCGAAGGACAGCACCGACCACAGCGACGTGAGCTGCGCCTCGACGCCCGTCGACTGCAGGGACCCCGGGCCGTGGCGCATCGGACGGGCGACCAGCTCGAGCTCGTCGAGCTGATGCACCAGCTCGCGACCGTCCGCGGCCATGGCCGCCGGCGCGGGCCCGGCCGCGCCCACGGCGCGGGCGAGCAGGCCGTCGGCGAGGGCGCCCGCGCGCCGCACGGCATCGCTCAGACCGAGCAGCACGCGGGCGCGCGTGCGGGTCGGCAGGACGAACGCGGCGACGAGGATCGCGACCACGGCGCCGATCGTGGTCTCGACGACGCGCACCGGCAACGTCTCGGGGCCGAGCCGGCCGAGCAGGTCGTACACGGTCGCGAGGATGACGGTCTGCCAGAACGAGGTCCACGCCGACGAGACCGCGCGCACGAAGGACATGACGAACACGCTCACGACGAGCAGCGGGATCGCGACGGCCGGGTTGTGACCGGTGAGCAGCGCCAGACCGAATCCGACCGCGGCACCGAGGACCGTGGCGAGGATCCGCTGCACGCCCTTGAGCCGGGTCTCACCGTCCGACCCGCTCAGCACCTGGAACGCCGGCATCGCCGCCCAGAGCTGATGGCTCGCGGACACGAGGCTCCCGAGGAACAGGGCGAGCCCCGTGGCGACGCCGGCCTGGACCGCCTGACGGCCGGCCGCCGACGCGGCCGCGTCGCGCGCGGCACGGCGTGCCTCCGCACCCGGACCCGCGTCGGCGTCGGCGAGCGGCGCCGCGGCTCCGTCCAGGCGGCGATGCTCGGCCGCGAGCACCTCGTCGTCGTCGACCTGAGCGCGGTGCAGGCGATCGGTCGCCGCACGCAGGTCGATCACCGCGGCGAGGATTCGCCGGGCATCCGCCGGCCAGTCGTCGGGCAGCGTCAGCCCGTCGCGGGTCCCCATCGAATCCGCTCCGGCCGGGCGACCGCTCCCCGCGACGCGCTCGGGGCGGAACGTCGCGAGATGCTGTCGCAATGCGAGCAGCTCGGCGACGAGCCGCGAACGCTCCTCGACCGTGATGGCGAGGCTTGCGGCGACCGGCAGCAGGGTGGCGAGGTTCTCCGCCGCGAGCTGCACGCCGAACACCCGGGTGCGGAGCGCCCGCGCTCGCACGATCGAGACACCGGCGAGCTGCTCCTCGTCGAGCTGCCCGCTCAGCACGTTCGCCGTCCGCAGGAGGGCGGTCTGCTCCGCGCGCAGCGTCTTCACGATGCGGCGGTCCTGACGCCCGGTCGAGACGACGTCGGCCATGGTCTCGAGCAGGGGGAGCGCGCGCTCGACGAGCGCGGCCGTTCCGCCGACGATCCGCCGCCGCGCGCTCGGACCGGGCACGAGGTTGACGACCCAGGTGCACGCGAGCCCCACGCCCGCGACGACGAGTGCGCCGAGCAGCTGGGTCGCGTCGATGTCGAGCACCACGGTGTAGTAGTAGGTCACGAAGGCCAGCTGCCCGAGGCCGCCCACGCGCACCCCGAAGCGGCGCACCCAGGCGGCGAGCGCCGCCACCACGGCGAGCGCGAGGATCGTCCACACCGGGTCGTGCGGCACGAACACGCCGGCGACGACGCCGACCGCTGCCGGGACGACGGCGACGGCGGCGGCCCATCGCCCGGCGCGGATGCTGCCGCTGATGGTGACGGGCGCCGAGAACAACGCGACGAGCCCGGCGAACACGCCGCCGCCGACCGGCTCCGACCCGGTCGCGAGCGCGAGCGGCACGACGACCCCGATCGCCGCGGCCACCGCGATCAGGGTGCGCGTCGCGAAGGCCAGTCGCACGGATCCCGGGTCGGTGAAGAGCAGCCGCCGGCGCAGCCAGGCCCGCAGGCCGGTGCTTCGCCGCCGGTCGCCGGGGCCGAGGCTCGCACCGGCCGGCGTCCGGGCCGCTGCGGCCGAGGCATCCGCCCCGCCCGTCGCGCTCTCGCCGCCCGTCGCGCTCTCGCCGCCCGCCGCGCTCTCGCCGCCCGCCTGGCCCGCGTCGTCGAGGGGGATCCCGTCGGGCGTGATCGCGACCCCGCGGTAGACGGGCTGGTAGTCGAGGTCGCGGCTCACCGCCGAGACGAACGCCTGCGCCTCGAACGCGAAGGGAAGCCACGCACGGTAGCGCCGGTAGGCGTCGTCGACGTCCATCGGCGCGTCGGACTTCGTGAGCTCGGCCATCCGGCGGTCCAGCGCGAGGAACGCGAGCACCCACGGATCGATGCCAGCACGGGATTCGGGCGCACCGAAGACGGTGACGGCGTCCGCGAAGCGCGTCGCGGTCACGGCGCCAGGGCCCGGGCCCGTGGTCCAGCCGACGACCCGCTGCAGCCGCAATCGGAAGTCGTCGAACGCCTCGGTGAGCCGGACGAGCGCGGGCTCCTTCGCCGGATCACTGCCGGTCGGCAGGCCCCAGCGCAGTCCGGCGATGACGCCGGCCGTCATGTAGAGCGAGAAGGGCAGCGAGAACTGGTCACGTCCGCTCTGGAAGTAGTACGCGGCCCGGTTCTGCGCGACACCGTCGGCGTACGTCTGGAGCGAGCCGAGGATGGCGTTCAGCTGGCCGTCGAGGCCGCGCGACCGGCCGTCCGGGAAGAACGGCGCGAGGGTGTCGACCGGGTCTCCGATGCCGCGCCCGGCGCGGAAGAAGTTCGCCGAGAAGGCGCGCAGCGACTGGATGGTCCCGTAGACGCTGCCGAGGAACGTGATGATGAACGACAGCAGGATCACGCTGATGAGGGCTTCGCTCACGGTCAGCAGGTTCAGGATCGCCGTACCCGGGTCGATGTTGTCGACGCCGACGGTACTGAACTGCCCGAGGCTCAGGTAGAACGCGCCGAGCAGGTTCGGCGTCACGCCTGACGAGATCTGGAAGGCGCCGAGGCCCATGGCGCCGAGATAGATGAGCGTGAAGCCGAGCACGATCCCGGTGACCCACCACAGGATCGTGAGGACCAGCAGGACTCCCGTGACCTGGCGGAGCACGAGCGGCCGCCACCGGCGACCGACGCGACGGGTGATCGCGCGGAGGGCGAGCCACTGCCAGCGGACGAACCGGTTGACGAACAGGCCCGCCTCGTCATAGTTCAGCACCGCGAGGAAGGTGTCGAGGAGGGTGATCAGCAGCAGGGTGACGCCGAGCACGATCCACAGGACGTCCACGCCGGTCACCTCTTCGCCCGCTGCTCGGAGCCGAAGCACCCGGCACCCCACCCGATGACGACATGGTACTCAGAACGGACGAACACGTCCGATATTCGCGTGCCGACGGGCGGGTATCGTGGCGGACGTGATCCCCACGCATTCGACGATCGTCCACTCCGCCCGCCTGGTCGGCGCCGACGAGACCGTCCCCGATGCGTGGGTACGGTTCGAGGGCGAGCGGGTGGTCGCGCGTGGCACGCAGGACGGCTGGCGCGAGGCGCTCGATCCGGATGCCTCGGTGATCGACGCCTCGGACCGAACCCTCGTCCCGGGGTTCATCGACCTGCACTGCCACGGCGCGGGCGGCGCAGCCGCCGACGACGGCGAGGCGGCCATCGAGACCGTGCTCGACGTCCACACTGCGCACGGCACGACCCGTACCGTCTGCTCGCTGGTGTCCGCGCCGGTCGAGGCACTGGTTCCGCGGCTCGAGGCGATCGCGCGGGTCGCGGCGCGTGACCCGCGCGTGCTCGGCGCCCACCTCGAGGGTCCGTTCCTCGACGGGGAGTTCCGCGGAGCGCACGACCCCGCCGTGCTGCGCGCACCCGACGACGCCGCGGTGAACATGCTGCTCGAGGCATCCGTCGGCACGCTGCGCCAGGTGACCCTCGCACCTGAGCACGACCGCGGCTTCGCCGCGCTCCGCAGGTTCACCGATGCCGGCGTCGCCGTCGCCGTCGGCCACACCGGGGCCGACTACGCGCTCGCGCTCCGGGCGTTCGACGCCGGTGCATCGATCCTCACACATGCCTTCAACGGCATGCGCGGCATCCACCATCGGCAGCCCGGTCCGGTGGTCGCGGCCATGCACGCGCCGCACGTCACGCTCGAGGTGATCAACGACGGCGTGCACGTGCACCCCGACGTGGTGAAGCTCGCGTTCCAGGGGGCGCCGGGCCGGGTGGCGCTCATCACCGACGCCATGGCCGCGACGGGCTCGGCCGACGGTTCGTACCGGCTCGGCTCGCTCGACGTCGAGGTGCTCGACGGCGTCGCGCGCGTCGTCGAGACCGGGTCGATCGCGGGTTCGACCCTCACCCAGGACGAGGCGCTCCGCCGCGCCGTGATCGAGTGCGGCATCCCGCTCGACGTCGCGGTCGCCGCACTGACCGCGGTACCGGCCGAGACGATCGGCCGGGCCCACGACCTCGGCCGGCTCGACGCCGGGTACGCGGCCGACGCCGTGCTCCTCACCGACGACCTCACGGTCGAGGCCGTGTGGTCGGCGGGGCGCCGCGTGCGCTGAGCCGCACGCCCGGCCGCCGGCTTCCCGGCTTCCCGGCTACTTCACCGCGCCGAGCGCCAGCCCGCTCTGCCACTGCCGCTGCATGGCGAGGAATGCGATGACGAGCGGCACGACCGCGAGCAGCGAGCCCATGATCAGCAACGGGTAGAGGTCCTGACCGGCGCTGCCGTCGATCGTCGCGAGCGCACGCCAGTTGTTCAGCCCGACGGTCAGCGGGTAGAGCCGGTTGTCCGAGATCATCACGAGCGGCAGGAAGAAGTTGTTCCAGGTCGCGACGAGCGAGAACAACAGCACGGTCGCGATGGCGGGCCGCAGCATGGGCAGCGCGATCTGGCCGAGGATGCGGAACTCGCCCGCGCCGTCGATGCGGGCCGACTCGATGACCTCGTCGGGCACCGCGTCCTGGGCGTAGATGCGCACGAGGTAGACGCCGAGCGGGTTGAGCAGGCCGGGCAGGATGACGGCCCACATGGTGTTCACGAGCCCGAGGCTCGACATGATCATGTAGGTCGGCAGCACGAGCACCGTGTTCGGGATCATGACCGCGCCCAGCAGGATCGCGAACGAGATCTTGCGTCCCTTGAAGCGGTACTTCGCGAACGCGTAGCCGCCCATCGTGGCGAGCAGCGTCGCGCCCACGGCCGAGGTCACCGAGTAGATGACGGTGTTGCCGATCCAGGTGAAGAAGATCCCGTTCTGATACGAGAAGGTGCGCGCGATGTTGTCGAAGAACGCGAACCCGTCGGCGAACCAGAGCGAGGGGCTCGAGAACAGCCCGCCGGTCGTCTTGGTGGAGGCCACGAGGAGCCACCAGAACGGCAGGAAGAAGTAGACGATCGTGACCACGAAGCCGAGGATGAGGCCGATGCGGCCGAGGCTCATGGGCTGCCGGCGCTGGCGCCGGCGCGACGCGAGGTCAGTCATTGAGTCCGCTCCTTCGGCGGGTGATGAACAGGAAGACGTACGAGCCGATGATGATCACGATGCCGAGCACGAACGAGATCGTGGCCGCGTAGTTGAACTGTCCGTAGGCGAACGCCTGGTTGTACGCGTACATGTTGGGCGTGAAGTCGGCGGGGACCGCGTCGGGTCGCGTGGACTGCATGACCTTGGGCTCCGAGAACAGCTGCAGCGTGCCGATGATCGTGAACACGGTCGACAGCACCACGGCGGGGGCCACGAGGGGCAGCTTGATCTGGGTCGCGAGCTTCCAGCCGCCCGCGCCGTCGAGGCGGGCGGCCTCGTAGATGTCGCGCGGCAACCCCTGGAGCGCGGCATAGATGATGATCATGTTGTAGCCGGTCATCTGCCAGGTGACGACGTTGACGAGCGAGTACAGCACGAGGTTCGCGCCGAGGAAGTCGGGCGCCGCATCGCCGAAGAGGGTGGTCAGGATGGCGGCCGGCCCGAGCTGCGGGCTGTAGAGGAAGCCCCACATCAGCACGCCGATGACGGCGGGCACGGCGTACGGCATGAACGCGACGATGCGCGAGACCCGCGACAGCCGGGTCGTGACCGCGTCGAGCATGAGGGCGAGGACCAGCGCGAGGACCAGCATGATCGGGGCCTGCAGCACGCCGAACAGGAGCACGCGCCCGAGCCCGCCGAGGAACGACGGGTCCGAGAACGCGCGGAGGTAGTTGTCGAAGCCGGCCCAGTTCTGCGCGCCCGTGATCGAGCGCGAGTGCAGGCTGAGCCACAGGGCGTAGACCAACGGCACGATCAGGAACAGCACGAAGGTCACGGCGAACGGGGCGAGCAGCACCCAGCCGAACCGGCCTCGCCGTTCGTCCTGGCTCATCCGCCGTCTGGCCCGCTTCGCGGGCGGGGTGTCCGCGGCCTCCGCGGCGTCCTCGACCACTTCCGCGGTGATGACGTTGGTCATGACTCTCCTCGGGTCAGCCGCCCGGCGCCGCGCTTGCGGCGCCGGGCGGAGGTGATCAGCCTTCGGTGACGGTCAGCCCGACCGACTCGGCGTAGTCGACGAGGATCCGCTGGATCTCGGCGGCGGCCTCGTCCATCGTCTGGTCCCCGGCGATCGCCGAGGCGACCTGCTCGTTGATCGTCGACTTCGCGAACGAGTCGAAGGGCGTGAACTCGAGCGGGCTCACGGACTGCGCCGCGGGCACGAACACCTCGTTCGCGGCCTGGTCGCCGAAGAACGGGTAGGGGCGCTCGAGGAACGCGTCGGACTCGGCGACCGGGTTGAACACGGGGAACAGGAAGGCCTCTTCGATGCCCACCTCCCAGGGCTCCTCCGAGCCCAGCAGCTCGATGGCGACCTGAGCGGATGCCTCGGGCTTCTCGGTCTGGCTCGTCACGGCGAACGTCGACCCGCCGTGGTTGCCCTGCAGGTTGTCGCCGGCCTGCCACTGGGGCATGGGCGCGACCCGCCAGTTGCCGGCGGTCGCCGAGGCGACGTTGCCGAGGTAGCCCGGCCGCCAGGCGGCCTCGACCGTGGTCAGGTAGGTGCCGGCGGCGATGCCGCTGTCCCACTCGGTCGAGTGGTAGGCCGCGTCGTCGATGAGGCCCGCGGCGATCATGTCGCCCCAGTAGTTCAGCACCTTGCGCGTGACGTCGCTGTCGAAGTCGATGGTGACCTCTTCGGGGCTGTCGAAGTCGTAGCCGTACGGCTGACCGCCGGCCTGCTGGATGAGCCCGACGAGGTTCGACGCGTTCCCGACCTGGAAGTCGGAGAGGTACAGCGCGGGGTTCGCCGCCTTCAGGGCCTCCGCGTTGGCGCGGTACTCGTCCCACGTCGTCGCGGGCTGCAGTCCGTACTGCTCGTAGAGGTCGGCGCGGTAGAACTGCGCGATGGGGCCCGCGTCGACGGGGATCGCGTAGACGGCACCGTCCTGCGAGACCTGGTCCCAGACCCACTCGGGGTAGTCGCCCTCGACCTCGCTCGCACCGTACTCGGAGATGTCGAGCAGGCCGCTCATGACCTGGAAGCTCGGCAGCTCGCTGAGCTCCATCTGGATCACGTCGGGCGCGCCGGTCCCGGACTCGAGCGCGGTCCGCAGCTTGGCGTAGGCGTCTTCGCCGACGCCCGCGTTCACGAGGTCGATCTGGACGTCGTCGTGGCTTTCGTTGAAGACGTCGACGATCTGCTGGACCTCGGGGTACCAGGACCAGAGCGTGACGGTGGTGACGCCGTTCTCGTCGGCGCCGCCATCGGACGCGCCGGGGCTGCAGGCGACGAGGCCGGCGGCGGTCAGGGCCGCGACGCCGACGCCGAGCCAACGGCGCGCCGTTCGGGAGACGTGGACAGCCATGTGATTCCTCCTTGAAGCAGATGGTGCGACCGCATGGGCGTCGGTCGCGACGATGGGGAGCATATCAAGAATTCACATCAAGTGTGAATTCTTGATACCTAGATGTGACTTCCTGTGCCGGGGATGAGCCGGATCATGTTCCAGGACATGGCGGGGATCTCGACCGGCGCGCCCTCCCACGCCCGTGACGGCGCGGTTCGCGGGGCGATCGTCTCGGGCGCGGCGGCGCTGTTCGTCGCGGCCGCCGAGGGTCCCGTGAGCGTCGTGTGCTCGACCGTCGCCCCCGCTCCGAGCCGGGCGAAGCCGCCCGTGGCCAGCTCGAGCGGGATGCTGCGCTCGAGGTCGCGGTTCACCACGAAGAACGTCACGGCGCCGCTCTCGGGATCGTGCACTGCCGCGACGTCCAGTGCGGGCACGTCCTCGTGTCGCGAGGTGTCGTGACGCTCGCTGGTGAGCCCGACCCGGAGGGACTCGCCGCGCCCGAACCGGCTTGCGAGCGCGAACGGGTAGAACGTGGACTGCCGCCAGGCGGGCCCGCCGCCGGGCTCGGTGCGGATCGGGGCGATGACGTTGACCAGCTGCGCGAGGCACGCCATGCGCACCCGGTCCGACCGGCGCAGGATCGAGTTGATGAAGCTGCCGACGACGAGGGCGTCGGCGAACGTGTAGATGTCGCCGATCAGCTCGGGCGCGAAGGGCCACACGCCGATCTCGCGGGGACGCGAGTTGTACCAGACGTTCCACTCGTCGAACGAGAGCGGCATGACCTTGCTGTGCCGTCCGCGCGCGCGGGCGAAGTCGGCGCTCGCGATCACGGCGTCGATGTAGGCGTCGATCTCGACGCCCGCGGCGAGCAGCGTCGGCACGTCATCGGTCAGGTCGGGATCGACGTACATGTGCATCGACAGGTAGTCGACGTGGGCGTAGCTCTGCTCGAGCACCTCGGCCTCCCACGATCCGAACGTGGGCATGATGGGCTTCGACGTGCCGCACGCGACGAGCTCGAGGTTCGGGTTCACCCGGCGCAGCGCGACCGCGGTCTCGGCGGCGAGCCGCCCGTACTCGTACGCGGTCTTGTGCCCCAGCTGCCACGGGCCGTCCATCTCATTGCCCAGGCACCACACCCGCACGTCCCACGGGTCCTCGACGCCGTGCGACCGGCGCAGGTCGGACCAGTAGGTGCCGCCGGGCAGCGTCGTGTACTCGACGAGCGCGGTGGCCGCTTCGATGCCCCGCGTGCCGAGATTGACCGCCATCATGGGCTCGATCCCGAGGCGCTGGCAGTACCGCATGAACTCGTTCGTGCCGACCAGGTTGGGTTCGATGCTCTTCCACGCGAGCTCGCGTCGCACGGGCCGGTCCTCGCGCGGACCGACCCCGTCCTCCCAGCGGTACCCGGAGACGAAGTTGCCGCCGGGATAGCGGAGGATCGTCGGCCCGAGCTCGCGCACGAGCTCGGCGACGTCCTGCCGGAAGCCGTCCTCGTCGGCGGTCGCGTGCTCGGGATCGTAGATCCCGTCGTAGACGCACCGGCCCATGTGCTCGACGAACGATCCGTAGATCCGCGGGTCGATCTCGCCGAGCGAGAAGCTGGGGTCGACGAGGACTCGGGCGGTGACGGTCATGACACTCCTTCGTGGGTTCGGACTGGTCTGGGCGTGCGTTCGAGCGCGGCGAGCTCGAGCAGCGTCGCGTCGATGCCCGCCACGTCGTCGAAGCCGATGCGGGTTCCGGCCGGGACGTCGCGGCGCAGCTGCGCACCGTCGAGCAGGTAATAGGGCACGGCCGTGTCGCCGGCCTCGGCGGCGGGCACGAGCGCTGGCGTGGTGCCGTCGATCTCGTGATGGTGGCCGGCGACGCGGAACTCGAACCCGGCGGTGAGCGGCCGGGCGACCGTCGCGACCATGGTCGTACGCCGCGCGCTGGGCGCGGCGACGGGGATGCCGGCCACGGCGTCGGCGATCGTGCCGGGGATCTCGAGCCCCATGAGGTGGAAGGGCAGCCCGATGCACAGGTGGTCGCCGCTCGCGCTGACGACGTGCCCCTTCTGCGCCAGCACGCGCGCCACCTCGGGATCGGGGCAGCGCACGACGATGAACTCGCCGCCCGCGAAGCTCGCCTCGCCCGGCTCGCGCAGGAGCGTGAAGACGTCGAGGACGGCTTCGCCGGTGAGGATGCCTCCCGCGGAGCGCGGGCGGAGCACGTCGGCCAGCTCGCGGTACCGCACGATGGGGTAATGCATCTCAGGGGTGTCGACCGCGAGCCCGGTGAGGTTCGCGACGACGGCGATCTCGCAGTAGTCGGCCGCCGCCCCCAGCTTCAGGTCGCGCACCGCCTCGCGGCGCGCGGCGAGGGTGGCTGCGAGGTCGTCGCCGAGGTCCCAGTGCGCGCCGAGCGCCGGTGCGTCGATCGTGTGGTCGAGCACCGAGGCCGTTCCCGCCGCGCGGTCGAAGACGAGGTCGTACTCGCTCGACTTCCCGGCGGCGACGACCCGCAGTCCGAGCCGCTCGGCCCAGCCGAGCAGCGCGACGAGGTTCGCCGGCTGGTCGCCGGCGCCGGTCGTCGAGACGACGCCCCGGTCGGCGGCCCGTTCGGCGAGCAGCCGCCCGAAGAGCGACTCCGTCTCCTTGCTGGCGAGCACGACCGGCCGTGCGGCGTCGATCGCGTCGAGTGCCGCGCGCACGCTGACGCGCACGGCGCCCGTGGCCTCGACGAGGACGTCGTAGGCCTCGGGGACGAGCAGGTCGGTCGACGCGACGAGCGCGATCCGGCCGGCGTCGACCGCGGCCGTCACCGCGTCGGCCGTGGCGCATTCCACGACCTGGTCTCGGGCGTAGCCGAGCTCGTCGAGCTGCCTGGCGGCCGACGCGAGGTCGAGATCGCAGAGCACCGCGGCCCGCTGCGACGCGTGGTCACGAAGCGCCAGGAGCACCGTTCGTCCGAAGCCGCCCGCTGCGCCGGTGAGGGCGACCCGGATGGCCGACGTGGTCGGTCGAGGGGAGTTCACGTGGGGGCTCTTTCCTGGATTCGGCGGTTGGACGATGACCGCACCGGCAGAATAACATTTCCGAACAGTGTGTAACATGTTCTCACATCGTCCAGCTCGACCGGACCGCAGCAAGAGAACGGAGCCCGCATGCTCGGAGCGATCGCCGACGACGTCACCGGCGCGGTCGACCTCGCCGCGAACCTCGTCTCGCGCGGCTTCCGTACCCGGCTGCATGTCGGCGTTCCGTCGGGGCCGCTCGATGGCGCGGACGACGCCGACGCCGTCGTGGTCGCACTGAAGACCCGCACGGCGCCCGTCGAGCAGGCCCTCGCCGAGAGCGGCGCATCGCTCGACGCGCTGCGCACGGCCGGCGCCGACCGCTTCTACGTCAAGTACTGCTCGACCTTCGACTCCACGCCGAAGGGCAACATCGGCCCGGTCTGCGACCTCGTCGTCGACCGGCTCGGGGCGACGACGACCGTGGTCGTCCCGAGCTTCCCCGACAACGGCCGGACGCTGTACCTCGGGCACCTCTTCGTCGGCGACGTGCTGCTGAGCGAGAGCTCGCTCGCGACGCATCCGCTCACGCCCATGACCGACCCCGACCTCGTCCGCGTCCTGCAGCAGCAGACGCCTTCGCGGGTCGCACTGATCCCGCTCCCGACCGTGCGACGGGGCGCGCCGGCCGTGCAGGCCGCGCTGGCCGAGCTCGGAGGCCGCGGCGTGCGATACGCCGTCGTCGACGCGATCGACGACCACGACCTCGGCATCATCGCCGAGGCCACCGCCGAGGCATCCGTCATCACCGGGGGATCGGGTCTCGCGCTCGGCATGACCGGGCCGACCGACCGGGGCGCGACGCCCGCACCCGAAGCGCTCCGCACCGGCCCGGGCGTCGTCCTCGCCGGCAGCGCCTCGGCCGCGACCCGCACCCAGCTCGCGCACGCCGTCGCCGCGGGCTTGCCCGTGCACCGGCTCGACGTCGACGCGCTCGACGCGAGCGTCGAGCGCGCGTTCGACTGGGCGAGCGGATGCCTCGCCCACGACCCTGCTTCCACGCCGGTGATCGCACCCGAGGAGACCGGCGGGCGCGTGGATGCCACGACCGAATCCGGCTCCGCACGGGCCGCCGCGCTCGAGGCGGCGTTCGGCGAGCTCGCCCGCAGGTTCGCGGACGCCGGGATCCGACGGTTCATCATCGCGGGCGGCGAGACGTCGGGGGCCGTCGTCAACGCGCTCGGCGTCGGCGAGCTCGCGGTCGGCGAACCGATCAGTCCCGGCCTCGCCTGGACGTTCGGGACCGCACGCACATCCGGCGGCCCCGCGACCATCGCCCTGGCCCTGAAGTCGGGCAACTTCGGACACGACGACGTGTTCCTGGACGCCTGGAGGCGCCTCGCATGACCACCATCGCCACCACGACCGCCGCGATCGACGACCTCGTCGAGGCGGCACACGAGCTCGCCGCGCTCGGGCTCAGCCCCGGCACCTCGGGCAACGTGAGCGTGCGGTTCGGCGACCGGGTCTACCTCTCGGCGACGGGCGCGAGCATGGCCACGCTCACGCCCGCAGGCCTCTCGGAGCTCGCGCTCGACGGCACGCACCTCGCCGGGCCGCGACCCACGAAGGAAGCACCGCTGCACCTGGCGTTCTACCGCAAGTCCGACCGCACCCGCGCGGTCGTGCACCTGCACTCCGCCGCCGCGGTCGCCGCGTCATGCCTGCCGCCGCACTCGGACCTCAGCGCCCTGCCGCCCATCACGCCCTACTTCGTCATGCGAGTCGGCCAGACTCCGCTCATCCCCTACGCGGCACCCGGCTCGAGCGAGCTCGCGAACCAGATCGAGCTGCGCACGTTCGAGTTCCGGGCTGCGTTGCTGCAGAACCACGGCTCGATCGTCGCCGCCGACTCGGTCGCGCGCGCGGTCGATGCCGCGATCGAGCTCGAGGCCGCGGCCGAGGTGCTCATGCGGCTCGGGTCGCAGGAGTTCACGCCGCTGACCGACGCACAGGCGCGTGAGCTGGCCGACCGCTACGACTCGTGCTGGGACGGCGATGGTGGCGAAGCCGGCGGCGGCTCGGCCGGAGGCGGCTCGGCCGGCAACGGCGCCGAGGGCGGCGGCGGAGTCGGGAGCGCCGGGTCAGCCGGCGAGTGAGGCCGCGGCGGGCGCAGGCGGCTCGGAGTCGCCGGGCGCGCCGGGCCCCGTGGCCGGGGTCGTCGCGTCGTCCTCGTCGGTCGTCGCGAGGACGAGCTCGACACCCCGGTCCTTGATGCCGGCGGCTGCGCCGATCGGCAGGCCGTCATCGGTCAGCACGGTGTCGAACTCCCGCAGGTCTGCGACGCGATGCGTGGCGAAGAGCCCGTACTTGACGCTGCCGGCCACCAGCACGCGGGACGCCGACATCTCCATCGCGGTGCGCTTGACGTCGACCTTCGCCTCGTGGGGCGTGGTCACGCCGCGATTGGCATCCCAGCTGCTCGAGCTGATGAACGCGATGTCGACGTTCAGCTGCCGGAGCGTCGCGGCCGCGAGCCGGCCGACCGAGGAGCGGTTCCGGTGGTCGAGCAGGCCACCGGTGTGGATGACCTCGAACTGCTCGGCGTCGGCGAGCGCGTCGAGCGTGCTGAAATCGTTGGTCACGATGGTGAGGCGGCGGCGGGCGACGAGGTGCGGCACCATGCTGAGGATCGTCGTGCCGGCGTCGAGATAGACGGTCATGTCGTCGGCCACGAGGTCGGCGGCCGCGCGCGCCATCGCACGCTTGTGGCCGATGTCGACGGCCTCCTTGTCGAGCCGGGACGGCTCCGCGCCGAGGTGGCTCGCGAGCCGGACCCCGCCCTGGACGGAGTAGGCGCGGCCCGCACGCTCGAGCACGTCGATGTCGCGCCGGACGGTCATGTGCGAGACGCCCAGACGCTCGGTGAGCTCGCGCACCGAGAGCACCGTCGACTCGCGCAGCAGACGGAGCAGCTCTTCTCGCCGCTGGTCTGGGATCACAGGCCACCTCCATAGGTACTGCGACCGAGAGTGTAACAGCGATTCACACAGGATCACATCGGCGGCACGGTGTTGTCACGGTCGACGTGGCAGCATCGGAGGATGACCAACCGGGCCCGCCTCGCGCTCTGGGTCGCCTTCGGCTTCGCGATCGTGGTGCAGCTCGTCGTGCTGTATGTGCCGTCGGCGCCGAGCGGTCCGGGGATCCCGGGGTTCGACAAGCTCGTGCACGCCGGGATCTTCCTCGTGCCCGCCGTGCTCGGCGTGCTCGCCGGGGCCCGCGTCGTCTGGCTCGCGGCAGTGCTGGCGGTGCACGCGTTCGCCTCGGAGGCGCTGCAGCATCTCCTGCTGCCGGAACGCGCCGGCGACGTCTGGGACGTCGTGGCCGACCTGGCGGGCCTGGCACTCGGATTGGCCATCGGCCTCGGCGCGCAGCACCTCGCCCGCGGTCGGCGCCGCGACGCAGCTCACCGGGGCGCGCCCTAGGCTGGCCCGCATGGCCCTCGCTCTGCACCACGCCGCCGTCGCCGAGATCGAACCCGAGACCCTGTATCGGCTGCTCTGGCTGCGGGTCTCGGTGTTCGTCGTCGAGCAGCGTGCTGCCTATCCCGAGATCGACGGGCGGGACATCGAGCCCGGTGCCGAGCTCCTGTGGGCCGAGGAGGACGGACTCGTCCTCGCGACCGCCCGCCTGCTCCGCGAGGCCGATGCGCTACGGATCGGCCGTGTCGCGACCGCACCCGAGGCGCGCGGCCGCGGCGTCGCATCGGCGATCATGCGAGCCGCGATCGACCGGTGCGAGCGGGTCGGTGCCGGCCTGCCGATCGTGCTCGACGCCCAGGAGCATCTCCTCGACTGGTACGCCGGCTTCGGCTTCGTCGCCGAGGGCGACCGGTTCTTCGAAGACGACATCGCGCACCGGGCGATGCGGAGAGTCTGAGAGACACGAGGCTGGGAGGCACGAGCCTGATCAGACCCTGCCGTCGGCGGCGAGCCGCTCTGCGAGCGGCCGCCGTGCGGCGCGAGCCAGGATCTCGTCGGGCGGGACCTGGAGAGCGTGCGCGATCTGATACAACGCGGGGATCGGGATCGCCCGCTGATTGTAGAGATATCGCAGCATCGTGCTCCGGTTGAGCGCCGACCGGTGAACCATCTCTTCGATGGTCAGGCCGGAGTCCTGCCGCGCCACGCGGAGCTCGAACGCGACGGCGCCGTTGAAGTCTGCGGCGGCTGGATTCACGTAATGGAGTCTAGCGTTTCGCACATCAGTATTGCATTCCCCACGCGAGGTAACTTCGTTAATACTTTGCGTATCAATATTGCATTCGTCTGTCATCTCGACATAGAATCCCCATGTGGGGACGAACTACCACTCATTCAGCACCGGTCGACAGTCGCGCTATCGCAAGCAGACTCGCGACCAGCTCGTCGTTGCCGCGGCCCGCGAGTTCGAGCGGGTCGGCTATGCCAGGGCTTCCCTCGCGGTCGTCTGCGATGCGGCGGGCCTGACGACCGGTGCGTTCTACCACTACTTCGATTCGAAGATCGAGCTCGCGGGGGCCATCCTCACGGCGCAGTTGCCGCGCGTGCAGGCGATGGCCGATGAGGTCGCGTCGAACGGCTCGTCGTCCGTCGAGCGCCTGCTCGGCTTCCTGGCCTCGCTCAGCGCACTGCTGGCGAACGATGAGCTGGTTCGCGCCGCAGCGCGGCTCGCGGTCGATCGAACCATCGGCGAGGCGTCCGAGCTCTTCGCCCCGTGGGCCGAGCTGGCGACGAAGGTGATCGAGGGCGGTGCACCGCCGAGCTCGGGCTACACGATCGACGTGAAGCCGCTCGGGGCGCTGGCGACCTCGCTCGTCGTGGGCGCGTGGTTCGGGGGTGCATCGTCGAACCCCGCCAGGGTCGCGTCCCTGATCAGGCCGCTTTCGACCGCGTTCGTGGTCGGTGTGCTGCACCCGGCGGAACAGCCGGCGGCGCATGAGGCCGCGGATCGGGTCTTCGAGCGCATTTCCCGGCTCACGGCAGACGCAGGGGATGCGGCGAGGTTCATCGGTCTCGACTCGTTCGATGGAGGGCTCGAGTACTGACCCGACCGCACCTCTGAGTTCAGGCCGACGCCCGCATCATCGGTTCAGCGCGGGTGGCCGCTTCGGCCCAGTTCGCGAAGGCGGCGTGCAGGGGCCCGGGTGCGTTCTTCTGGAGTGCCGTGATGAGGCTGGCAGTCAGCGCGAGGTCGGCGTCGTGATGCTCATGCAGAAGGGGCTGAGCGAGTACGAGACGGTATGAGGCGGCGGTCGCCGCGAGTCGCATGGCGAAGCTCGCAGCCTCCGTGCGCAGGTGCGTGAAGAACGCGAAGCTCGCGGCAGGCCTGCGCGCCGCACCTGCCTTGTAGACACGGCCCCGCAAGGCGCGGAGTTTCGAGATGGCCGCACGGTCGGTTGCACCGCACAGGGAGCTGGCGATCGCGAGATGCACCGTTGCCCAGCTTTGGGCTTCCAGACGTGCGGTCTCGGGTGTGAACGAGATGATGCGGGTATATCTGGCCGCGGCGATGTCGATCACGCCGTGCCCTTCAAGGCGCTTGATCGCCTCACGGATCGGAGTGCGGGACACATTGAGCCGCTCGGCCCACTCCTGGTCGTGCACGTCATCTCCGGCGACCAATTCTCCCGAGGCGATGGCGTCGAGCATCAACTCGTGCACCTGATCGACAACGGTACGAGAGCGAGAGACGATCCGCCCGGGCTCGGGAAATGCGGCGTCTACAGTCATGACCACTCCAAAAATCATTACCGATACTTTTTTCTAGTATGGATACTAGTCGCCAGAATTTCAACCCCTTCGGTGAAATCGCTCAGGACAATTAGGCATCGGACGGCCGGAATCGCGAATCGCCGGCGACTGCTGCGGCCGACGTGATCCGACGTTTCGATCGACTCCTACGCTGACCCCAGATGCACTTCGATCGCCTCATCGATGGTCAACAAGGCGGGAACGGGGCGTCCGCGAAAGAGCTCATCGGCCCGTTCCAGCCAATGCTCCTGGTCGCGGATCACGTACGCCCGGATGAAGACTTCCCACATCGTCAAGATGCGTTCCGGCAGAGCGCGAAGGTCATGAAGCAAGGTCGAGAAGATGTAGTGCCCCGTGTAGCCGCCGACGATGAACTCCGCGGTTCGTCTCACATCGAGGTCGGGCGCGACAACCCCCTCGCTCATTCCGGTGTTGAGCAGCATTTCATTGAAGGCGATCCAGCCATCGAATGTGGCCATTGGCGGACGATCGAACGCGATGACTTCGCTGGTGAGCCGAGCGCCCGCCCTCACTAGGGGATCGCGCAGGATGTCGTACGTGAAGTCCGCGGACACTCTCAGCGTGGTCTCAAGGGTGGGGAGCCCTGACTGCAACGTCGCCATCGCCTTGGTCTGGGAATATGCGTTCTGCGATTCGATGACTGCATGAGCGACCGCTTCCTTCGACCTGAAGTGGAAGTAAAATGCACCGGTCGTCAGGCCCGCACGGGTTGCGATCTCCGCGAGCGAGGTCCGATCGAACGTGCTCTCATTCACCGCTTGCGCGGCGGCGATGATGATCCGCTGTCTGGTGCGAGCAGCCTTGGAGTGCGTCGCGGGGCTCATGAGAATTCACTTTCCACGAGCTTACGCCGATAACTGCGTTATGCTCATGTTCCCCCAGATCCTAGTACACGTCTGTCTCTGAAGGGAGATCCGGACCCATTCCGAACAATGCGTTCTTCGACGTGGACGACGCGCTTCTCAAGGGGTTCACGATTGCGAGCTTTTCGAGGTTCATCTTGGACCTGGTGGACGACCCGCTGCTCGTCGAGGAAATGCTCGAGCTGGAGCGTCGCGCGCCGGCCTATGCGGACCGGAGAGCGTTGACTGCGGACTGCTTCCGGCTCTTCGCCGGTCAGTCCTGGTCTCGGCTGATGACCTGGGGCAATGAATGGTACGAGCAGATCGGGAAACATCGGCAGATCCCCGAAGCGGTGACTCGCCTCGTCGCGCATCGCGATCACGGCGACCGGGTGGTCCTCATCTCGGGATCGTGGCTCCCATGTCTACTCCCACTCGCCCGCGACTTCGAACTCGATGCCGAGGCAATCGTGTGCTCCGACCTCGAGCTCGAACCGGACGAGGACACCCTCACAGGTGAGGCATCCCGGATCATACTGGCGAAGACCAAAGCTGAGGCCGTTCAAGCGATTGCTCTTCGGGACCACGCTGACCTTGCTGACTGCTTCGCCTACGGCGACGACGTGTCCGATCTGCCGATGCTGAAATCGGTCGGCCACGCGATCGTCGTGCGACCGGCACAACCGATGGCCGAGCTCGCGTCCCGGCTCGGTTGGAGCATTCTGCACCCCCTATCCAACCCTTCGGCCGGAACACTCATACCACCGGGCGCGTGACGGCCCGAGCGATCACCTGTCCCGCTTGTCGGAGCAGCCACAGGTCTTGACCGATCGTGCCCAGCGTCTCGCGTTCAAGCAGAATGGCCGCCGACTGCTCCGCGAACCTCAGAAACTCCATTCGAATCGAGACGTTCCCGGAAGTGCTCGAACTAGCCGCGTCGGCGAGCACCGCGTCGACCAGCGCCATCGACACGACATGATCCCCCCGGCGATTGAAAAGGAAGCGGTCTTGATCATTCCAGCGCACCGGTCGACCGGGCCCGGACACGCCGTCGTGCGTCGGAGCGTCCAGGTTGGCGTGAGATCGGGACGCACGCTCCGCAAATCCGCGGATCGCCGCGTAGTGACGGGGAGCAAGACACCGAGCCTCCAGTTCTCCGGTCGCGATCATGTCGCCGTGAGACAGCAGCTCCGCGTGGAACGCCAAGTGGCCGCCGTCTCCTTCGCGCACGCGGCCAGTGACCGTGCAGGTGAAATCGACATCTGCCCTCACGGTCGGTGGAGTCGCGCGCCATTCCAGCGCGAGTGCGGTGGTGACGAGGTGCCAGTCGCCGGGCATCCCCAGCGCTGAGTGCGCCATGAGATAGCCGCATTGCCGGAGGATCTCGAGCACGATGAGCTCCGGGAGTGATCCTTGGTGATTGGGCATTCGCTCGTGCCACGAGGGCACGCTCACCGCGGCGAACAATTGTTCGCCCTCGACTTCGGCACTGAGCACGAAGACATCTCCAAGGCGAGCCCGGTGTACGAGGTACTGATCGACGACCACGGTAGGAGAAAGCGTAGTGGCAATATGCTCCGGGTGAATACGAGGTCAACGATCGTAAGGAATCGCATGTAAGGAACTTGTGAAGGCCCCGACCCCTCAGGCGTCTCGGCCGGCGTTGCGCCGTCGGGAAGCTGGTGACAAGCACCACACGCCACGCCGCCGGCGTCGCGCGTCTCGTGCCGGCGCGGATTGCGGCTTCGTTTCAGTCCGGGAACGCGGACAGGAGGGCGACGGAAACCTCACGACTCGTGCGCGAGAAACCTCACCCGAGCAGCGAGGGCGCGCCCCCGCGGGATCAGCGCGCGCGCCGCGACCGGATGTGCTTGACGACCAGCTGCACGCAGATCCCGGTCAGCAGCACCGAGAACGTGACGTTGGACCAGAACGGCGAGATCGCGGTCGCGGTCAGCAGTCCGAGCGGGGATGCGACGCAGGCCGCGAGGCCGACGACTCCGGCCGCCCGCAGATCCACGTTGCGCCGGCGGGTGTTGCCGATCGTCGCCGAGATCGACCCCGGCACCATCATGAGCAGCGAGGTGCCCTTCGCGACGAGGTCGCTCGCCCCGAAGAAGAACATGAGGATGGGCACGACGATGATGCCGCCCCCGACGCCGAGGAGTCCCGACAGGATGCCCGTGACGAGCCCGGTGAGCACGAGCGCCGCCCCCGCCCAGACGTCGATGGCGATCTCGGCGTCGCGCTGCGGAACCGCGAGCCAGAGGTTCACGATGACGACCGCGAGGAACGCGACGAACATCCAGAACAGCACGTCCTTCGGCAGCCTCGCGAGCAGGTAGGTGCCGAGCTGCGCACCGGCCACGATGCCGATCGCGAGCATGAGCCCCGCGAGCCAGTCGACGTTGCCCGAGATGGCGTACCCGACCGCGCCGACGATCGAGGTGGGCAGGATCGCGGCGACCGAGGTCCCCGCGGCGAGCCGTTGGTCGAGCCCGAGCGCGAGCAGCATGGGCACGACGACGATGCCGCCCCCGACGCCGAAGAGACCGGAGAGGTACCCGGCCCCGAGCCCGAGCAGGATGAGCGGGAGCACCGCCGGTCTGGGTGAGGACATCGTGCTCCTGACCTGCGATGAGGTGCATCTGACGGGCGCCGACGAGCGACAGCCGAGACGGCGGATTCGTACGTGACGCGGGCATCGACGGGGCATCCGTCATGCGCGCCTGACGTGCGCGTCGTGGACGCGCCATGAACACAGTGACCGGTGGCCCCACCCAGTGTCAAACTCGCCGCGCCGCGCCGACCGCGGGCGAGCCCGCGTCGCGTCATTCCATCGACAACGCGAGGGAATATTACTATGCTGACGCCGGTCGACGCCGTCCGGCGTGCCGGCTGCATGATCTAGGAGGTCGTGGTGATCGTGTTCCGGGGATTCCGTCGACCGCGGCTCGGGGGCATCGCCGCCGCGGTGGCGAGTGCCGCACTGGTGACCGGGTCGCTGACGGCCGCGGACGCCGAGGGGCCGGCCGATCCCCCGGCGTCCGTCGTCGGCGGATTCTCGCTGGGCGACGGGCTCGAGGGCACGATCGACGAGCGGGTGGGCGCGTTCCGCTTCACGGTTCCGGTCGGTGGGCTCGCCCTGTCGTGGGATTCGCGGGGCCTGGCTGAGGATCGCTCCGAACTCGGCGCCGGCTGGACGTGGGGGCTGAGCCGGGTCGAGACGGCCGGCGGCGTCGCGGTGCATCCGGCCACCGGCGGGAGGTTCCCGGCCGACGCGACCCACCCGTCAGGGCTGGCGGGATACGACGTCGAAGACGTGGTCTTCGCACAGGTGCGCGGCGCGCTGCCCGGCCGCGGGGTCGAGCTCCCCGGGTTCCCGACGCGGATCGAGTACGCGTACGCGCTGCATGAGCTCGGCGGTGCCGTGACGTATTTCAACGCGACGGGCGATCCGGTGGCGCACCTCGACCGGTTCGGCCGGCGCACGGACTGGGCGTGGCACGACTCGGCCGGCCAGCGGCTGACGGGGGTGATCGACCCCGACGGCATGGTCACCACGGTCGACTCGACCTCCGAGCCGGGGCGTGTCGTCGTGCGGCCGGGCGCGAGCCTCGCGCCCGGTTCCGAGTCCGCGGGCTCGGCATGGCGGCTCGATCTCGACGATGGGCGCGTCGCGTCGGTCACGGATGCCTCGGGAGGCCGCATCTCGCTCGGCTACGACCGATCGGGCCTCGTCTCGGCGGTCTCGGGCGTCTCTGGCGGGATCACCCGGGTGACGTGGCGGATGCACGCCGATGCGGTCGCGCGGGTGTCGAGCGTGAGGACGACCGACGGGTCCGGCGCCGAGCTCTCCCGGCGAGACTGGGAGCCCGGCCCGGACGGCGGGCTGTCGACCGGCTGGCCACGCCACGCGGGCGACGCGGCACTGCCCGGGTCGGCCGACCCGCGGTTCAGCTACCGATCGGTGCTCTCGGACGGCGCGACCCGGGTGGTGTCGGAGTACTCCAGCCGGCACCTGCTCGTCCATCGCGCCACCGTCGCGGCCTCGGCGGCCGGTGCGCATGTGGTCCACGAGCAGACGTTCGGCTACCCGGACGCGGCGGACGGTGGCGGTGGTGCTTCTGCTGCACCGCCCGGGAACTGGTCGCGCCCGAACGAGGCGACGATCACGTTCCACGACCGAGCCGGCGGGGAACGCACCGCGAGCGAGACCTTCGGGTTCGATGCGCGAGGGCGGTTGCTCGAACACACGGCCCTCGACGGAGCCGTGACCACGGTCGAGTACGACGAGACCGTGCCGACCGGGTCGCTCCTGCCGATCGGCCTCCCGGTCGCCGAGACGCTGACCGCGCCCGACGGGCACCGGCGGCTCACGCGCAGCACGCTGCGTGCCGACCGCGCCGCCGTGGTCGCCGTCGAGACCTCGGAGGGCGCACCCGCCGGCGCCATGGCGGTCGTCGCGCGTGCCGAGTTCGAGGTTCGCGACGACGGCTTCGTGTCCGCGCGCCGGGAGTTCGCGGCGGACGGTTCGCCGCAGCCCCCGGCGACCACGACCTGGGACCGCTCGGTCGACGTCGCCGGCGGCACCGCCGCGACGACGGAGACCACGGCAGCCGGCAGCCCGGCCCAGGTGTCGACCACGGAGGTGACCTCGCTCGTGCACGGCGGGGTGCTCGCACGCACCGACCCGCTCGGGAACACGGCACGCACGACCTTCGACGCGATCGGCCGGCCGGTGCGCCGGCGCGACCGGATCCCGCTCGCCTCCGGCGAGCGCGACGGGCGTTCCACGACGACCGAGTACGAGTACGACGCGCACGATCGGCTCATCCGCTCGACGCTGCGCGACGCGAGCGCCGCGCCGGAAGTCGTCACACGGGAGACGGCCTACGACCTGTCGGCCGCGGGAGATGTGCTCGCCGAGACCACGACGACCTCGCCCGGCACCACGGCCGAGCTGGTCGCCGCTCGCGACTTCGAGTACGGCGCGCGAGGCGAGCTCGTCGCGCGCGTGAGCACCGAGCAGACCGCGCACGACGAGGCGGTGCGCCGGGAGCAGGTCTGGGATGCTGCGGGCAA
Organism: Agromyces aerolatus; assembly: GCF_031432255.1. Classification (NCBI taxonomy): domain Bacteria; kingdom Bacillati; phylum Actinomycetota; class Actinomycetes; order Micrococcales; family Microbacteriaceae; genus Agromyces; species Agromyces aerolatus. Next base: position 229,591 of record NZ_JAVKGQ010000003.1, on the reverse strand, counting down.
TCTGCGGCTCGGTCTCGACGGCACCCGGTACGAGTACGACGCGGCCGATCGGCCCGTCGCCGAGGCAGGTCCCGACGGCTCGACCATCGGCATCGACTACTGGGCCGACGGCACCCGGCGGAGCGTCACGACGACCCGCGCCGGCGGAGCAGGAGCGACCACGGAGGCCGTCGGGTTCTACTGGAATGGCGACACCCTGCTGGCCGAGACGCACACGGGCGGCGGCGCGGGCGAGCAGGGCAGCGCGACCTACCTGTACGGTCTCGGCCGCCACGCCCGCACGATCCTGCAGGCCGACGGTGGCGACGCGACGAGCTACTACGGCACCGACCGGCACGGCAACGTCATCGAGACGACCGACGGCGCCGGCCGCACGATCCGACGGGTCGCGTATGACGATTACGGCACCGCGACCGACGACGCGGCCGCGAAGCGCGGGCTCGAACGCGACCCGTTCGGCTTCGCGGGCGAGTACACCGATGCGACCGGCCGCCAGCACCTGCGCACCCGCACCTATGATCCGTCGACGCGGCAGTTCACGACCCGCGATGACGCCGACCGGCACAACCGGTATGCGTTCGCCGACCTCAACCCGATCATGAACGTCGACCCGAGCGGCCGCAGTGCGGCCCCCGACGGGGGCCATATCGCCATGCTCGGACTGGGCCTCGTGCTCACCCTTGTAATCGGGGCCGCGTCGATCACGACCGGCGGGACGGCGCTCGGCTGGTTCGGCGTCGCGATCGCCGTGGGCGGGGGGCTCGCCTCCGGATACTCGGTCGCGGTGAGCATCGGGGCCCTCGTCGCGCAGACCGACACCGCACGGGCAACGATCGACCCTGCTGCCCGGGAGTTCTTCGAGTCCGACCTCGCCTGGGGTCTGGACTCGCTCATCTCCTTCGGGGTCGGAGCATCCGTGTTCTTGAACTGGGCTCGGCTGACGCGGGCCGCGTCGTGGATCCGGCAGATGTTCCGGCCGGCGGGCGCGGCGGGCGCGGCGGGCGCGGCGCATGCCGCGGGCGGCGGAGCGGGATCTCGAACCGCGGCGAGCCTCGCGACCGAGATGGCGACGTTCGCTGCTGAGCCGGCGCCCGGCCTGCACTCGGCCGCGATCGTCAGGGGATGGACCGAGCTGGTCGCACAGATGGACGCCGCGCCCATGGCCGCCCTGAACACGTCGACCGACCGACTGATCGAGCGCACGATCCGAACCCTGGAGCAGGACGGTCTGGGATACGTCGGGAAGCACACGATCGAGTACGACGGGCAGACATTGACCGGCTTTCGTGCCTGGCTCTACCGGACGCACGGCGTGCCACCTGAGGCCATCACCGCGGTGTACACGCATCTCCGTCGCTCCGAGGGTCCGTTCGGGGCGACGGCCCTGGCGCACCGCCTGAAGCCGCTCGTGAAACGGGTCTTGGCGATGCATCGTCAGTTCAGCGCGAACGCGCCGGCCGACTACGCCCTCGCGGCGGGGAGCAAGGAGTTCTATCTGGGGGAGCTTCTGGAGCGGCTCCGCGCCCTGACCCGCACCGCGGTCGCTCCCGCGGCCTCAGCGCCCGTGGACGTGCCGCCCAGTCTGCTCGACGCGTACTAGCGCTGCTTGACACGTAGTCGCGGCGCGCGACCGCGTTCGCACCGCGCCTGCTGTGGACGACTGGCCTTCCATGAACGTGCGATGACGTCTGATTGCCCAGCGTGACCGCGCTGACGGAACATCCCGTGGCGATCGCGTCGAGGGACTTGATTTCGGTGACGCCAGGACCGACGCTTGACCCTGGAAACACTGACATGACCGGTTCAAAGGGGAACTCGATGTCGCACCTCGCCCTGCGGGCACCGCACACCGCCGAGCGGGAGGCCGTGCTGGCCTTCCTCGAGATCGACCGGCGGCTTCGCCGCCTCGAGCGCTTCGACGCCGCCGCCTCCGGCCGTCTCCGCCTGGCGCTCGTGAGTCTGCGTCAGCGCTTCGAGCGCGGCCAGATCACGGCGGATGCGGCCCAGCGCGAGGCCGAACTCCTCCTGCACCGAACGGATGCCACGGCGGCGCGCCGCCGCTGACCCGTCCCCAACGAGCACAAAGGGCCGCTCACTGGCCGATGTCGGCGCTTCGCGCGAGACTGCCCGCATGGACATCTCCTTCGTTGCGGGCTTCGGCCCGATCGGCAGTGCGGACTCGACCTCGCTCGACTTCTGGCAGGGGGCGCTCGGCATCGAGTTCGCAGAGGCTGCGCCCGGGTACTTCCACACCGAGCGGTTGCCGGGGGTCAAGGCGTTCGCGATCTGGCCGCTGGCGCAGGCCGCCGAGGCGACGTTCGGCACGCCGGAGTGGCCCGCCGGCCGACCGGTGCCGCAGAACTGGGTCGAGTTCGACGTCGGCTCCCCCGCCGCGGTAGCCGACGCCGTCGACGAGCTGCGCGCCGCAGGCCACGAGATCCTCACCGAGGCGCACGACGAACCCTGGGGTCAGACCACCTCACGTCTCATGAGCCCCGAAGGCACACTGGTCGGCATCAGCTACACCCCCTGGATGCACGGCGACGCCTGACGGCGCGGCAACCGTGCCGCACCGTCAGGCGATCGGTCAGGACGCGGCGGTGACGTAGGCGCTCTGGGCCACCGAGCCGAAGTACGGGCCGAACATCCGGTCGGCGACCGTGCTGTAGCCGTAGCTGTTCACCGAGTTCTGCGCGCCGGAGGCGAGGAACCACGGGCCGCCCGAGGAGCCGGGCGTCATGTCGCACGGGATGCCCTGCGACTGGGTCTCGTAATACGGGTCGGGCGTTGCGGTGCCGGTGCACGACTTCACCGTCTGCCCGTCGAACGGCGGCGCGGCGGGGTAGCCGAACGCCGTGTAGTCCAGGCCGCGCGCCTGGTTGAAGGCGATCGGCGAGGCACCCGCGGCCTGCGCGAGGGTGCGGTCGTCGACCTTGCCGACCCGTACGAAGCCGGTGTCGTACGAATAGTCCTTGTTCACCGACCACTGCTCGGACACCGAGAACCCGGTCGCCGACCAGATGCCGTAGGGCGCCGCGCCCTCGTGGTACGCCGGGACGAAGACCCACTGGCTCACGAACGACTCGCCGTAGCCCCCGCCGTGCACGCAGTGCCCGGCGGTCGCGACCACGCTGCCGTTGCCCGAGCCGACCGAGTTGCCCGAGCAGACATACCGCCGGTCGCCCTTCACGAAGAACACCTTGCCCACGCCCGGGGCGGCCGTCGGGCGCTCGGACGAGGCGCCTGCGTCGACACCCGCGTCGACACCTGCATAGGTCACCGGGGCACCCGTCTCGACCTCGGTCGAGAGCATCGCCACGCCGGCGTCGACCACCAGCGAGTCGGCCGGGATCGCGGTCCGCATGCGCTCGGGCGTCCAGTAGTCGGTCGCCTCGGCAGCCTCGGTCGCCGACACGTCGACCGTGTCGACCCCCGGATCCGCCGCCGGGGCGGCACCGGCCGCGACCGGCGTGACGAGCAGCCCGCAGGCCACGAGTGCGGCGCCGACGAGGCCGGCGCGCAGCGGGGTGAGCTTCATGTGAGGAATCCTTTCAGGCACGTAATATCCTAGGATACCTCACACTTGCGGCCACACGCGTCCCGCACCCGCCGCTCACGCCGGCGGCCCGTGCCGTCACACCACCGCGGCCAGGAAGTCCTCGTGGTGCGAGCCCTCGCGGTCGAGCACGAGCACCGTCGACTCGGGCACCTCGATGAACGCCCCGGGAAGATCGGTCAACGGCTCGGAGACGATCACCCGGGCGGTCACGTCGAAGGCGCGCAGCTGCGGCACCTCGGGGTACATCTCCTGCAGTGCGCGCATGTCGGCCGAGTGGAACAGCGTGCGCGACCGGTGCGCCGTCGAGTAGCGGAACGCCCAGATCGTCTCACCGTCCGAGACCGCGAACGACCCCTGCACGGGGTTCTCGATGCCGTAGGTCCCGGCGACCCGTTCGATCTCGCGCAGCGCGCGCCCCATCGCGCCGATCGGATCCTGCTCGAGTCCGAACGTGATGGCCAGGTGGAAGACCACCTCCGAGTCGGTCGTGCCCTTCACGTGCGGGAACAGCTTCGGCTCGAGCTGGATCATGAGGTCCCGGCGCATCTGCGAGAACCCGGCGATGGCGCCGTTGTGCATGAACAGCCAGTTTCCGTACCGGAACGGATGGCAGTTGGTCTGCTGGATCGGCGGCCCCGCCGCCGCGCGCACGTGCGCGAAGAACAGCGGCGACTCGATCGCCCACGTGAGCTCGCGCAGGTTCTCGTCGTGCCACGCGGGCTCGATGCTGTGGAACAGCGCGGGCATGACGCCCGCGGCGGTCTCGTCGGGGTACCAGCCCACACCGAAGCCGTCGCCGTTCACGGTCTCGGCGCCGAGGGGGGAGTTCAGGGACTGCGCCACGAGCGAGTGCCGCGGCTCGAGGATCAGGAGGGCGGGCCGGATCGGCTCTCCCCAATATGCAAGCCACCGGCACATGTCATCGCCTTCCGTCAGCCTTCCGCGGGTGGGAGTGCGCAGCGCGAGAGCTCCTGCATGCGCTGCTTCGCCTGGTCGACCGACCAGGGAAGTTCGACCAGGGGCTGCGTCTCGCCGGACACCGCCGCGGTCTTCGAGGCGATCGACGCGAGCGCGAACGCCGTCTCTCGCACGAAGTCCTGGCCCGAGCTCGAGTTGTTGAGCGCGACGACCACGGTCAGCCCCGTGCCCGGGTCGGTGAACGCTGCGGTCAATGCGCCCGTCGCCTCGGACGCCAACCCGCGCAGCGGCCCGTACGCCATGCCCCCGATGCCCTGCGAGACCCACGGGTCGGCGCCCGGCACCGCCGCAGTCGTCCACTGCTCGCGCGCGGTGTGCTCGGTGAGCAGCACGCCCGAGGCGAGCGCCTGACTGAGGCGCACGGTGTCATCGAGCTGCGACCGGGCGCCGCCGGCCGCTCCGCCCATCGAGCTCGACTGCAACGAGCTGTCGAGGCGCGCCGCGCAGTCGGGTGCGCCGTCGGGCCCCGGCCGGGCCGCGTACGCACCGATCAGGCCGGGCTGCTCGAGCACCGATGGAGCGGGCAGCGTCGTGCCGGTGAGCCCGAGGGGGCCGGCGACGTACTCGCGCACGAGATCGGACCACGTGCGGTCGGTGGTGCGCTCGAGCGCGACCCCGAGCAGCAGCAGGTTCGTGCGCGAATACGCGTACGTCTGACCGGGCGCGCCCGTGCGTGGCGCCGCGAGCGCGCTCGAGATGAGCTCGATCGGCGACCACACGCGTCCTGGGTTCTGCATGAAGTGCACGCGAAGCTGGGGGTAGTAGTCGGCGAGGCCCGAGGTGTGCCGGCAGAGGTGCTCGAGCGTGATGCCGTCGAGCCCCGGGATGTCGGTCACATAGTCGTCGACCGGGTCGTCGAGCGCGACGGCCCCGGTGTCGACGAGCTTCAGCAGCAGCAGGCACGTGATCTCGGAGGTCACCCCCGCGAGGTGGAATGTCTGCTCGGGCTCGACCGCGGGCGAACCCTCGTCGAATCCGACCGAGCCCGTCACTCCGCGCCACTCGCCCGCCCACGGAGCCGCGACCGCGGCGAGGCCGCCGCTCGAGCCGCTGAGGATGACCGCGTCGTCGAGCACCTGCTGCAGCGCGGTCGCGGTGTCGCCGGCGATCGTCTCGTCGACCGCGCCGAAGTGCTCGCCCGGGTCGATCGTGCCGCCGGTGCATCCGCCTAACGCGAACGCGACGACCAAAGCGCCTGCGGCTCCCGCGACGCGCCCCTTGCGGCGACCCGATGATCGGCCCACTCAGCCCCCTAGCCGTGCACTGTAGCGATTGTAACGCGCCGGACCGGCGCGATCCCGGTGCGGATCACCGCGACCTCGGTGCAGCCACACCGGCCTACCGGTGCCCCACATCCGCCGACCGGCGCCTCACGCCTGCTGACCCGCCGGCGCGCCCAGCTCGCGCACCGCGCCCGCCATGAATCGCTCGACGTTCGGGTCGACGATGATGTCGTTCGGTCTGAGCGGCCGCGCGAGGTACAACCCGTCGAGGCTCGTGAGGCGGCTGAGCGCGACATACGTCTGCCCGGGGCTGAACACGCGCGAGCCGAGGTCGACGATCGCGGTGTCGTAGCTCGCACCCTGCGACTTGTGGATCGTGACCGCCCACGCGAGACGCAGCGGGAACTGCGAGAACTCGGCCACGACCTCGCGCTCGAGCTTCTTCGACGCGGCATCCCACGAGTACTTGTACTTCTCCCACGTCGCGGGTTCGACCTCGTGCTGGACCCCGTCGACCTCGACGCGCACGACCTTGTCGAGCGAGGTCACGGTGCCGATGGTCCCGTTCACCCACCTGGGCCCTTCGCCACGCACCATGGTGTCGTTCCGGAGGAACATGACCTGCGCGCCGACCTTCAGCTCGAGCCGTTCGTCGGCCGGGTAGGCGCGCCCGCCGAAGTCGCCCGCGACGTCCGCGGCGTTCGTGAGCGACCGGCCCGGCAGGCGCTGCAGCTGCGCGCGGTTGATGCGGTTCACCGCGTCGTTCCGGGTCGCGAGCGTGATCGCGCCCTGCTCGGGAAGCGGCCGGCGTGCGCCGGTCGAGTTCAGCACGCCGGCGATCTCGGCGGTCACCATGCCATGTCGCACCGCGTTCAGCATGTGCTTGAACGCGTCGTCGTGCTGCCGGTGCACCTCGCCCAGCTCGAAGATGCGTAAGGATGCCTCGCGCCACACGTTCGCGTCGAAGAACCACATCGACGGGTAGGTGTCGGCGAAGTAGCGGCGCTCCTCACCGTCGCCCGGCACGGGGGCGAGCTGGTACGGGTCGCCGAAGAGCACGACCTGGACGCCGCCGAACGGCTCGGCCGCGCGCTGCCGCGCCTGCCGGAGCGACCGGTCCATGGCGTCCATGAGGTCGGCGTTCACCATGGAGACCTCGTCGATCACGAGCGTGTCCATGGCGTTCAGGATCTTGCGCACGGCGTCGTTCTGCTCGATGCGATGGTCGGCGATCAGCCCGATGGGCAGCCGGAACAGCGAATGGATCGTCTGGCCGCCGACGTTCAGGGCCGCGACGCCCGTGGGCGCGCAGATCACGATCTGCTTCTGCGTGTTCCAGTTCAGGTGGGTGAGGAGCGTTGACTTGCCCGTGCCCGCGCGGCCCGTGACGAAGACGTGATCGCGCGTGTGCTCGATCGCGTGGAACACCGCCGCCTGCTCGGGGGTGAGGGTCACATCGGGCACGATCCACTGTAACGCTGCGCGCCCGGGGGCCACCTGGGTCGTCCACACGCCCGACATAGACTGGCCGAATGGGGAGACGCAGGGCGCGCGGACGGCGGGTGTCGTGGCTCGCCGTGCTCGGCTGGAGCGGCATCGGCATGCTGCTCGCCGGTGCCTTCTTCGCCGCGCTCGGCGCGCTCAATCAGAACCTGTACGGCGCGTCGAGCTTCGTCGAGCGCTACCTCGAGGCGATCGCCGACGACGAGATCACGACGGCCGCGACGACGCCCGGGGTCGCGCTCTCCGAGGCGGAGCTGGACGCGATGGGGTTGCCGGCGGATGTCTCGACGGCGATGCTGCGCTCGAACGTCGTCGGCTCGGGCCCGCAGGACATCACGATCATCGACGACGAGGCGCGCGACGACGGCACGCACGTCGTGACGGCGAGCTACCGGCTCGAGTCCCGGATCGTGGAGACGACCTTCGAGGTGCAGCCCATCGCACCGCTCTACGGCGTGCTCAACCGGTGGGAGTTCGCCAGGAGCCCGCTGGCCGTCATCGACGTCACCGCGGCGCACAACCCGTTCTTCATGGTCGGCTCGCTGACCCTCGACACCCGGGCCAGGAAGAGCGGCGACGAGCTCGCGGCCTTCACGCAGACGGCGCCGTACCTCGCGATCGCGCCGGCCGTGTACGAGTTCGACTACGACTCGACGCTGCTCACCGCGCAGCCCGAAGAGGTCACGGTCGAGCCGTCGGAACGCACGTCCGTCACGGTGTCGTCCCAGGCGACGCCCGCGTTCACCGAGCGCGTGCAGGCGCAGGTCGACCAGTTCCTCGAGGCCTGCGCGACCCAGCCCGTGCTGCAGCCGACGGACTGCCCGTTCGGCATGGTCATCGACGACCGCGTCGTCGGCGACCCGGCCTGGAGCATCTCGGCGTCGCCGATCGTGTCGCTCACGCCCGGCGACGATGCGTTCGAGATGCCGCCGACCGCGGGCGTCGCGCACCTCTCGGTCGACCTGCAGTCGCTGTTCGACGGCGACTACTACACGCTCGAGGAGGACGAGACGTTCACGCTCGCCCTCGACGCACGCATCAGGACCGACGGGTCGATCTCGGTGCAGCTGAAGTGACCGGCCGAGCGCGGCGGGTCAGCCGCGCTCGCGATCGTGCTGCGCAATCGCCTGCAGCCGCGCGTTGTACTCCTCGAGCTCGGCGTCGCCCGTGCGGTCCGCGTGCCGGTCGAGTCGTCTCGTCTCCTTCTCGTCGCTCCGCGACCACTGGATCGCGACCGTGATCGCGAGCGCGACGGTCGGGATCTCGCCGATCGACCACGCGATGCCGCCGCCGACCTGCTGGTCGGCGAGCGCATCGGTGCCCCAGCCCATCGCCCCGTACCAGTCGGCGAGCAGCAGCCCGCTGCTCATCATGATCGAGAGCCCGAAGAACGCGTGGAACGCCATGGTGCCGAGCAGCAGCACCAGCCGGAAGGGGTACGGCAGTCGGTACGGCACGGGGTCGATGCCGATCAGCGACTGCACGAACAGGTACCCGGTGATCAGGAAGTGCGCGATCATCCACTCGTGACCGATGTGGTCGAGCATCGTCCAGCGGAACAGCGGCGAGTAGTAGAAGACCCACAGCGAACCGGCGAAGAGCACGGCCGCGACGATCGGGTTCGCGATGACCCGCGCGAACCTCGAGTGCACCGCGAGCAGGATCCACTCGCGACCTCCCCGGCTGCCGTCCTTGCGTGCGGCGATCGCGCGCGCCGCGAGCGTCACGGGCGCACCCGGGACGAGCAGGACCGGGATGCCCATCGTGAGCACCATGTGCGCGAGCATGTGCGCCGAGAACAGGTACTGCTCGTAGACGTTGACGCCGCCGCTGGTCACGTACGCGAGCACGAGCATGCCGGCGATCCAGAGCACGGTGCGGTAGACCGGCCAGCGGTCGCCGCGGCGGCGGAGCCGCCAGACCCCGGCCAGATAGAAGAAGATGCCGAACCCGGCGAAGAACAGCCAGATGAGGTCCGGGTTCCACTCGGTGAAGTACCGCCACCACTCGGGTGCCAGCGGCAGCGGCTCGCCCGTGAGGATCTCGGCCGGGGTGCGCGCGAGCGCGCCCGGCACCTCCTCGGAGACGGGCGTCGCGGTGCGCGCCAGCGCCGCCGCCACGCCGGACGCGAGGCCCATGAACGCGAGCTCGATCACGACGAGCAGCCAGAAGGTCCCGCGCCCGCCGGTCGCGCGGTCACCACGGGCAGCGGATGCCTCGGCCGAGGCCGCGGCCCGGGTCATCCGCCCGATCAGGAACCGGCGCTGAAGCGCCCCGAACACGCCGAGCGCGACCAGCGCGCCGACCTTCGCGATGACGAGCACGCCATACGGCGTGGTGAGCGCGGGCCAGTCGCCGAGGCGCAGCGCGGCGCTCGCGTAGCCCGAGACCGCGACCACGATGAAGGAGACGAGGGCGACGCTCGAGTAACGGGCGAGCACGACCGGCAGGCGGTCGGCGCCGAGCCGCGGCTTCAGCAGCACGAGGGTGAGCAGCCCGCCGAGCCAGGCGGCCGCGAACACGAGGTGCAGGCCGAGCGCGGTGACCGCCGCGCCATGCCCTGCCGCGCCGGCGGCGTGCCCCTGCTGAGCCATCGGCACGAGGCTCACGACCGAGAGCACGGCGACGAACACGAGCGCGGTCTGATTGCGCACCGCGAAGCACAGCACGGTGACGGCGGCCGCGACGAGCGTGGTCGTGAGCCACGCCTGCCCCAGCTCGATCGTGGTGAGGAACTGGCCGAGCTTCTGCCCGAACGCATCGCTCAGGTCGACCTGCTCGCCCGTGACGACGAGGAACGTGAACAGCCCGGTCGCCGCGCTCGCGACCGTCATCACCGCGGCCGACGCCGCGGCAACGTCGAGCGCGGCGTCGAACTCGGGCTTCTTCGGGCTGAGCGCCCAGACGGCGAGCACCAGCGAGCCGATCATTCCGGCCGCCCCGAGGTTCACGAGGAGCTTCGCGACGGGCAGCCCGTACCGAGCGACCGGCCCCGGGTCCTGGAGCTGGAACGGCGCCGCTCCCCCGCCGACGGCGAGACCGATCACCGTCGCGATGACGGCGACGGCGAGCAGCACGGCAGGGCCGAGCACACGGACGGAACGCACCGAACCAGCCTAGGCGAGCGGGCTGTGAGTCCCCGACGGTCGAGCACCGCCCCCGCCCCCGCTGGTCGAGTAGCGCCGACACGAAGTGGCGACGCGTATCGAGATCCACGCGACACGCTCTCGAGACCGGGCCACCGGGTCTCGATACGCGTGCTCGTCCCTCGCTCGCTACTCGACCAGCGAGCGCGGCGGGCATGACGAAGGGCGGGCGGCTTCCGCCGCCCGCCCTTCTCGAGTCGCAAGACTTACTTGGCGGCAGCCTTGAGCTTCGAGCCCGCCGAGACCTTGACCGAGAAGCCGGCCGGGATCTCGATGGTGGCACCGGTCTGCGGGTTGCGGCCCGTGCGGGCGGCGCGCGAGGTGCGCTCGACGGCGAGCCAGCCCGGGATCGAGACCTTGGTGCCCGAGCTCACGGCCTCGGACAGCGCCTCGAAGAGACCGCCGAGCACGGCGTCGACGGCGGCCTGGCTCTGCCCGGTCGACGCGGCGATCTTCGCGACGAGCTCGGTCTTGTTCAGCGACTTGTCAGCCATTGAGTGTCCTCCTCGGACGTCTACTGCCGGTCGGCAGCTGTTCTGGTGGTTCCACAGACGGCTTGCACCGCCTCGGGGCCGATCAGGCCGCCTCGAATGTAACAGAGTTCCGCGGAATTCCGCGGATTTCCGGGCCGTTCGCCCGATCGCGACCCGGCGTGTCGGCCGCGCGAAGTGTGATGGAGTCCCAAAAGTGGGCTGGAAGGCCGTCCTGCACGCCGTCAACCCACTTTCGGCACTCCATCACACTGCCCAGCCCACACTCGCCGCCGTGCGACCGGCCGCGGGAAGCAGGACGGGAACGCAGAAAGGGCGCCCCCGGAGGGACGCCCTTTCGAAACGCGGTGCTTACCAGCTCGACTTGGTGATGCCGGGCAGCTCGCCACGGTGCGCCATGTCGCGGAATCGCACACGCGAGATGCCGAACTTGCTGAGGTTGCCGCGAGGGCGACCGTCGATGGCGTCGCGGTTGCGGAGACGCACCGGCGACGCGTCGCGGGGCAGCTTCTGCAGGCCGACGCGGGCGGCCTCACGGGTCTCGTCGGTGCCGTTCGGGTCGACGAGCGCCTTCTTCAGCTCGAGTCGCTTCGCGGCGTAGCGGTCCACGATCTCCTGGCGCTGGTTGTTGCGCGCGATCTTGCTCTTCTTGGCCATGGACTAACGCTCCTCTCGGAAGTCGACGTGCTTGCGGATCACCGGGTCGTACTTCTTGAGCACGAGACGGTCGGGGTTGTTGCGACGGTTCTTGCGGGTCACGTACGTGAACCCGGTGCCGGCCGTCGACCGGAGCTTGATGATCGGACGGATGTCCTGCTGCTTCGCCATTAGAGCTTCACCCCACGAGCCTGCATGTCACGAACGACGGCCTCGATGCCACGAGCGTCGATGACCTTGATGCCCTTGGCGGACACGTTGATCGTGATGTTCCGGCGGAGCGACGGAACGAAGTACGTCTTCCGCTGCACGTTCGGGTCGAAGCGGCGCTTCGTCCGACGGTGCGAGTGCGAGATGTTGTGACCGAAGCCGGGAACGGCGCCGGTCACCTGGCACACTGCTGCCATTGGTTTCCTCCAATACCGAGGGGCGGATGCCCCTCCCAAGGTCTCTTGTCTGCAGACGTTCCCCACCGGTCGCCCGGCTAGATACTGGGGAGGTCGTCCACGGTCTGGACAGTGGAAGTGCCCAGCCAAACGTCGAGTCTATCAGATGCCGGTCAGCCGCCGATCTTCCGGTACTCGACCTCGAGCCAGTACCCCTTGACCGTGCCGTAGCCCCAGCTCTCGGTCGTCCCGGGCGCGACCTGCAGCCACGGCGTCTCGTTGATGATCGGGCCGCCCGGCGCGGGCCGAGCAATCGCTCGCGCCTCGTACCCCGGCTCGAGACTCCGGCAGATCAGGCCCAGCTTGTCCCTGAGGGGATCGATGATCACCTGGGTCCAGGAGCAGTCGTTGCCGACTCGAGTCGCCGACGGCTCGGCGTCCTGCGCGTTCGCGACACCTCCGGCACCCAGCACGGACACCCCCACCGCGAGCAGGGCGGCTGCAACGTACGAGTTCTTCTTCGTCATCATGCCAGTATTCTACTACACGCTAGTCAGACGCGAAGGGCGGATGCCCCGCGTGGGAGCATCCGCCCTTCTCACTGCAGACCGACTCAGCTGGTGAGCGAGTCCACCCACTCCTGGTTCTCCGAGATCCACTGCTCCACGATGGGGCCGTAGTCGTCGGAGTCGTTCTCGTTGAACATCGCGTTCTCGAGCGAGTACAGCGTCTCCGAGTCCATCGTGAAGTTCTTCAGCCAGCCGGCGAGCGTCGGGAAGTTCTCCTCGAAGCTCTTGCTGCCGAACGAGTGGATGCCCTCGGAGTCGCCCATCACGCCCTCGGGGTCTTCGAGGTCCTTGATCGGGAACGCGTCGTAGGCCCAGTGCGGACGCCAGAGCGTCACGGCGATCGGCTCGCCCGCGTCGGTCGCGGCCTTGAGCTCGGAGAGCATGGCCGGCGTCGACGAGGTCAGGTACTCCATGCCCTCGAGGCCATAGGCGGGGATGGCCTCCTCGCTCGTGACCCGGTTCAGGCCCGAGCCCGGCTCGATGCCGACGAGGCGGTTGCCGAAGTAGTCCGCGTTCGCCGCGAGCTCCTCGAGCGAGTCGATCGGGGCGTCCTCGTTCACCGCGATGGTGAGCACGGCGTCCTCGTTCCAGGCGCCGAGGTCGACCATGTCGTCGCCGTACTGCTCGATGTAGTCGGCGTGCGTGATCGGCAGCCAGGTGTCCAGCACCACGTCGTAGTCGTCGTCGGTGAGGCCCTGGTAGACGGGCGCCACGTCGGCGTACTCGAGCTCGACGTTGTAGCCCTCCTCCTCGAGGATGGCCTTCCAGAGCTCGCTCGCGGCGATCCCTTCGTCCCAGCCGTTGAACACGGCGATGGTGAGGTCCTGCTGATCCCCGTTCTCGAGGGTCTCGGCCTCCGCGCCGGCGCAGCCGGCGAGTGCGAGCGCCGCGGCGGCGCCCATCGCGAGCGCTCCGGTGAGGTGTCTCTTCTTCATGGGTGTTTCCTTTCCTCCCGTGTGCTGTGGGCACGGGCGTTGGGGATGGTTCCGCGCGCGAGGCGCGGACGAACGGGCGACGGATGCTCCGGCGCCCACGTGTGGGGTCAGACGCTCGTGGGGTGCTTCACGGCCGAGTGCTTGACCGCGAGCCCCGAGTCGTCGGTGACCGCGAGATCGGTCGCCTTCGAGGCATCCGTGCTCTTCGGCTTGGCCGACGTGCGGGGCTTGCGCCGCAACCCGCCGCCGAACGCGCCGGTGACCCGGTCGAGGATGACCGCGAGGATCACGACCGACAGGCCCGCCTCGAAGCCCAGCGCGACGTCGATGCGCGTGAGGCTCTGCACCACCTGGCCGCCCAGGCCGCCGGCTCCGACCATGCCGGCGATGACGACCATCGAGAGCGACAGCATGATGACCTGGTTGATGCCGGCCATGATCGACGGCATCGCGAGCGGAAGCTGGATCTGGCGCAGGATGCGTCCGGGCGAGGAGCCGAACGCCTGACCGGCCTCGACCACCTCCTTGTCGACGCCGCGGATGCCGAGCTCGGTGAGCCGGACGCCCGGCGCCATCGCGAACACGATCGTCGCCACGATGCCGGGCACCACGCCCACACGGAACAGGATCAGCGCCGGGATCAGGTACACGAACGCCGGCATCGTCTGCATGAAGTCGAGGATCGGGCGGATGATGTTCGACGCGAGCGTGTTGCGCGCGGCCAGGATGCCGACCGGGATCGCGATGATCACCGCGATCGTGCTCGCGACGAGGACCAGCGCGAGCGTGTCCATCGCGTTGTCCCACTGGTTCACGCCGAGCACGACGGTCAGGCCGATGACCGACCCGAGCGCGAGCTTCCAGCCCTTCGCCCACCAGGCGATCGCGGCGATCACGATGATGACCGCCCAGAACGGCGGCGTCGAGAGCACCCAGTCGACCGCGTCGTAGAAGCCGAGGAAGATCGTGCGCAGCACGGCGAACAGGCCGGCGAGCGCGTCGGTCAGGACGTCGATGAATGCGTCGGCCCATGCGCCGAGCGGAAGGCGGAAGCCGTTCATCGGGCACCTCCCTCGTTCGCGGCCGAGCCGGGCACGGCCGCGGCCGGCTCCTCGGGGTCGGACGTCGCGCGGAGCGTCTCGGTGATCACATCGACGGGCACCGTCGCCGGCGGCTCGATGACCTGGATCTCGGCCGTGTCGGTCGACAGGTTGCCGAGCGCCGCGAGGAGCGTGACCCGCGGCACCGCACCGAGCAGGCGGCCCTGCTCGTCGACGACGGCGAGCGACATCGGGCTGAGCGCGGCGCTCTCGAGCAGGTCCGAGAGGTACTGGTCGGGCGCGACGGTCGCGTGGTCGGTGCGGATGACGGACTCGAGCGAGCGCTCACCCCGCTTCACGAGCCTCAGCACGTCGCGGTCGTGCACCACGCCCAGGAGCTTGCGCCCCGAACGCACCACGAACACCGTCGAGGTCTGCAGGTCGCGCATCGTCCGCAGGGCCGCACGCGGCCCGGCCGACGCGGCGATGACCGCACGCGGCGGCTCCATGACGTTCGCCGCGGTGAGCACACGCGCGCGGTCGACGTCCGCGACGAACGACGCCACGTAGTCGTCCGCGGGATCCGTCAGGATCTCCTCGGCGGTGCCGACCTGCACGATGCGCCCGTCGCGCATGACCGCGATGCGGTCGCCGAGGAACATGGCCTCGTTGAGGTCGTGCGTGATGAACACGATCGTCTTGCCGAGCTCCTGCTGCAGCTCGACGAGCTGCTCCTGCATCTCGCGGCGGATGAGCGGGTCGAGCGCCGAGAAGGCCTCGTCCATGAGCAGGACGTCGGTGTCGGCGGCGAGCGCGCGGGCGAGGCCGACGCGCTGCTGCATGCCGCCCGACAGCTCGGACGGGAGCTTGTCCTCCCAACCCGCGAGGCCGACGCGGGCGATGACGCGCATCGCGCGCTCCCGGCGCTCGGCGGGCGGCACACCCTGGATCTCGAGGCCGTACGCCGCGTTGTCGAGCACCGTGCGGTGCGGCAGCAGTGCGAAGTGCTGGAAGACCATGGAGACGTGGTCGCGGCGCACGGTGCGCAGCTGCTTGGCCGGGATGTCGGTGATGGTCTTGCCCATGACCGACACGGTCCCCGCGGTCGGCTCGAGCAGGCCGTTCAGGGTGCGGATCAGCGTCGACTTGCCGGAGCCCGACAGGCCCATGACGACGAAGATCTCGCCCTGGGCGACCGTGAAGTCGGCGTCGATGACCGCCGCGGTGCCGAGCGACGCGATCTCGTCGCGGGTGGCTCCGCGGCGGAGCCGCGCGAGGGCCTCGGCGGGGCGGCGGCCGAAGAACTTGGTCAGGCCGCGTACCTCGATGGCGGGTGCGGCGGCCGACGATCCGGTCGGGGCTCCGTCGGCGTCGGGAATCGGCGGACGCTGAAGGGGTGCGTCGGCTGGGGTGTGGTCGAGCTCTTCGGGTGCGGACGGTGCGGACGTGGACTGTGCGGGTGTGGATCGGGGCATGCGGGCAGGCGTCTCCACGGAGTGCGGATCCGGACACGACGCGGTGCGGGCGGCGCGCGGACACTCCTGGTTTCAGGCCGGGTTCAGGCGATCCGGGACACGAAGCTCAAGCCGGCGAATCATGCGTACCAGGCGAACTCCGAGTCCAGCGCACGCCACCATCGGGGCGGCGTACCACGCGCGGAACCATACGCTCCCGCGAGGCCGGTAGGGACCGTCTCTGCAGGGACCGCGGACAGGGCAGTGGCCCGTGAGGGCCGTCGTCAACGCTAGCCACAATCCTGACGGTGCCTCAAGCCGAACCGGAATACCGCGGTGCTGACCGGGGGTTTCGATTCACCGGAGTGAATCGTCCGGGCGCGCTTCGACGACGTTCCTGCGCGACAGCGCCGCCGCGGTGAAGAAGCAGACCGCGCCGAGCAGGGTGCCGAGGTTCGCCCAGTACTCGCTGAGGAGATCCCCGGTCTCGGGTATGACGTAGGCACCGATCGCCGACGCTCCGAACGCGACGGAGCCGGCGAGGTTCAGCCAGGTGCCGTGCCACGTCCGCGCGTCGGGATCCCAGAGCCGGCCCCGGTCCTTCGTCGCGAGCACCGCGAGCGTGCTCGACACGAGGAAGGCGACCGAACCCCACGCATCGGGGCGCCATCCCGCCCCGACCGCCTCCGGCCGGGCGACCGCCGCGGCGAGCGCAACGGCCGTCGACAGGTTGAACAGCAGCGTCCCGGCGAACTGGATCGCCGCGGCCCACCAGTCGGCTCGATCCGCGCGATTCATCTGCCGCCGAGGCATCCGTCGCCCGCTCAGGCTGAGCTGGATGAACGCGGCCAGCGTGAAGAAGACCGACCCGATGACGAACGTGAGATTCGCGCCCACGTCGCCGAGCCACGCCGCATACGGCGGCAGCGCGCCCACGAAGAAGCAGAGCGAGCCGACGGCGAAGCCCCACGCCTCGCGGCGCAGCCGACGCGTCGTCGACACGGCGGGGCGCGTCATCGCTGGTTCGCGCCGCACTCAGTGGTGGAACGTCGGGCCGATGCCGGGATGCGGCATGGGTGCGTCGAGCTCGTCGAGGTACGCCGTCTCGGTGCGGATGTCGCGCAGCAGATCCTCGGCGAGGTCGCGGCTGAGGCCGTTGCGGCACACGATGCGCATGACGGTCTGATCCGAGAGGTCGCCCGAGAGCGGGTACGCGGGGACGAGCCAGCCGCGGATCCTCAGCCGTTCCGACAGGTGATACAGGGTCCAGTTGTCGGTATGGCCCGGCGTCAGGCGCCAGGCGAACACGGGGATGTCGCTGCCGTCCGTGAGCAGCTCGAACGCGTCGAGCTCGCCGACCGCGTGCGACAGGTAGCGCGCCACGTCCTGACAGCCCTGCTGGATCTCGGTGAACCCCGTACGCCCGAGCCGCAGGAACCGGTAGTACTGCAGCAGCACCTGAGCACCCGGCCGCGAGAAGTTCAGCGCGAACGTCGGCATCTCACCGCCGAGATAGCTGACCTTGAACACCAGATCCTCGGGCAGCGCGGACGCCGACCGCCACACGACCCAGCCGACGCCCGGATACACCAGCCCGAACTTGTGCCCAGAGGTGTTGATGGACTGCACCCGCTCCACCCGGAAGTCCCACTGCACCTCGGGCTGCAGGAATGGCGCGATCATCGCGCCCGACGCACCGTCGACGTGCATCGGGATGTCGAGGCCCGTCTTCTCCTGGATCTCGTCGAGCTTCGCGGCGATCTGGGCCACCGGCTCGTACGCACCCGTGTACGTCACGCCCATGAGCGCGACCACGCCGATGGTGTGCTCGTCGACGACGTCCTCGAGCCCGGTTCCGTCCATCAGCGGATGCTCCTCGGTCGTCGGGATGAACCGCATCTCCACGTCGAAGTAGTTGCAGAACTTCTCCCAGCAGACCTGGACCGCCGAGCTCATGATGAGGTTCGGCTTCTCGGTCGACTTGCCTGCCGCCCGGCGCGCGTGCTGCCAGCGCCGCTTCAGCGCGAGCCCGCCGAGCATGCACGCCTCGGACGAGCCGATCGTCGACGTGCCGATCACATCGTTGCGGTTCGGGGCGTTCCACAGGTCGGCGAGGATGCGCCAGCAGTACTCCTCGATCGAGGCGGTCGCCGGGTACTCGTCCTTGTCGATCATGTTCTTGTCGAACGAGTCGTGGTAGAGCCGATCGGCGTGCTCGTCCATCCATGTGCCGACGAACGTCGCGAGGTTCAACCGCGCGTTGCCGTCGAGCATGGTCTCGTCGCGGACGATGCGATAGGCGGTAGCCGGCAGCATCGAGCCCTCTGGGATCTTGGTGTAGCGCGCCGTCGTCGCCTCGCCGGCTCGGCTGAACGTCGGAATGAGCTCGTCGTCTTTGAGCATGGCCCCTCCCCCGGTCGGGTATCAGGGCAGACGATACGCCCGGGAAGGGGCGGCGGTCGAGTGCACGGGCGGGTGAGCGGGCGGGTGAGCGGGCGGGTGAGCGGGGCGCGCAGCGTCGTTTGCGCCGGCTCGACGTCGTCAGTTGAGCTGCAGCTCGTGCTCCACGACGACCACATCCGTCTCGTCGTCCGTCAGCGTGAAGACGGCACCCCACGCCACGCCCGGCTGGAACCCCGCGGGCGTCGCGAAGACCCGGAACGTCACCGTCACGGGCCGGCCCGTGCACGACACCAGCCCGATGAGCTCGCCGGTGACGATGACCGGCGTCGCCTGACGGATCTCGAGACCCACCGCGCGCTGCAGCGCCACCGCCGGGTCGCACGTGACGGTGACGGGGACCTCGGCGGCGACGCCGCCGCCCACGATCGTGCCGTCGCCGAATGAGATCGTCGCGTCGTTCGGTGCCGCGTTCGCGGCACCGGGAAACGCGAGCGCACCGAGCACGGTCGCCCCGATCGCGAGCGCGGCGAATGCCGCGCGGCGAGAACGGCCTGGCGTGCGGCGGCGCTTGGTCTGTTCGAGCGTGATGACGGTCATGGCGGCCTCCTGCCGGCTGGAATGGGCGCAGCGAGCGAGGCGGCGCACGTCGTATATCACTATACGACGTAGCGAGGCGGAAGGCTATGCGGCCTGTGTGCAGGTCGCGCAGAGTCCGAAGACGTCGACGACGTGCGCGGCACCCGTGAACCCGTGCTCGCCCGCGACGCGCTTGGCCCAGTCCTCGACCTCGTCGGCCTTGATCTCGACCGTGAGCCCGCAGTTGCGGCAGATCAGGTGGTGATGGTGGCCCGTGCTGCACGCGCGGTAGAGCGCCTCGCCGTCGGGCGACTGCAGCGAATCGGCGTCGCCGCTCGAGGCGAGGTCGCCGAGCGCGCGATACACGGTCGCAAGGCCGATCGGCGACCCGCTGGCGTGCAGGGACGAGTGCAGCGCCTGCGCGCTGATGAATCCCTCGGTGCCGTCGAGGGCCTCTCGGACGGCTTCCCGCTGCCAGGTGTTGCGTTTCATGCGATCCGTGCCTCTTCCGCGGTCTCGACGGGGATCGGACGTCCTCTCCACGGTAGTCGCCGAACCCTGGAAACCCCCAGCGCGATCACGAAGCATGCGGTCGCCGCGAGCGCGATCGACGGTCCGGCGGCGATCGCGAACGCACGCGACGCGAGCACGCCCGCGATGCCCGACGCGGCCCCGATGACGGGTGCGGCGAGCAGCACGCCCCGGTAGCTCGTGACGACGAGGCGTGCGGCGGCCGCGGGCGCCGCGATGAGCGCGATCGCGAGGATCGCACCGACTGCGGGCAGCGAGCTCACGACCGACGCCGCGATCAGCGCGAGCACGAGCAGCTCGATCGGCCACTCGCGGAAGCCCGCGGCACGGAACCCCGCCGGGTCGAACGTGGAGAACACGACGCGGGTGCCGAACGCCGCGACCAGGAGCACCGCGACGACGGCGACGACCGCGGCGAGCGCGATGTCGGCGTCCGTCACGGTCAGGATGGACCCGACCAGGAACGCCTCGGGCCGCACGGGGAGGCCGGGGATCGCGGCCTGCAACAGCGCACCGGCCGCGAACCCGCCGGTCAGCACGACGCCCGCGGCGACCTGCGCACCCTGGCGACGGATGCGCGCGATGCCCGCCATGATCGCGACGATGACGACGGATGCCACGGCGGCACCCAGCGGCACGCTCACGCCGAGCGCGGCTGCGGCCACCGCGCCCGGATAGGTCGCGTGCGTGAGCGCCTGTGCGAAGAACGTGCGGCGCCTGAGCACGACCAGCGCGCCGACGAATCCTGCTCCCGCGCCGATCACGATCGCGGCGAGCATGGCCCGCTCGAAGTAGCTCATCGCCGGTCCTCCCCCGCGAGGTCCGGGCCGGCCGCGACGCGGCGAGGCATCCGCCCGCGAGGCGCCACGCGCGCGACGTTCGCGCGACCGGCCGCCCAGGCGCCCGCGAGCACGATGGCGTATCCCGTCACGAAGACCGCCACGATGGTCGCGCCGGCCGGCAGGTCGACGCCCAGGCCGACCGACGCGGCATACCCGGCCGAGAGGCCGAGCCAGGCCGCGAGCGCCGCGAACACGCCGGCTGCGGGGAAGAGCCACCAGAGCCGGTCGGTCACGAGGCGCGCGACCGCGCCGGGGACGATGAGCAGCGCGAGCACGAGCAGCGTGCCCACCGTGCTCGCCGCGGCGACGACCACGAGCGCGACGGCGGCGTTCAGCGTGAGGTCGAGCGCGAACGCGCGGTCGCCGGACGCCCGGCTCCCCCGCGCGTCGAACGCCCGGAACACCTGCTGCTTCATCGTGAGCAGCACGGCGGCGAGCGCGACGAGGCTCACGACGACGAGCGGGAGGACCTCGGCGGGCGGGATCGTCAGGACGCGCCCGAACAGCAGTGCCTCGAGCTCGCCCGCGTAGTCCGAGCTCTTCGACACGACGATCACGCCCACGCTGAACGTCGCGGTGAGCACGATCGCGATCGCGGCGTCCGACGCGACACCCGCACGACCGAGCCAGGTCAGCACGACCGCGGCGGCGAGCGCCGCGATCGCCGCACCGGGCACGAGCCCCGCCGTGCCCGCGACGGCGAGCCCGATGGCCAGGCCCGGGAAGACGGCGTGGGTGAGCCCGTCGCTGATGAACTCGAGTCCGCGGAGGTTCACGAGCACCCCGACGACCCCGGCGACCACGGCCAGCACCAGCATGACGCCCAGCGCACGCGCCATGAACGGCAGTTCGAACGCTCCGAAGAGCGCCTCACCGAGGCTCATCGCTGCCCCTCATGACTCAATGGCCCTCGTGGCCGGGGACGACGAGCGTGTGCTCGTCGATCTCGATCTCGGTGCCCTCGAAGCACGCCTGCAGGTTGCCGAGCGTGAGCACATCGGCCACCGGACCGTGGGCGAGCTGCTCGCGGTTGACGAGCACGACCGAGTCGCACACCTGCCGCGCGAGGTCGAGATCGTGCGTCGAGACGATGACGGCGACGCCGCGGCGCTTGAGCGTGCGCAACGTCTCCACGAGCGCGTCACGGTTCTGCTGGTCGAGGCCGTTGAACGGCTCGTCGAGGAGGAGCAGCTGTGGCTCGGACGCGAGCGCGCGGGCGAGGAGCCCGCGTTGCCGCTGGCCGCCCGAGAGATCGCCGAATCGGCGCGCCGCGAGGTCGGCCAGACCGACGGTCTCGAGGGCCGTGCGCACCGCGTCGCGGTCGCGTCGACCGGGCCAGCGCAGAAGCCCGAGTCGGCGGTACCGGCCCTGCATCACGACCTGGCGCAGATTGATCGGGAAGTCGGGATCGAGGTCCGCGCTCTGCGGCAGGAGACCGATCATGCCCGGCGCGGCATATGTCGAGCCGGCGTACTCGACCGTGCCCGCGGTTCGGGGCACGAGGCCGAGCAGGCCGTTCAGCAGCGTGGACTTGCCGGCGCCGTTCGGGCCGATGAGCGCGACCGCCTCCCCCGGCGCGACGTCGAAGGTCAGACGCCCGACGCCGTGACCGCCCGGGTGCGTGAACGCGGCATCACGGACGCGCAGCACGGGCGAATCGGTCATACCGCTATCTTTCCAGTGCTGCAGGGAGCGGGGAAGCCGCGACGCCCCACGACTCGAGGATGAGCCGCACGTTGTGGATCTGGCTGCCGAGGTACGTGTCGCCCTCGGTGCCTTCGACCCCCAGCGAGTCGCCGTAGAGCGCGTCGTCACCCGAGTACACCGTCACACCGGCCTCCCGCGCGATCGTCTCCGCGGCCTTCGGTGAGATGGAGCCTTCCGAGAACACCGCCTTCACGCCGGTCTCCGCGATACGCGCGACGAGCTCGTCGATCTCCGCCGCGCTCGGCTCGGCGTTGTCGTCGAAGCTCGGGATCACGCTGCCCACGAACGTGATGCCGTACGCGTCGAGGAAGTAGGTGAACGCGTCGTGGTTCGTCACGAGCAGGCGCTGCTCCGCGGGGACCGCCTCGATGTTCTCGGTGATCCACGCGTCGAGCGCGTCGAGCTGCGCCTCGTACGCGGCCTCGTTCGTCTCGATCTCGGCGGCGTCCAGGCCGTCGACCTCGGCCAGACCGTGCGCGATGGTGTGCACCATCGTCGCGGCGAGCGCCGGGTCGGTCCAGATGTGCGGGTTGCCGTGCGCGTGGTCGTGGTCGTCGTGCGCGTGGTCGTCGTGCGCGTGGTCGTCGGCGGCCGTGTCTTCGGCGTGCTCGTCCTCGGCGTGCTCGTCTTCGGCGTGCTCGTGTTCGGCGGCGTGGTCGTGCTCGCCTTCGGCGTGCTCGTGATCGTCGCCGTGCGAATGCGTGCCGTAGGTCTCGATGCCCTCGCTCGCGTCGATCAGCACCCCGTCGAAGCCCGAGGCGCTCACGGCGTCCTCGACCCACGACTCGAGCCCCGCGCCGTTGACGACGAGCGCGTCCGCGCTCGCGAGGGCCGCGAGCTGCGCGGCCGACGGGTCGAACGAGTGCGCGCTCTGGCCCGCGCTCAGCAGCTGCGTGACCTCGGCCTGCTCCCCCACGAGCTCGCGCGTGAAGTCGCCGACCTGGGTGGTCGAGGCGACGATGGTGACCCCGTCGGGCTCGGCGCTCGCGCCCGCGCATCCGCTCAGGGCGACGGCCGCGGTGGTGACGACACCACCCACGAGGAGGGCACGCGCGAGGAGGGAGCGGGCGGGACGGATCTCAGGCATGCGCTCTACGATAGTTATTTGAGAATGATTGTCAAACTCAGATTTCGCCCGGTCATCCGCGACGCATCACGTCATCGAGGAGCGGGGACTGGCGTCCGGCTCGGGCAGGTGAGAGGGTGATGCACGTGGAGTCGACGACGTCCCCTCTCACGTTGCATCCGTTCACCCTCGCCGACGCCGAGCGCATCCTCGCCGGCGAGGTGGACCCGTACGACGGCTGGGAGGGCGGGTATTCATTCGTGGATGAGCCGGAGCTCATCGACGAGTACGTCGCTGCCGTCCGCGCCGGGGGAGACCCGGCCCCGTTCGGCCCCTATCTCGTGCGCCGTGGGGCGCACGGCGCCGCCATCGGCGGCGTCAACCTGTTCGCCCCGTCCGAGGACGGCGCGGTCGAGTTCGCCTTCGGACTCGTGCCCGCGGTCCGCGGGCAAGGCCTCGCGGTGCACGCCGTGACCGCGGCGCTCGCCATCATCCGGGCCGCCGGCGCGACGCTCGCCCGCGCCGAGGCCGACCTGGCCAACACGCCGGCACGCCACGCGCTCCTGAAGGCCGGCATGACCGAGGTCGCGCGCAACGGCGACGCCGTGGTCTACGAGCGCCGGCTCTGAGCCGGGAGCGCCCTCACTCGAGCAGCAGCGCCGGTTCTTCGATGATCGACGCCACATCGGCGAGGAATCGGCTGGCCACATCGCCGTCGACGACACGGTGATCGAACGAGCCGCCGATCGTGGTGACGAAGCGCGGCCGCACCTCACCGTCCACGACCCAGGGCTTCTGGCGGATCGTGCCGAGCGCGACGATCGCGACCTCGCCCGGGTTCAGGATGGGCGTGCCGGTGTCCATGCCGAACACGCCGATGTTCGTGATCGTGATCGTCCCGCCCTGCATCTCGGCGGGCTGCGTCTTGCCCTCTCGCGCCGTGAGCGTGAGCTGCTCGAGCGCCGTCGCGAGCTCGACCATCGTCATCGCCTGCGCGTCCTTCACGTTCGGCACGATGAGTCCGCGCGGCGTCGCCGCCGCGATGCCGAGGTTGACGAAGTGCTTGACGATGATCTCCTGATCGGTCCACTGCGCGTTCGCGGTGGGGTTCCGGCGCACGGCCCAGATGATCGCCTTGGCCATGATGAGCAAGGGGGAGACCTTGACCCCCGCGTAGTCGGGCGACGACTTCAGCCGCTTGACATACTCCATGGTGCGCGTCGCGTCGACGTCGACGAACACCGAGACGTGCGGTGCGGAGAACGCACTGTGCACCATCGCACTCGCGATCGCCTTGCGCACTCCCTTCACGGGGATGCGGCTCTCGCGGTCGGCGGGGGCCTCGGGGGTCTGGATGTTGCGGAACACGCTCGCCTGGGTCGCGTCGCGGAGCACGTCCTCACGCGTGACATCGCCGATCGGGCCGGTCGGCGTCACGCGCGCGAGGTCCACGCCGAGGTCCTTCGCGAGCTTGCGGATCGGGGGCTTCGCGATGACGGGCGGCGACGGTTCAGGCCGGCGCTCGGCGGGAGCGGGTCGCGTCCCTTCGGTCGGCGCAGGCGGAGTCACCGGCACGACCTGTTCGACCACCGGCGGGATCGCGGGCGCGGTGGCCGCGAGCTTCTGATGCGCGGCGCCCGGTGCGGCGTGCCGACGTCGACGGCTCTGGGCCGGGCCCGAGCTGCCATGGCCGACGAGCACCGCGCCGCCGCCGTCCGCGGCGGCGGCCGGATCCGGGGCGGAAGCCGGCTCGGCGGCGGAACCGGGCTCGGCGGCGTCGCCCGTGGTCGGCTCGTCGGCGTCCGTACTGATGACGAGGATCGGCGTGCCCACATCGACGGTCGCGCCCTCCTCGACGAGGAGTTCGGCGACGACGCCTTCGAAGGCGCTCGGCAGCTCGACGAGGGACTTGGCGGTCTCGATCTCGACGAACACCTGATCGAGGGCGATGCGGTCGCCCGGGGCCACGCGCCACTGCACGATCTCGGCCTCGGTCAGGCCCTCGCCGACGTCGGGCAGGGGGAACCGGATCTCGCTCATTCCTTCACCCTTTCACCACATGTATCCCATGCGCCGTATGCGGCTCGCCGAGGTCAGAAGGCCAGGGCCCGGTCGACCGCCTCGAGCACGCGGTCGGGACTCGGCAGGAACTCCGCCTCGAGTGCGGCCGGCGGGAACGGCGTGTCGAACCCGGACACCCGGAGCACCGGTGCCTCGAGCGAGTAGAAGGCGCGCTCGGCGACCGTCGCCGCGATCTCCGAGCCGACGCTGGCGTTGCCCGCGGCCTCCTGGGCCACGACGAGCCGCCCCGTGCGCTCGACCGACTCGAGCAGCGGCCCGTAGTCGATCGGCGAGATGCTGCGCAGGTCCACGACCTCGAGGCTCGTGCCCTCCTCGGCCGCGATGTCGGCGGCCTGCAACAGCGTCGCGACCATGGCGCCGTGACCGACGACCGTGACATCCGTGCCCTGCCGCATGACCCGGCTCGAGTGCAGTGGAAGTCCCGCGTGATCGAGGTCGACCGGGCCCTTGGGCCAGTACCGGCTCTTGGGCTCGAAATAGAGCACGGGGTCGTTCGAACGGATCGCCTCTTGGATCATCCAGTAGGCGTCGTGCGGGTTCGACGGGCTGACCACGCGCAGCCCCGGCGTGTGCGCGAAGTACGCCTCGGGGCTCTCCTGATGGTGCTCGATCGACCCGATGTGCCCGCCGTACGGCACCCGGATGACGATCGGCATCGAGAGCGTGCCGTCGTGGCGCAGCGTCTGGCGGGACAACTGCGTCGTGATCTGGTCGAACGCCGGGAAGATGAATCCGTCGAACTGGATCTCGAGGACCGGCCGGTACCCGCGCATCGCGAGGCCGATCGCGGTGCCGACGATGCCCGACTCGGCGAGCGGGGTGTCGAGCACGCGTCCCTCGCCGAACTCGTCCTTCAGCCCCTCGGTGACCCGGAAGACGCCGCCGAGCGCGCCGATGTCCTCGCCCATGAGCAGCACCTTGTCGTCGGCAAGCAGCGCTTCGCGCAGCCCGGCGGTGATCGCCTTCGCCATCGAGAGCGTCTGCACGCCGCGGACGCCACGCGCGTGCGCGGCCGGCTCATTCGTCGAAGCATCCGCCACGCGCGTCTCCTCGGTCTGCATTCCGGTCTCGGCATATGTATCGGTCATGCTGCACCTCCGTCGAGGCCGCGCTCGAACGCGTCGAGCCAGGCGTACTGGTCGTGCATGAGCGGATGCGTCTCGGCGTACACATGCTCGAACATCTTCTCGCGAGCGGGCGCCGGCGCTTCGAGCGCGCGACGCCGAAGGTCGGCGGCGACGTCCTGCGCCTCCTGCTCCACCTCATCGAAGAACGCCGCCGACGCGCCACGGCCCTCGAGCCAGGTGCGGTAGCGCGTGATCGGGTCGCGCTCGGCCCAGTACGACTCTTCTTCGCGCGTACGGTACTTCGTCGGATCGTCAGCCGTGGTGTGCGCGCCCATGCGATAGGTGACCGCCTCGATCAAGCTGGGTCCGAGACCCGACCGCGCCTCTTCGAGCGCGACCCGGCTCACGGCGTAGCTCACGAGCACGTCGTTGCCGTCGATACGCAGGCCGGGCATCCCGAAGCCCGTGCCGCGCAGCGCGAGGGGGCTCCGCGACTGCCGGGCGACCGGCACCGAGATCGCCCACTGGTTGTTCTGCACGAAGAACACCTGTGGGGTCTGGTAGCTCGACGCGAACACGAGCGCCTCGCTCGCGTCGCCCTGCGAGGTCGCCCCGTCACCGTAGTACACGAGCACGGCCGCGTCGGTCTCTGGGTGCCCGGTGGCGGTGGCGCCGTCGAAGGTGAGGCCCATCGCGTAGCCGGTCGCGTGCAGGGTCTGCGACGCGAGGACGAGTGTGTACAGGTGGAAGTTGCCGTTCTCCGCCGGGTCCCAGCCGCCGAGCGTCGCCCCGCGCAGCAGCGTGAGGATCTTGACCGGGTCGAGCCCCCGGATCATGCCGACGATGTGCTCGCGGTACGACGGGAAGATGTGGTCCTGCGGGCGGGCGGCCCGCGCCGATCCGACCTGCGCGGCCTCCTGGCCGTGGCTCGGCACCCAGAGCGCGAGCTGGCCCTGACGCTGCAGGTTCGCACCGGCGACGTCGATGCGGCGCGAGATCGTCATGTCCCGGTAGAACTGCTCGAGCTCGGCGTCGGCGAGCGCCTCGACGACCGGCAGGAACTGCTCGGCCTCGGGCGTGGGACGCAGCTCGCCCTCGTGGGTCAGAAGCTGCAGGGTCGGCGCGGAGAATTCTCGCTGGAGGGCTGCCACCGTTCCACGGTACTCGCTCAGCCCGAACGCGATCTTGTAAGTCCCACACAAGCTCCCGCCGGGAGGCTTTGAGGGTTCGCTACAGCGCGACGCGCGCGCTCTCGCCGCCCGCTACCGCGCGGCAGGTCGCTCAAGCGTGGCGAGCACGTCGATCACGACCTGCACCGACGACTCCTCGCCCACGCTGACCCGGATGCCGTCGCCGGGGAACGGCCGGGCGACCACGCCGGCGGACCACAGCGCCTCCGCCGTGGTCTCCGTCGCCTCGCCCGTGGGCAGCCACAGGAAGTTGCCCTGCGCCGCGGGGACGGGCCAGCCGTCGGCGATGAGCGCCTCCCTGAGCCGGTCGCGCCGTTCGACGATCGTGTTCACGCGTTCGAGCAGCTCGGCCTCGGCGGCCGGCTCGAGCGACGCGAGCGCGCCGGCGGTCGACGCGGCCGTGACCCCCAGCGGGATCGCGGTCGACCGGGCCGCGTCGAGCACGGCGACCGGGCCGATGGCGTAGCCGACGCGCAGCCCGGCCAGGCCGTACGCCTTCGAGAACGTCCGGAGGATGACGAGGTTCGGGTATCGACCGATCAGTTCGCGCCCGTCGACGGCAGCCTCGTCGCGCACGAACTCGATGTACGCCTCGTCGAGCAGCACGAGCAGGTCGGCGGGCACGCGGCGCATGAACGCCTCGAACTCGTCGGCCGTGACGACGACGCCGGTCGGGTTGTTGGGGGAGCAGACGATGACGACCCGGGTCCGGTCGGTGACGGCGGCGGCCATGTCGTCGAGCTCGTGCCCGTGGTCGGCGCGGTTCGGCACCTGCACGCTCGTCGCACCCGACACCGTCACGAGTCCGGGGTACGCCTCGAACGACCGCCACGCGTAGACCACCTCGTCGCCCGGGCCGGCCGCGGCCTGGATGAGCTGTGCGAGCAGCGAGACGGAGCCCGCACCCACGAGCACCTCGTCGGCGCCGACGCCGTAGATCTCACCGAGCCGCTCGCGGAGCGCGAGCGCGCTCGCGTCGGGGTACCGGTTGATGGTTCCCGCGGCGTCGGCGACGGCCTGGCGGACCGAGGGCAGCGGATCGAACGGGTTCTCGTTGCTCGACAGCTTGAACCCGTCGGCCGGGGCTGGCCGGCCCTGCCGGTAGGCGGGCAGGGCGGCGATCTCTGGGCGCAGGCGTACGCGTGCCGGCGTGGGGTCCGAAGCGGTCACGCCCTCAACCGTACCGGCGAACGCCCGGGGCGGGTGTCCCGCGTCTGTGGCCCCGCGCGACCGATCGTCCGCCCTCCATGCCGATTTCTGAGCCGGATGTCCACCCTGTGATTCGGGCCGTCCGCTCTGCCAGAGTGGGACCATGCGGTTCATCATCAAGGTCCTCGTGATCGCGTTCGCACTCTGGCTCACGACGTTGATCGTCGCCGGCGTCCAGGTCGTGCCCTACGAGGAGACGACCCTCGGCACCGTGTTGACCTACCTCCTGGTCGCACTGATCTTCGGCCTCGTGAATGCGATCATCGGCACCGCGATCCGGATCGTGGCCTTCCCGCTCTACCTGATCACGCTCGGGTTGATCTCGTTCATCGTGAACGGGCTGCTCCTGCTCATCGTCGACTGGATCAGCGGTCTCATGGGCTTCGGCCTCGAGGTCGAAGGCTTCTGGTGGGGAGTGCTCGCCGCGCTGGTGCTGGGCATCTTCAGCTGGCTGATCGGGCTCATCGTGCGCCCTCGCCGGAGCTGACCCCAGGGCTGACCCGCGTCGCGCGCCAATCCGAGCGGGTCCCGGGATCTTCGCCCGCGAAGTCACGGATGAGGTCGCCGAACCCGGCAAGCTCGGGAGCCTTCGACCGGTCGACCAGCTCGGCCGTCTCACGGTAGCGCGAGAGCGCGTGGGCGGGCAGGAGGTCCTCGCCGGTCGCCGCGCCGGGCAGCGCCTCGCGCGTCACGGTCGTCAAGCCGGGTGAGGGATGCGGCGGCCCGCCCAGTGCCGGAACCAGGTCATCGACGTGCTCGATCGAGAGCACCCGCACGTCGCCGAGGTCCATGTTCGCCACGGGGCCGCCGAGGTTCACCGCGGCGACGACGTCGAGTTCGGGATCGCGCGCCAGCGCGGCGGTGATCATGCCGCCGGCCGAGTGCCCGACGGGCAGGATCGGATCGCCCGGCCGGGCGCCGGCCTCGGCGAGCGCCTGCCGGACCGCACGCTCGGCCGCGCCGGCCTCGGCCCCGCTGACGCGGAAACCGTCGAGCCGCGAGCCGTCGGCCACCGCGTGCAGGTCGCTCGTGAGGTCGAACGGCTCGTCGCCCGCGACCGGTAAGAAGTCCATGGTGCCGCCGATGTACACGACCCATCTCGATGCTGCCTGCGATCCGTACCGCTCGACCCTGACCTGCGCGCCGCCCGCGTCGGGCGATGGCACGCGTCGAGCGAGGTCGCCGACGCTCGCCGGCGGCGGCACGCGGTCGCCGCCCGGGACCGGCGCCCGACCGACCGTCACCGCCCGGTCGACGAGCACTCGGCTGCCGAAGAACCCGAGCCCGCCGGCCGCACCGAGCAGCAGCGACGCGTTCTCGGGCGCGCCGAGGCCGGCGCCGATGAGCATCGCGATCGGAGCGGGGACGCCCCGCAGGCCGAGCAACAGCTCGTCGACCGAGCCGCCCGCCGCGCGCACCAGGCGGACGAACCGCGGATCGGACAGCAGCGTGCGGGCCGTCGCCTTCGGGCTCCACGCCCCGTTCGCCGCGGCCTGCGCCAGGGCCCGGCCGGCCGCGAGCCCCGGACCGATCAGGAACGGCAGCGCGACGAGCGCGAAGAGTCCGGCGTTCGCGCCCGCGTACCGCACTCCCGCCTCCCACATGGCGGTCACCGTGCGCTCGGCCTGACCGTATCGTTCGGCGCTGACGACGAGCGATTCGCGCATGGCGCCGGTCTCGCGCGCGGCCTGACTGAAGATCGACCCGGCCTGGCTGAGCCCGCGGGCCCGGCCCCAGGATGCCGCCGCGCCCGGCGCGTCGGCGACACCGCTGCACTGGAGGCCGTTGCGGATCGCCTCGGCACGGTCGGCCCAGTCGAGGCAGGCCCCTTCGAGTGCGCCGAGCGCGGCCGCCTCCGCGAACAGCTCGTCGACCGCCACCCGGGTGCCGCCACCGACGCTCACGGTGAGCTCGTCGCTCATCATCCGCCACCCACGACCGGCGCCTCGGCGATCACCCGGAGTCGCGTCGCCTGACGCCGCTGCGTCTCGCACGCGTCGTCGAGCACCACCGTGACCGCGCGCAAGCCGCTGCCGAGCTCGCGCAGGCGCGTCTCGTACCCGTCAGCTGCCCTCGATCGCCACGTCAGACATCGTTCGCCCGGCAGCATGACTCGCAGCCCGCCCTCCACCTCGGCGAGGAGCTGGTCGAGCTCGTCGCGGTAGCGCGCGGCCGCGGCCGCGAGCCGGTCGGCTTCGGGCCCGGGGACGAGTGCGGCGTGGGGATTCGGCATGCCGGACATCGTGGCCGGGTGAACGGCCTCGCGCCGAGGCATCCGCCCGATCTGTGCGTCACGCGCGTGAGCCACGCGCCTGTGGAGGACGAGTGGCACGATCCCTCATCTGGTGCACCGGCCCCGATCTCGCCAGAATGGAGCAATGACGCGAGCGGAACCCGCGGGGGACGCCGCGCAGCCGTTCCGGGTGTCGTTCGTGTGCACGGGCAATATCTGCCGTTCGCCGATGGCCGCCGTCGTGCTGCGGTCCCTTGCCGAACGCGAAGGGCTCGAGGGCGCCCTCGCGATCGAATCTGCCGCAACCGGCGACTGGCACGTCGGCGAGCGGGCCGACCATCGGACGCTGGACGCGCTCGATCGCGCCGGCTACGACGGCTCGACGCACCGCGCGCGCCAGTTCGATCCCGGCCGGTTCCCGATGCTCGACCTCGTGGTCGCGTTCGACCGCGGCCAGGCGCGGATCCTGCGCAACTGGGCGCGCAGCCTGCTCGATCAGCAGAAGGTGCGGCTGCTGCTCGAGTTCGACGGCGATCTCGCGCCCCTGCAAGACGTCCCTGACCCGTATTACTCGGACGCGGAAACCTTCGATCGAGTTCTTGGGATGATAGAGCGGTCGACGCAGTCGCTGTTCCGGCAACTCGCACCAGCTCTCAGACAAGGAATCCGATAGATGTCGCTGCCTCCCCAGCCGCTCAGCCCCCTCGACGGA
Source organism: Agromyces aerolatus (assembly GCF_031432255.1). NCBI lineage: Bacteria > Bacillati > Actinomycetota > Actinomycetes > Micrococcales > Microbacteriaceae > Agromyces > Agromyces aerolatus. The sequence continues at coordinate 198,032 of NZ_JAVKGQ010000003.1, read as the reverse complement.
CGCTACCGCGCGGCGGTGGGCGAGCTCGGCGAGCACCTCTCCGAGGCCGGGCTCAACCGGGCCCGCGTGCAGGTCGAGGTCGAGTGGCTCATCACGCAGACCGACCACGGGTTCTTCGGCACCTCGCCGCTCAGCGCCGACCAGAAGGCCGCGCTCCGCCAGATCGTCACCGACTTCGGCCAGTCCGACATCGACGAGCTCGCAACGCTCGAGGCGACCACCCGCCACGACGTGAAGGCCGTCGAGTACTACGTGCGCCGCCGCCTCGCCGAGCGCGGACTCACCGAGCTCGCCGAGCTCACGCACTTCGCGTGCACGAGCGAAGACATCAACAACCTCTCGTACGCGATCACCGTGCGCGACGCCGTGCGCGAGGTCTGGCTGCCCAAGCTCACGGTCGTCATCGAGGCGCTCGCCGCGCTCGCGCGCGAGCACCGTGACGCGTCGATGCTCTCGCGCACGCACGGGCAGCCCGCGACCCCCACGACCATGGGCAAAGAGCTCGCGGTCTTCGCGCACCGTCTGCGCCGCATCGAGCTGCAGATCCAGGCGACCGAGTTCCTCGGCAAGTTCTCGGGCGCGACGGGCACCTTCTCGGCGCACGTCGTCGCGGCTCCGGATGTCTCGTGGCCCGAGCTGTCGCGCGAGTTCGTCGAGTCGCTCGGCCTCACCTGGAACCCGCTCACGACCCAGATCGAGTCGCACGACTGGCAGGCCGAGCTCTACGGTCGCATCTCGCACGCGAACCGCGTACTGCATAACCTCGCGACCGACATCTGGACGTACATCTCGCTCGGCTACTTCCGGCAGGTCCCCGCGGCGGGTGCGACGGGCTCGTCGACCATGCCGCACAAGGTCAACCCGATCCGGTTCGAGAACGCCGAGGCGAACCTCGAGCTCTCGTCGGCCGTGCTCGACTCGCTCGCGGCCACGCTCGTCACGAGCCGGCTGCAGCGCGACCTCACCGACTCGAGCGCCCAGCGCAACATCGGCGTCGGGTTCGGACACTCGCTGCTCGCGCTCGACAACATCCAGCGCGGCCTCGGCGAGATCGACCTCGACCGCGAGCTGCTGCTCGCCGACCTCGATGCGAACTGGGAGGTGCTCGGCGAGGCGATCCAGACGGTCATCCGCGCCGAGGTCGTCGCCGGCCGGTCGACGATCGCCGACCCGTACGCGCTGCTGAAGGAGCTCACGCGCGGCAAGCGCGTCGGCGGCGAAGAGCTCGCCGCGTTCGTCGAAGGGCTCGAGATCGGCGACGACGCGAAGCAGCGCCTGCTCGCGCTCACCCCGGCCGGCTACATCGGCCTCGCGTCAGAGCTCGTCGACGCGCTGGGCTGATCTGGGGGCCGGGGGACACCGCCGCCGCGCCAGCCGATTTCCGTCAGTCGCGCCTGCTCTGACCGTTCGCGCCAGCGCCGGCCAGCGTAGGTGGCGCGATAGGTCAGAGGTGGCGCGCGAAACCTGGGGACGGCGCGGGTCGACAGCGCGGACAGCGCCCGTGCGTCGCCGGGTCAGTGGCCGCGGTCGGCCGGCGGAGCCGGCGGGTTCTCGGGGTCGTCGTGCTCGGCGAGCTCGGCCTGCTCCGAGGCATCCGGCTTGATCGCCATCTGCAGCAGCGCGAGGACGACGAGCACGACGATGAACACGCCGCCCAGGCCGATGAGCGTGAGCGTCCAGTCGCGGGTCACCATGAGCGTGATGAGTCCGACGAAGATCGCCGCGATCGCGGCGCCGCCGACGTACTCCACGGGCCGCAGCCGATCGCGGCGGCTGGGCTGATACCGGTCCTCGGGCTGCTGGGTCACGACTGCTCCGATCCGGATGCCTCGGGGCGGGCGCCGGCCGCGCGAGCCGAGCCACCCCATTTGAGCGAGAAGCCCCCGATCACAAGCAGCACCCCGACGATCACGAGGTACGCCCCGAACAGGCCGACGATGCTGACCGAGTCGAAGGGGAAGATGAGGAACACGACCGCGGCGAGCGCGGTGGCCGCGCCGACCGTCACCCAGTCGCGCGCGGCGGTCGTCCGGCCGCGCGCCCGCAGGCCGGCGATGAGCTCGGCGATGCCCGTGATCGCCGCCCACGAGATGACGAGTACGACGAGGAAGGCCAGGCTCGCGGGCGTGATGAGGGCCAGCAGGCCGGCGATCGCCGTGAGCAGGCCGATGACCGCGAACAGCGCTCGGATGAGCCGGTCGTCGATCAATCGCAGCGACGCGGCGCCCGTGAAGAGCCCGGAGACGATCGCCCAGACCCCGAAGACGGCGAGGCCCAGCGTAGGGGAGTGGTCTTGCGAGAACGTGATGACGACCGCGGGGACGATGGCGAGCGCGCCCCGCGCGACGGGGACGGCCCAGTACGGCGCGCGCACGACGGCGTCGGCACGGGCTTCGGCCACGGCGACCTCTTTCGTTCGGGGATGACTCAATCCTACGCGTCGGCTCGGGGACCCAGGTCCCGGTCCCTCGTCGTCGAGAGGTCGGGTGGCGCACCGTGCCGTTGTGCGGGCTGTGCCGTTGTGCGGGCTGTGCCGTGCCGGGCCGGTGCCGCCCGCGTTCCCCGACCGGGAACGCGGGCGATGTCGCTCGTGCGGCTCGGCCGCGAGGCATCCGGTGCGCTCAACTGAACTTGCGCCGATAGATGACGATGGCGAAGCCGTACGCGACCACGAGGATGCCGACGAGCCAGGCGAGCGCGATCCAGATGTCGGTGCCGACCGGCTGCCCGGCGAAGAGCGCCCGGGTGCTGTTCACGATCGAGGTCACCGGCTGGTTCTCGGCGAACCAGGCGACCGGCGCCGGCATCGTCTTGGTCGGCACGAACGCCGAGCTGATGAACGGCAGGAAGATCAGCGGGTAGCTGAACGCGCTCGCGCCGTCGACCGTCTTCGCCGAGAGCCCCGCGACCACGGCGAGCCAGGTCAGGGCGAGCGTGAACAGGATCAGAATTCCCGCGACCGCGAGCCAGGCCCCCACGGACGCCCCGGTGCGGAACCCCATGATGAGCGCGACGCCGATGACGATCGCGATCGCCGCGAGGTTCGCGACCACCGACGTGAGCACGTGCGCCCAGAGCACGCTCGACCTCGCGATCGGCATGGACTGGAAGCGGTCGAAGATGCCGCCCTGCAGGTCGAGGAACAGCCGGTACGAGGTGTACGCGACGCCCGAGGCGATCGTGATGAGCAGGATGCCCGGGAGCATGTAGTCGATGTACGACTCATTGGATCCGGTGCTGATCGCACCGCCGAGCACATAGACGAACAGGAGCATCAGCGCGATCGGTGTGACCGCCGTGGTGATGATCGTGTCGGGGCTACGGAGGATGTGCCGCAGCGAGCGGCCGGTGAGGACGCCGGTGTCGCCCAGGACGTGGGTGGTCATGATCGTTCCGTTTCTGCCGTGTCGGCCGTATCGGCCGTGTCGGCCGTGTCGCCGATGAGCGCGAGGAAGACCTCTTCGAGGGTGGGCTGCTTCTCGACGTACTCGACCGTCGCGGCCGGGAGGAGCTGCTTGAGCTCCGCGAGTGTGCCGTTCTGGATGATGGTGCCGCGGTGCAGGATCGCGATCCGGTCGGCGAGCTGCTCGGCCTCGTCGAGGTACTGGGTGGTCAGCAGCACGGTGGTGCCGCCCTCGGCGAGCTGCTTGACCGTGTTCCACACCTCGATGCGCGCCTGCGGGTCGAGGCCGGTGGTCGGTTCGTCCAGGAAGATGATGGGCGGGTCGCCGATCAGGCTCATCGCGATGTCGAGGCGACGGCGCATGCCGCCCGAATAGGTGGCCGCCTTGCGGCCGCCGGCCTCGGTGAGCGCGAAGCGCGCGAGCAGGTCGTCGGCGATCGCGCCCGGGTGATCGAGGTGCCGGAGCTTCGCGACGAGCACGAGGTTCTCGCGTCCGGTGAGCACCTCGTCGACCGCGGCGAACTGGCCCGTCAGGCTGATCGACTCGCGCACGTCGCCGGGGTCGGCGGCGACGTCGAAGCCATGCACCGTCGCGGTTCCGGCATCGGCATTGAGCAAGGTCGACAGGATGCGGACGAGCGTGGTCTTGCCCGCGCCGTTCGAGCCGAGCAGGGCGAAGATGCTGCCACGGTCGACGTCGAAGTCGACGCCGCGCAGCACGCGGAGCGGCTCGGCCTTCTGGGGGAAGGACTTCTCGATGCCCCGGACGCGGATCGCCGGCTCGAGCGTGGCTGCGCTGGTCATGGTCGTTCCTTTCGTTCGGCGTCGTCGATCGCCTCGATCAGACGTGCGCGCTCCTTGTCGATCCACTGCTTGGACGTGTACGCCTTGGCGAAGGTCTCCACGAAGTCGACCGGGTCTTCGCCGACGAGGTCGCGGACCGGCGTCCCGTCGAGGGCGGCGCGCTCCCAGAGGTCCGCCAGGTCGGTGAACATCGTGACCAGCGTGTCGCCGTCGACGATGCCGCCGTAGTACATGAGGTATCGGTGCATCGCCTTCGCGCCGGTGGCGTACGGCTCGGAGAGACCGTCGATGCGCGCCTTGTCCTGGCGGAACTGCTTCTTCTGCTCGAGCGAGCCGGTCAGGGCTTCGATCCACTTGCTGGCCATGGTCAGTGCTCTCCTTGGTGGTCGGGGTGTTCGTGGTGGAGCTGTTCGATGCGGTCGGCGAGGAAGCTCCAGGTCCTCCAGAACTCGTCGAGGTACTCGCGGCCCGCGGCGTTGAGCGAGAACACCTTGCGGGGCGGGCCCTTCTCGGACGGGACCTTCTCGACGTCGACGAGTCCGCGCTGCTCGACCCTGAGGAGCAGCGCGTACACGGTGCCCTCGGCGATGTCGGTGAAGCCCTGCTCGCGGAGCCACGCGGTGATCTCGTAGCCGTACGTGGGCTTCGCGCTGAGGATCGCGAGGACGATGCCTTCGAGCGTGCCCTTCAGCATCTCCGTTGCCTGCTTGCCCATCGCGGGCTCCTCATCTACTCAGCATCACTGATTACCGGTACATAGTAAGCACGAGTACCGGTAGATAGCAACACTGAATAGCAGAAGGTTCCGGATGTCTCGGCTTCGTCGTCAGGGATCAGCCGACTCGGATCGTGACCGGCTCGGTCTCGTGCGGGCCGCCGCACTCGGCCGAACCGCCGATTCGGCGCCAGTCGAGCTGCTCGTCGGTCGAGGCGAGCGAGGTGCCGTCGGCGTCGAAGACCTCGATGCTGACCGCGCGCGGCAGATCGAGGTCGAGATCCACGCGCCACCGGCCTTCGCCGAGGCGCGACACGGTGTACAGGGGAGCGGCGGTCGACAGCGACTCCGCGGCCGACGTGACGCAGCCCTGTTCCGAGCAGACCTGGAGCTCGGCGACCGCGGCTGCCGCCGGCCCCTCGACGACCACTCCCAGACTCGAGAGGTAGCCGATCGCCGGGCACACGCCGGGCGGGAATGCACAGCCCGACAGTCCGAGCAGGACGAGGCCGCCGGCGGCGACCCAACCTTGGCCCCGCCGCCGCGGTCCGGCGGTCCTTCGCATCCCTCAATGCTGGCTCGCGACGGCCGGATTTCGCTGCCCGGTGCAGCAACCGTTGTCCAAACGATGCGGGAGCGACGTCCGGCGACCTCGAGATCGGTGTCCGCCATCGGGATGCTGATGACCACCTGATCGGCGCATCCACTGGTCGAGCTCGACCAGCGCCGGGGCTACGGGAGCTCGCGGCGGAGGAAGGCCGTCAGGTTCTCGAACGCGACCGCCCGGGCCAGTTCGGATCCAACTCGTTCGGAGAGTCGTGTCGTCAGGGCGACGAAGTCGGCAGGGCGCCGAAGGCCGCGTGTGTGCGGGATGTCACCAGGAGCGATCAGCAGCCCCGTGAAGATCGGGTCGACGGTCTCCGCGACGTCTTCGATGAAGTCCGTGCCGAAGCCGACCCGTGTTGTGCCGACGACGCCGATCGCATGCTCCACATGGCGGAGGTAGTCGTCGATCTCGGCGTCCTCGGCGAGGAAGGGACCGAATGCGTTGACGCATACGAGTCCGTCGGCGGCGGCGATGGCCCGCAATTGGTCGTCGTCGAGATTGCGGGGATGCGCGTGCACCGCGTCGCAGGAGGAGTGGGACGCCACGAAGGGCCGCTCCGAGACCTCCACCAGGTGGTGGAAGCCCGCCTTGGACAAGTGAGATACGTCGACGATCATGCCGAGCTGCTGCATGAATCGGACCGCGTCGGCGCCGAGCGAGGTCAAGCGGCCGCCGGTATCGGACTCGGCGATGCCGTCGGCCATCATCGTGCGGCGGTTCCAGCTCAGCGACGCCATACGCACGCCCGCCCGGTAGAAGGTGGCGAGCAGCTCGAGGCTGTGACCGACGGGCTCGGCGCCCTCGATCGCGAGCACCAAGGCGATGCGACCGCCCTCGAGTGCGTCGTTCAGGTCGGCCGCCGTCTCGACGATCGCGACGGCATCCGAATGGCGATCGGCGAGGATTCGGGCCTCTTCGATCATGAGCAGAGCCCGTCGCAGCGCCCCCTCACCCACGAACTGCTCTTCGGTGCACACCGGGAGCACCTGGACACGCACGCCTCCGGCTTGCAGCTGCGGCAGCCAGACGGCGCCGAACGGGTCGTCGTGTCCACGTTCGCGCAGATGCCGCACGGCGAGCAGCAGATCATTGTGGCTGTCGGCGACGGGCAGAGCGGTCATGATCGCGCCTCGTGGAGCACTCGATCGAGGGCGGCGCCGTCATAGTAGAGCGCGGCATCGACGATCCGGCCGTCCCGACACGTCACCACGGAGCATCCCGCGACGTCCAGGTCGTCCCACTGGGACCGGGTGCTGCTCGTGCCTCGCATCCGCCAGCGTGCCACCGCCCGGTGATCGATCGCGATCACTTCCTCGACCTCGCGGCGGTAGTCCGGATATACGGCGATCAGCGCCCGCATCGCCGTCTCGTCCTCCTCCGCCGACGCCACGGCCGGGCGGCCGTTGACCGTCACCGTCAGGTCCGGGGACACCAGCGCCAGCATGCGGTCGAAGTGGCGGTCGTTCTCGGCGGCGTTGTAGGCGAGCCAGATCTCCCGGCCGTCGGGGTCGATCGTCATCTGAGCAGCGCTCCTGCGGCCTTGACCTGGACCCGGCATGCCTGACCCGGGACGTAGGTCAGGGGCACCTCGACGAGTGAGGTGACGCGTACGGTGGCCGGGTCGGCGCCTGATCGGACGGCCGCGTCGATCGCAGCCCACCGCGCCTCTTCGAGGCACGCCTCACGGCCGCGCTCTTCGTAGCGGAACACGAGGTCGACGCTCCCCGAGGCCTCTGCGATCGCGGCGCCATAGGCGTTGGCGACGGCGTGGTGCGGTGGTCTCACGACCTCGCTCACGCCGGCGACACGGTCGGCGACCAGGTGCGAGCCGCCTCCCACGGCGATGAGCGGGAGGATGTGCCGGCTCGCCTTCATGCGCTCGACCATGATCTCGATCTGTTCGTCGACCCATGCCAGCGCCCGGGCGACGACCTCGTCGGGGACGTGCGCCGCGAGGTCGACGTCGCCGAAGCCGGTGAGGCGTCCGGCGCGGCTCGAGATGTCCGAGAGCGTGAGGGTGGATCCGCCGCGCACGAGCGCATCGGTCACCACGCGGTATCCCACCGAATCGGGGCCGACGGTGACACCCGCACCGGTCCCGCGAACGACGGACCCGCCGCCGAGTCCGATCGAGATCAGGTCGGGCATCCGGAAGTTGGTGCGGACGCCGCCGACCTCGACGGCCGATGCCGACTCGCGGGGGAATCCGTCGACCAGGATGCCGACATCCGCCGAGGTTCCGCCGATGTCGATCACCATGGCGTCGGAGAGCCCCGCGAGCGAGCATGCGCCGCGCATGGAGTTGGTCGGGCCCGAACCGAGGGTGAGGACTGGGAAGCGCACGGCCTCTTCGGCGGACATGAGCGTGCCGTCGTTCTGCGTCAGGAATGCCTCGACGTCGAGGCCGTTCTCGGCGAGAGCGGCATGGAACCCCGAGACGACATTCCGCGCGACGCCGAGCAGAGACGCATTGAGGATCGTCGCGTTCTCGCGCTCGAGGAGGCCGAGCGCGCCGACCTTGTGGCTGAGACTCACCGGGAAGTCGGCGCCGAGCTCCTCAGCGAGGATCTCGGCAGCGCGCAGCTCGTGGTCGGGACTTGCGGGCGAGAACGGAGCCGAGACCGAGATCGCGGCGACTTCACGGGCGCACTCGGCCGCGAACGCCCGGACGGCATCCTCGTCGAGCGGCGAGATCTCGCCTCCGTCGTACTCGTTCCCACCACGGATGATGGAAGTCGGTCCGATGATCGCGGCGTGAAGATCCGCCGGCCATGCCGCGCCGGGGCGGACGCCGAGCGAGGCGGGCGCGGCCAGGCGCAGCGCACCGACGCGCTCGAGGTCCCTGCGCTGGATGACGGCGTTGGCCGGGTGGGTCGTTCCGAGCATCGCCTGTGCGATGTCGGCCGAGTCGACGCCGTCGAGCACTTTCGAGAGCGACTCGCGAATGCCGTCGAACGGGTCGGGCGTGGTTGCGGACTTCGTCGCCGAGACGACGGTGCCATGCTCGTCGACGACGACGGCGTCCGTGTTGGTGCCGCCGACGTCGATTCCGATGCGAAGCTTCATGCGCGTACTCCTTCGAAGGGGACGTAGTCGACGTCGTAGCCGAACGCCGCCGGGCCGACCACATCGAGCATTCCGGGGCGGTGCCATTCGGGCGCGCACGGAAGTCCGAGCACCCGCACGCGCTGACCGTACGAGAGTTGTTCGGTCGTGATGGGTTCGGCCGTCTCGTGATCGAGCATGCAGATGAGGTCGGGAGGCGTGAGCACGGTGCGGCCGTCCTCGATGGCGAGCAGAAGCTCGTTCTGGATCTCGATCCGCATGGTGCGGGATTGATCGGCGAACGCCTCGATCACGACGGTGCCCCGGGCGAAGCCGGTGGTGGTGCGACGGTCGAGGTCGACGATCTTCCCCTCGAAGATCGTGCGGCCCTCGGTGAATGTGAAGAACTCGTCCCACGTGCCGGTCCCGACCTGAATGGCACGGAGCCGTCTGCCGACCTCCGCGCAGTACGTCATCGACCCGTGGATCGAGCCGGTCTGAGCCTGCGACTTCGTCATCGGGTAGGAGGCGAAGGCGTTGGCCAGGCCCATGTTCATGGCGGCGGTGCGGACGAGACGCTCGCCCATGCGGTTCGTCGTCGTGTCGAGGATCGCCTGATTGCCGTGCTCGTCGGCGAGGGCCATTGGGGATGCCGACAGCCCCGCGAGCGTGAACACGGTCATCTCGATCTGTGGGAACGCCCGGCGCATGCCGTCGGCGTTCACACACGGCACACCCAGTTCGGCGGCGACCATGAGGGGAACGAGCGTGTTCATGCCGCCGACCTCGACGGGGAGAATCGCCGCGATCGGCTTTCCGAGGTAGGACCCGAGTGCGTTGACGGCATCGACGTACTGCTTGCCGGACGGGATCTTCTCGATGATGACGGTGGGTGCTCCGAGCACTGCGACGGTGACGACCAGGGCGTCATCGCTCAATTCGTCGAGCTCGACGACCGGGATGGGACCGAAGTCCTCGATCGCCTGCAGCGCCATCAGGCGCGCCTGGTAAGGATCGCCACCTCCGCCGTTGCCCAGCAGAGTCGCACCGAGTGTCAGGTCATCGAGATCGTCTTTGCCGATGAATCTCATGTTCTGCCCTTCCTCAGGAGGTTGATGCGACTGACGCTAGCCGCCCGGGCGAGTCGCTTGACTGGGCCGAGCGCCCCAGAGGTGCGTTTTGTATGGGCGTTGCGCACAGTCGCGTCCGTCGTCGGTCGGGTCAGGATGGGACCGAATCGCCCGATCGCACCGAGATCATTGGAGTACCGCATGCCTGAATCTCCGCTCCTGCTCCTGCGCTCCTCCGACATCGCCCGCCTGATCGCGTTCGAGGACGTCGTCCGCACCCAGGAGCAGGGCTTCATCGCTCTGGTCGAGGACCGGGCTGAGCTCGGCGAGCGCGTGCTCCTCCGCGGCGCCGCGAACAGCGTCGTGTTCTCCTACGCCGCGCGCATGGGCGCCGGAGGGCCGGCGGTCTCGAAGTTCGGAAGCGTGGTGCCCGGGAACGCGACCCGCGGCCTGCCGAGCGTCTCTTCGATCGTCGTCGCACTGGACGGCGAGACGGGGCGCCCCGTGGCCATCGTCGACGGCGACGAACTCACGGCATTGCGGACGGTCGCGGCGTCAGTCGCCGTGGTGCGGGCCTTGGTCGACCGGCCCCGTAGGGTCGCGGTCATCGGCTCCGGAATCCAGGGCGAGCGTCACGGCGTCGCGGCGCTCCGGCATCTCGGAGCACAGGAGGTGCGCGTATGGTCGCCCGATCGTTCCCGTGCCCTCGCGCTCGGCGAGTCGCTTCGTCGCGAGACGGGAGATGCGCAGATCGTCGTCCCGACCTCCCCACGACTCGCCGTCGAGGGCGCCGACGTCGCCTTCCTGTGCACGAACAGCTTCGACCCGGTCGTCGCCGGCGACTGGCTGTCACCGGGCGCGCTCGTCGTCAGCATCGGGGCCTTCGCGCCTCATCGCCGCGAAGTGGGCCGGGAGGTCCTCTCGCGCGCGCGACTGGTCGTGGACCATCGGGACACCGCCATTCGGCAATGCGGACACCTCGCCGACGCGATCGCCGCTGGCGTCGTCGCAGCGGAGGACGTCGTCGAGATCGGCGACATCTACACGGGACGGGCCCCCGCGAGAGCCGAACACGGGACGGTCACGGTCTACAGCAGCGTGGGTGTAGGCATCCAGGATGCGGCCGTCGTCGACGAGCTGCTCAGGCGTGCCCGCGGCGCTGACGTCGGATCGGTGGAGTGGTGAGCACGAAACGTGACGTCGTGATCGGCGGGGGCGTCGTCGGCCTCTCCTGCGCCTATCACCTCGCGTCGCTCGGCCGCGACGTCATCGTGCTCGAAGCGGCAGCGGGGCCCGCCGGAGGAGCGTCGTCACACAACGCCGGCTGGGTGGTCCCCTCCATGAGCGAGCCCGTACCGTCGCCGCAAGCGATCCGCCTGGGACTGAAATGGCTGCTGCGGGGCGACAGTCCGCTGGGCGTCGCCGTCTCACCAGACCCGGCCTACATCGCGTTCCTCGTCCGTATGCTCGCCGCATGCCGCGAACGGCCCTACCGCGAGGGAATCGAGCGACTCGCCGCCCTGAACGCCGGGACGTTCGACGCGTTCGATCGGCTACGCGCGGACGGCGTGGAGTTCGAGGAACACCGATCGGGCGTACTCTATGCGCTCACCACCGAGGCGTCCGCGGCGAGGGTCATCGCCGATCTTCAGCGCATGGAGACCTGGGGCACGCCGCCCCCGCGCGTCGTGCGAGGCGGGGAGCTCACCGCGCTCGAGCCGGCCCTCCGCGACCGCTTCGCGGTCGGCATCCTGTGCGACCGCGAGCGGCACATCGACCCCGGCTCGTTCGCATCCGCGCTCGCCGCGCGCGTGAGGTCGCTCGGGGTCGACGTGCGGACGCACTCGCGCGTCGCCTCAGTGAAGGATCGCGGTCGCTTCGCCGACGTCGCGTTGAGCGACGGCGAGACGCTCGCCGCACGCCACGTCATCGTCGCGGCCGGGGCGGCGAGCGGGGGCATACGCGGGATTCGCCGCCTGAGAAGCGCAGTGCAGGCGGGGCGTGGCTACGGGATCGACGTCATGGTGACATCGGGTGCCACGCCACGTCATGCCATCTACCTTCCCGAGGACAAGGTCGCTGTGACGCCGCTCGACGCCAAGCTGCGGTTCGCTGGGATCATGGAGTTCGGCCCACCGGGGCGTACCCGCACCGACCGCTCCGAGCAGCTCCTTCGCGCTGCCCGCCGCTCCTTCTCCGACCTCGACCCCGATGCCGTGACCCCCTGGGCCGCGGACCGGCCCATGACCCCTGACGGACTCCCGCTCATCGGACGGCTGCCGGGGTCGGAGACGTTGTCGATCGCGACCGGTCACGCGATGCTCGGCGTGACGCTCGCGCCGGTCACCGGCCAGCTGCTCGCCGCCGAGATCGTCAGCGGCCGCGACGAGGCGGCCCTCGCAGCGTTCTCACCTCGACGACTCGTCTGACTGACGCGAGGGTCGGCATCGGCGCCACCGTCGAGCCGCTCATGAGCGTCGGGCCGCGCGCCTGACTGCCTCCCTGGCGTGCGAGGGGCCCCGATCCCTCGAGGGTCGGGGCCGCTCTCGGTTCGACGTGGTCAGTGTTGCCGGCGGTGCCGGCCCATTGCGTCGATCCCGACGGCGAGGAGGATCACGACGCCGAGGATGATGCGCTGAAGGATCGGGTCGACCTGATTGAGGTTGAACCCGTTGCCGAGCAGGGCGATGAACACGGCGCCGACGACCGATCGCCAGACGGCGCCTGAGCCGCCAGAGATCGACGTCCCGCCGACCACCACGGCCGCGATCGCGCTGAAGACGAACGTGAAGCTGTCGGATGCCTGTGCGCTCATGCTCTGGGACGCGTTCACCACGCCGGCGAATCCCGACGCGGCACCGACCGCGACGAACGTCGAGGCGATGATGAGTCCCGTGCGCACGCCCGAGAGCTCCGCCGCCGCACGGTTGGCCCCCGTTGCGTAGACATAGCGGCCGTAGCGTGTGCGCGCCAGGATCACCCAGAAGACGGCGATGACGCCGACGGCCATCCAGGTCGCGGTCGTGACACCCAACCAGCGGGTGGTGGCGAGCTCACGGAATGCGGGATCGGCGGGGGACAAGATCGACTGCTCGCTCGCGATGTAGGCGAACCCGAAGATGATGAACGACGTGGCGAGTGTCGCAAGGAACGAGTTGATGTGAAACACCACGACGAGCACGCCGTTGAGGACTCCGCACAGGATGCCGGTCACGATGCCGGCGACGACGGCCAGCGGGATAGAACCGGTCGCGTTGCCCACCTGGATCGCGACGAGTGGCGCCGTGACGTAGATGGCGGAGAGACTGACGTCGAAGCTTCCGGCGATCAGCGTCAGGGTGAGCGGCGCGACGACGATCAGCAGGGCGGCCTGCTGGTGGACGATGTTGGTCAGGTTCGCCCCGCTGAAGAATCCCGGCGTCGTGAGGGCGAGCGTCACGAACAGTGCGAGGGTCGCCCATACGATCGCGTATCGGGTGAGCGCGGTGAGTCGGGAGTTGCCGGGCTTGGCCGGAGCGAGCGTGCTCACGGGTGTACCTCCTCGTCGGTGAGGGTCGAGGCTTCGCCGAAGGCGAGTGCCGCGATTCCCTGTTCTGTCAGTTCGTCGTGGGCGAGCGTCCCCGCGAGCCGACCGCGGCGCATGACGACCACCCGGTGGGCGAGGCCGATGACCTCCTCCATCTCGGACGAGACGAGGAGGACGCCGAGGCCGCGACGCGCGAGCTCCGTGAGGAGGCCGTAGATCTGGCGCTTCGCGCCGACGTCGACCCCGCGCGTCGGCTCGTCCACCAGGAGCAGGACGGGCTCCCCGAGGAGTGCCTTCGCGAACATGACCTTCTGCTGGTTACCTCCCGAGAGCGTCCCGACCGTGTCGAGGATCCCCTGGAGCTTCACGCCGACGGCACTCGTCGTCTCGGCGACGGCCGCCGCCTCCGCCTTGCGGCGCACGAGTCCGGCACGAGTGAATCGCGCGAGCGACGGCAGCGAGACGTTGTCGCGGACGGCGAAGTCGAGGATCAGCCCATCCGTCTTGCGCGACTCCGAGACGAAGGAGACGCCCGCACGGATCGAACGGCCGGGTGTGCGGCGATCGCGGGGGACGCCGTCGAGCTCGACGGTTCCGGCGTGGGAGCGGTCCGAACCGTAGATCGCTCGGAGCACCTCGCTGCGTCCGGATCCGACCATGCCCGTGATCGCAACGATCTCGCCTCGGCGAACCTCGAGATCGACGCCTGCGAACGCGTGGGACGCGAGACCGGAGACCCGCAGCCGCACCGCTGCCTCGACGGGGGGTGGGGACTTCGGAGGGAACGTCGAGTCGAGGGAACGGCCGATCATCTGCTCGACCAGTCCGGTCGCCGTCTGTCCATGAGCGGGACCGGTGGTGACACGTCTTCCGTCGCGGAGGATCGTGATCTCGTCCGAGACGTCGAGCACCTCCTCGAGGAAATGGGAGACGTAGATGATGGTGGTTCCGCGATCGCGCAGTCGCTTCACGATCGAGCGGAGTGCGAGGGCCTCGTGGGTCGCGAGGCGGGCCGTCGGCTCATCCATCACGATCACCTTCGCCTGTCGCGCGATCGCGCGGAGAATCTCGACCTTCTGCTGATCGGCCACCGTCAGGTCGTCGACGAGGGCGGTCGCCGGCAGTCGGATGCCGACCTCATCGATGAGGCGTTCGTACGCCCGGCGAAGCTCGCGGGTGCGGACGAACGGCCCACGGTGGAGCTCCGATCCGAGGTACACGTTCTCGATGACGCTGCGGGTGCCGACCAGCGCGATCTCCTGGGCCACCATGGTGATGCCGTGGCGAAGCGCGTCTCGTGGAGAGCTGAAGTGGACGATCTCGCCATCGGCGGAGATCGTGCCGGCATCCGCGGAATGGATGCCGGCCACGATCTTGCCGAGGGTGGACTTCCCCGCCCCGTTCTCTCCGATGAGCGCATGCACCGTGCCGGGACGGATCTCGATGGACACGTCCTGAAGCGCGTGGGCTCCGTCGAAGGACTTCGAGAGTCCGGCCAGCGAGAGCTGCGGGGCGAGGGCGGTCACCGTCTCAACCCGCCCACTGTGCCCTGAAGTCGGCGACGTTCTCACTCGTGATGAGTCCGCCATCCGGCAGTTCGGTGGTGACATCGATCCCGCCGAGGTGCTCTCCGTCGCGGATCGCGGCGAGGATCGCGGCGAAGGCGACACGGCCCTCGTCCTTCGGAGCGCCCGCGACATCCGCGAACCACGTGCCGTCGGCGATCGCCGCGATCGCCGGCTCCGACGCGCCGACTCCGATGGTCTTGACGGAGTCGACCCCGGCATCCTGGAACGCCAGCAGGGCCCCCCGGACGTGCTGATCGCCCGTGCCGACGAAGACCTCGAATCCAGGGTGGGCCTGGAGGATGTCCTGTGTCGCCTTGAGCGGCTCATCGGTTCCGAGGAATCCGCCTTCGCCTTCGGCGATCACCTCGATCGCGGGATGCTGGGCGATCACGCTGTCGAACCCAGTGCGCACTGCGGTGTCGTAGGGCGTGCCGCGCAGTCCGTACATGTAGACGACGCGGCAGGGGTCGGTCCCTTCACACGCGGAGAGCGCGAGCTCTCCGAGGCGTTCCCCGGTGGCCTGCGGCGGAGCGAGGACCGATGCGGCGACACCCTCGACCTGGGGGTCGGCGGTGTCCAGCGCGTCGCCGACGACCTGATTGAGGATGACGACCTCGAGACCGGCGTCGAGAGCGTCCTCGATGCCGGGGATCGCGCCCGTGCCGTCGATCGCCGCAAGGATGATGCCGTCGTACGTCCCGGCCGCGATGACGTCCTGAATCTGGCGAGGCTGGAGCCCTGGCTCGAACTTCCCGTCGAACTCGACGATCTCGACGCCTTCGGCCTCGGCCTCCTCCTGCATCGCGTCGAGTGAGGCGGCGAGCCAGGTGTTGGCCGAACTCGCGGTCAGGAACGCGATCTTCAGGGAGTCCTCGGAGCCTGACGGGCCGGCGCTCTGGGTGATGGCACATCCCGTGAGGGCGGCTGCGGCGAGCACACCACCGGCAGCCAGCGCCGACATGCGGCGCAACGCTGGGTTCAACATGGAGTTCCTCTCGGTTGCGGGACCATGGCGTCCCGAGCTTGAGAGGAAGCTACGATGCGCGCAGAGCGCTTAGTAGATGCGGATCGCCCAGAGACGAGACGCAAACAGGGCAGAAAGCCCATGCGTGCGCATCGTCAGTCCGGTTCACCGAGATTCACCACACGACAGGCGAGCTGTACCGCGAGTCGCTCGTCAGGGTCCTGAAGGTCGGCAGCGAGCGCCTCCTTGATCCTCGACAGTCGGTTCATGATCGTGTTCCGGTGGACTCTGAGCAGATCGGCGGTGAGCGTGGGGGATGACTCGGAGTCCAAGAAGACCTCGAGCGTTCGGACGAGTTCAGCGCCGCCCTCGAGCTCGAGCAACGGCCGCAGCAGCGTCCGCGAGAACTCAGCGAACTCCGACGAGGTGTACCAACCGACCAGGATGCGCGCGACCCCGAGCTCATCGCTGTGCTGCACGGCGAGCCTGGCACCACTGGCGTGCGCGATCGTCGCCGCTTCACGCGCCTCGGCGAGACTCGTCCGCAATCCGGCGAGCCCGTGGTACGGACGTCCGATCCCGATCGAGATGCGGGGCACGTCACGCTGTGCGACGTATTCTCCGAACGTTCGCCGCAGGCGCTGCGCGAGTTCGCGGAACGCGGCCGGCTTCGGCTCGAGGATGTCAAACCCCCACGTCGTCCACCCGTCGGGGCGTTCGATGACGGCGCCGGTGAGCCGAGCACGCTGGAGCACCGCGCGCACTTCCGCCGTCTGCGCGAGCACCTGCACCTGATCCGCATCTCCGCCGAGCTGGATGTGCACGGCCGAGCACCACCCCTCCACGGGCCAGCCGAGCACGCCGACCTGATGCACGACGGTGGCATCGATGTGATCTGACGCGATGATCGTGTCGAGCACGCCCAGGCGGTACCGGGCATCGCGCTCCTGTGTCAGACGCTCGGTGAGGAGCGCGATCGCGATGTACCTGCTTGCGACCTTCAGCACAAGTTCCGCGGCCTTCCGCCAGTACGCCGTGGGGGTGCTGCGCTCGGTGACGAGCCAGAAACTCGGCGCCTCGTTGAGTGCGAGCGTGACGGGCTGGACGGCGCGCGCCACGTGCTCGGCGGTCGTCATCGTGTAGACGTGGAGTCGGTCGCGAGCGGGGAGCGGAGCCACGAGCTGGGCGCCCGCGATGACTCCGCCTTCGATTCCGACGACCGACGAGGTCGCGTCGAGCGTCGCGTCGACCGCGCGCAGGGCACCTTCGATGCCGTCGCGTGCACTCACGCGGTTGAGGGCCGATACCGCGGAGATCGTGAGTTCGGCGAGCTTGCGATCGGGCTCGGTCACGACCGTGCGCAGCACGTCGGCGAGCACGAACGTGTCGGTGTCGATGGTCGCCAACGGGAGCGCGAGCCGCTTGGAGAGCCGGCGAGGGGCAAGGCCCACCTCGCTCCCGGGCCGTGCGACCAGCACCAGCGACGCACGGCTCTCGGCCGACCAGCGCAGAGCGAGATCGAGGAAATAGGTGTCGGTACTGATCCGGCCGCCGTCGATGATGATGACGCTGCCTTCGCCGATCGCGAACCGTCGCCGACCCTCAGGAGCGAGCTGCACCGACGTCACCGCGGCGTCGAGGCCTGCCTCCCCCGCGAGCAGTGTCGCCGGGGACAGGGCCGGCACCCCGAGAAGTTGGCGCACCGAGATCGCGGCGTCACCGTCGAATCGACTGCCCACGTGATCATTATGCCCGCGCTCAGGAACCTTTCCGGAGCGGAGCCTCCGGCGACATCGCCTCCGGCCGGGTCAGCCCTGCACCATGTCGGCGAAGCGCGAGAAGTGGCCGTGGAAGGCGACCGTGATGGTGCGCGTCGGACCGTTTCGGTGCTTGGCAACGATGAGGTCGGCCTCGCCCGCGCGCGGGCTGTCACGCTCGTAGGCGGACTCGCGGTGCAGCAGGATCACCATGTCGGCGTCCTGCTCGATCGAGCCCGACTCACGCAGGTCGGAGAGGGCGGGCATCTTGTCGGCGCGCTGCTCGGGGCCACGGTTCAGCTGCGAGAGCGCGATGACCGGCACCTGCAGCTCCTTCGCGAGCAGCTTCAGGGCACGCGAGAACTCGGACACCTCTTGCTGGCGGCTCTCGACGCGCTTGCCGCTCGTCATGAGCTGCAGGTAGTCGATGATGACCATCTTGAGCCCGACGCGCTGCTTGAGCCGACGGCACTTCGCGCGGATCTCGACGAGCGTCATGTTGGGGGAGTCGTCGAGGTACAGCGGCGCATCGTTGATGCGGCCACGGGTCGAGGCGATGGTGGTCCAGTCGCGGCCGTCGACGGTGCCCTTGCGCATGTTCTGCAGGGGCACGGATGCCTCGGCCGAGAGCAGCCGCATGGCGATCTCGGCCTTGCCCATCTCGAGCGAGAACACGATGGTCGGCAGATCGGCGTGGATGGATGCCGCACGCGCGAAGTCGAGCGCGAGCGTCGACTTTCCCATGGCGGGACGCGCGGCCACGATGATCATCTGCCCGGGGTGGAAGCCGTTTGTGAGGTCGTCGAGATCGTGGAACCCCGTCGGCACGCCGACCATCTTGCCGTCGGTGTGCTTCGCGGCCTCGATCTCGTCGATCGCCTGTGTGACGGCCTCGGTCAGCGGCACGTAATCCTCGGTCTCGACCGAGCCCGTGACGCCGT
Organism: Agromyces aerolatus; assembly: GCF_031432255.1. NCBI lineage: Bacteria > Bacillati > Actinomycetota > Actinomycetes > Micrococcales > Microbacteriaceae > Agromyces > Agromyces aerolatus. Next base: position 179,632 of record NZ_JAVKGQ010000003.1, on the reverse strand, counting down.
AGATCTCGGCCTGGGCGTTGTTGACGAGCTCGGTGACCTCGCCCTCGCCCGCGTACCCCATCTGCACGATGCGGGTGCCCGCCTCGACCAGCCGGCGGAGCAACGCGCGCTCGGCGACGATCGAGGCGTAGTACCCGGCGTTGGCGGCGGTCGGCACAAGACTCGTCAGCGTGTGCAGGTACTCGACGCCGCCCGCACGCTGCAGCTCGCCCGACTTCGTCAGCTCGTCGGTGACCGCGATGACGTCGGTCGGCTCACCGTGCGAGTAGAGCGTGAGGATCGCGTTGAACACGACCTCGTGCTTCGGCACGTAGAAGTCGACGCCGCGGACGGTCTCGATCACGTCGGCGACGGCGTCCTTCGAGAGCATCATGCCGCCGAGGGCGCTCTGCTCGGCGAGGAGGTCGTGCGGCGGCGTGCGCTCCCCTCGGCGGGCGTTGCCGTCATCTGCCGGCTCGGCGATCCCGATGTGAGCGATCGACAACTGAAGCCCTTCTGAGATTTCGCGAGGAGTGTTCGGACACGCGGGTGTTCGGACACGCGGGCACGTCTGGGCCCTGTGGTCAGTCCTATCGTGGACGGCCGACATGGGGCTTCGAACGGCTCCGCGAGGGGGCGATCGCCAGGCGCGGATTCACCCTAAGGAAGCTTCTGCCCACACACAACTCTGCCTGTGGATAACTCTGGGGACAAACTGCGCGAAACGCCGTGGAATATGTGCAGTCTCCCTGTGGAGAACTGTGGAAATTCGGTGAATTACACGGCTTGAATTCTGAGCTGAACTGGAGTTTTGTGTTTCCACACCTGTGGGGGAAAACTTCTTGGATTCTCGGTTCATTCCGTGTAACCACCTGTGCACAACCATCTGGAAAACCCGAGCGATGCTCTTGCGCGCGGGTGTCCGGCAGGTGTATGCGGAGGAAAACCTCCGACGCTTGGGGCCGGCCAGCGACCGACGAAACGCAGACGCTCGGAGCGCCGGACACGCGAAGCGGCGACGGACCCGAAGGCCCGTCGCCGCTTCGTGGAGCGAAGACTACTTCGCCGCGACCACCTGCAGGGTGATCGTCGCCGAGACGTCGTCGTGCAGCCGCACGGTCGCCTCGTGGTCGCCGATCGCCTTGATCGGCGTGGGGATCTCCACCTTGCGCTTGTCGACCTCGCCGAGACCGGCCGCCGCGACCGCAGCCGCGACATCCGCCGTCTTGACCGAGCCGAAGAGGCGGCCGCCCTGGCCGGCCTTGACGGTCAGCTTGACCTTGCCGCCCTCGAGCTTCGCCTTCAGCGCCTGCGCGTCCTCGAGGGAGTGCAGCGCACGCGACTGACGCGCGGCCTTGATCTGGTCGACCTGCTTCTGACCGCCGCGGGTCCACGGGGTCGCGAAACCCTGCGGGACGAGGTAGTTGCGGGCGTACCCGTTCTTGACCTCGACCACGTCGCCGGCCTCACCGAGACCCGTGACTTCGTGCGTGAGAATGACCTTTGCCATGTTCGTGCTCCTTAGCGGCCGGAGCCCGAGTAGGGCAGGAGCGCCATCTCGCGCGCGTTCTTCACGGCGCGGGCGATGAGGCGCTGCTCCTGCACGGAGACACCGGTGATGCGACGGGCACGGATCTTCCCGCGCTCCGAGATGAACTTCCGAAGGGTCGCGACATCCTTGTAGTCGATGACGCCGACCTTGACGGACTTCGCGGGGGCGGCGTTCTTCGCGCCCTTGCCACCGCGAGGCTTGCGGCGGTCGCCGCTGCTCTTTCCAGCCATGGTTCTTTCCTGTCTTGAGAAACGTTTCGTTGCGAGGGATGTCTCGTCCGAGGCATCCGCTCAATCGCCGTCGGCCCTGGGGCCGTCAGTCCTGAGGCCGTGAGGCCCCGGGGCCGTGAGGCCTAGAAGGGCGTGTCGTCGCCGTAGTTGGTGCCTGGCGTGTTCCACACGTCGCCGCCGCCCGAGCCGCCGGACTGCGCGGGAGCGCTCGGCGCCCATGCGTCGTCGGACTGGCCGCCGCCGCCGTAGGAGCCGCCGCCACCGCCGCCACCGACGCCGCGGTTGGACTGGGCGCGGGTGACCTGGGCGGTCGCGTACCGGAGCGAGGGACCGATCTCGTCGATCTCGAGCTCCATGCTGGTGCGCTTCTCGCCTTCCTTCGTCTCGTAGGAACGCTGCTTGAGGCGACCCTGCGCGATGACGCGCGAGCCCTTCGTCAGCGAACCCGCGACGTGCTCGGCGAACTCACGCCAGCAGCTCGCGCGAAGGAACAGGGCCTCGCCGTCCTTCCACTCGTTCGCCTGGCGGTCGAACGTGCGGGGCGTGGACGCGATCGTGAAGTTCGCGACCGCGAGCCCGTTCTGCGTGTAGCGCAGCTCGGGGTCGGCGGTGAGGTTGCCCACCACAGTGATGATGGTCTCGCCGGCCATGGCCTTTAGGCGTCCTTCTTCGCGGCGGCGGCAGCCTTCTTCGCTGCCTTCGCCTCGTCGGCCTTCTTCGCCGCGGCGACCTGCGCGAGGTGCTCGTCGGCGCGGAGCACCTTGGTGCGCATGACGGCCTCGCTGAGGTTCAGCTGGCGGTCGAGCTCCGCGGTGGTCGCGGGGGTCGCGGTGAAGTCGACGACGGCGTAGATGCCCTCGGCCTTCTTCTTGATCTCGTAGGCCAGCCGGCGACGTCCCCAGATGTCGACGTTGTCGACCGAACCGCCATCGTTGCGGATGACGTTCAGGAACTTGTCCAGGCTGGGAGCAACGGTGCGCTCGTCGATCTCGGGATCGAGGATGACCATCAGCTCGTATTGGTGCATGACGTACCCACCTCCTTCGGACTCAGCGGCCACCGGGTCGGTCCCGGCAGCAGGAGGGTGTCGTGCGTTGCGTTCGTGGAGGCCGCGACTGCGGCACACGGGCAACCTTGGTAGTCTACCCGACCCCCGGCCCCGGCGCGACCCACGCCCCGCGCGCCCCCCACCCACCCCTCTCCCATCCATCCATCCACCCACCCACCCCTCACCCCGGCGAGTGTTACCGCCACGAGCGAATGTGATCGGTGCGGCGGTAACTCTGGCGCCGAGTGGTCACACTCGACGATCCTGTGCGAGTGGGAGGCCGGCCGCGGCGAGTCGTCGTCGGAGGCGGTCCGGGTTTATCGCGATCGACCAGTCCCACCTCGCCGCACGGGGTCGATGTAGCCTGATGCGGTCTTCGCGAAGCTTCTCGTTCCAGACAACCTCATCGGCCGAGCGGCCGCCGGTGTACTCGTCTCGGAGGTACTTCCCACGGCCGTCGAACTCCCCGAACACCCCATGGTCGGGCCAGTCGAAATCGGCAATGTCGGCACCGCCGTCGTCGCGGCGAAACGGAACCTGCAGTTCAGGACGCGGGAAACCGAGCGCATGCAGGTTCCAGCGACTCACGGACTCCCCGGGCGATTCGGCGCGCGCATCGCAGAAGGACGCGAGCATCGTCGCGATCCGGCTCCCTCTCGAGGGTGGCCGAGCAGTGAATCGCTCGATCAACTCCTCAGCGGAATCCCGGTGACAGGACCTCCGAGGGGTGTCTCGAGCCGCGGTCGGACTCCGGCGTCGAGGGCCGCAACCGCGGCCGGACGCGGGCACCAGGTCGCGAGATCCCAAAGGGTTCGTTCGAGGCTCGTCACGAGGTGCCCGCCGAACTCTGAAATCTCCTCCTCCCTCAGGGCATGGTTGTGCCAGGCGATACCTCGTCGGCTCCGGCGGCCTCTCAAGCTCGCGGCCATCACGTGCACCCCGTCGAGGCGGCCCACGACCGGAATGCCCCAGATCACCGCTGCGGAGGTGTGTGAGAACACGGGCCGAGCTCGCATCGAAGCTTCCGCCGCCTGCATCCGCGCGTAGTGCGTGGCCTCGAAGTCACCGGCCGGCCAATCCGCGGCAGCCACATAGAGGCCGCGGCGTGCACGGACATATTCGGGGCCGGGGGGCGATGCACCGCGAAGCGCGAGCTGGGCGGTGCGCTCGATCCGAACACGTCGGATTCGGTGCTGCTGCTGATGCTGATCCATGAGCCGAACTGTCGCGCGAGCCGGCATCGCCCAGGCGGCATCACACCAGAGATGTGGAGTTCCGAGCGCCAGGCGCTCCGCTGTGGAGGGATGGTCGACCGGCAGTGCGCGGAACGCGAGTGTGGCCCTTCGGTGCCAGTGTGATCGTCCGGGCGGTCACACTCGAGCGAAGCGGTCACACCCGCGGGTGGGCGGGCGGGTCAGGCGCGGGAGGCCCACCAGGCGAGGAGGCGCTCGCGCGCAGCGTCCTCGCCGATCGGGCCTTCGTCGAGGCGGACCTCGAGCAGGTAGCGGTACGCCTCACCCACGACCGGGCCCGGCGGTACGTCGAGCAGCGCCATGATCTGCTGTCCGTCGAGCTCGGGACGGACCGCGGCGAGCTCTTCCTCCTCGGCGAGCGCGGCGATGCGCTCCTCGAGGTCGTCGTAGGCGAAGGCGAGGTGGTCGGCCTTCCGCCGGTTGCGCGTCGTGACGTCGGCACGCGACAGGATGTGCAGGCGCTCGAGCTGATCGCCCGCGTCGCGCACGTACCGGCGCACGGCCGAGTCGGTCCACGCGCCCTCGGTGTAGCCGAAGAAGCGCAGGTGCAGCTCGATCAGGCGCGCGACCGCCGCGATCGTGTCGTTGTCGAATCGCAGCGCGCGCAGCCGCTTCTTCGCCAGCTTCGCCCCGACGACGTCATGGTGGTGGAAGGTCACCGCGCCGCCGCGTTCGAGCCGTCGCGTCGCAGGCTTGCCGATGTCGTGCAGGAGCGCCGCGAGGCGCACGATCAGGTCGGGCGAGTCGAGCACCCCGCGCGACGTCTCGTAGTCGATGGCCTGCTCGAGCACCGTCAGGCTGTGCTCGTACACATCCTTATGCCGGTGGTGTTCGTCACGTTCGAGTCGCAGCGCCGGCACCTCGGGCAGGACGCGGTCTGCCAGGCCCGAGTCGACGAGCAGGCGGAGGCCTCGCACGGGCGAGCCCGTGAGCAGCAGCTTCGACAGCTCGTCGCGGACGCGCTCGGCCGAGATCCGGTCGATCTCACCGGCAAGCGCCGACATGGCCTCGCGCGTGCCTTCGTCGACGTCGAACCCGAGCTGTGCCGAGAAACGCGCGGCCCGGAGCATCCGCAGCGGGTCGTCGCCGAACGACTCCTCGGGGCGCGACGGGGTCCGGAGCACGCGCGCCATCAGGTCTTCGACGCCGCCCGACGGATCGACGAGCTCGAGACGCGGCAATCGCAGCGCCATCGCGTTCACGGTGAAGTCACGCCGGGTCAGATCGCCCTCGAGCGAGTCTCCGAACACCACCTCGGGCTTGCGTGAGTCGCCGTCGTAGCGGTCGGCGCGATAGGTCGTGATCTCGACCGTCTCGCCGGCGATCTTCGCGCCGATGGTGCCGAAGGCGCGGCCGATGTCCCAGTGCGCGTCGGCGATCGGCTTCACGATCGCGAGGATCTCGTCGGGCTTCGCGTCCGTCGTGAAGTCGAGGTCGTTGGTGCCGCGCCCGAGGAAGGCGTCGCGGACCGGCCCGCCGACGAGCGCGAGCTCGTGTCCTGCTGAGTCGAATGCGGCTGCGAGCCGGGACACGCTCGGCGAGGTCGCGAGCTCGGAAAGCCGGCCGAGGGCGGCGGCGACGTCGTGCATGCCCCCAATGCTAGGCGGGCCGCGGGCACGTCGTCCGACGCTCGGCGGGCGCCGCGTCGTCGAGCGACCGCTCAGTCCCCACGCCGTAGAATCGCGAACATGCTGGCCGAGTCGTCCCCCGTGCGTCGACTCCGCCGACACTTCACCGGCCGACGCGGGCTCGGGCTTGCGGCCGTCGGCCTCGTCTCGGCGATACTCGCCGCACCGGTGGTCGCCAATGCGGGCGGCCTTCCCGACGCGCTCGGCTCGATCACGGGCACGGATGCCTCGGCGGCACGCACCGCGACCGCCGCCGCTGCTCCCGCGCCGGAGGCCGACGCCGTCGTCGCCCTCAGCATCGCCCCGACGATCGGAACCACGATCGACCCCGCCGGGGTCGTCACCCTCGAGGTGGAGATCGACAACCGCACTGGCGGCGCACTCGCGGCCGGGCATGTGCGGCTCACGCGCGCCGCAGCTCCCATCGCCGATCAGAGCGCACTCGACGCCTGGATCGGCGCCGCCACCGCCGAGGAGCGGGATCGACCGCCTTCCGAGCAGGTCGCCGAGGTCGCGACTCGCGCGCTGCCCGCCGGGGTCTCCGAGGTCGTCTCGTTCACCCTGCCCGCGGGCGCCCTGGGCGATACCGCGGGCGCCGCCGTCATCGGACTCGGCGCAGAGTACGCCGCAGACGATGCGACGACCGCGATCACCTCGGGTGCGTTCGCGACGTCGGCTGGGATCGGCCCGGGCCCCCAGCTCGCCATGGCGTATGCCCTCACCGTTCCCGCGGAGACCGAGGGACTCATCGATGCCGACGATCTCGAGCTCTGGACCGGCCCGACCGGTCTGCTGACCCGCCAGCTCGACGCGGTGGCCGACCGGGCCGTGGCCATCGCCCTCGATCCGCGCCTGGTGGCCTCGATCCGAGCGCTGGGCACCAGCGCTCCCGACTCGGCGGTCTCGTGGCTGGAGCGGCTCGCGGGCGTCTCGAACGAGGTGTTCCCGCTCGCCTACGCCGACGCCGACCTGGCGGCGCAGACGCAGCTGGGGCTCGAGCCGCTGGCCCCGATCTCGTTCACCGACGTGCTCGATCCCGCCGACTTCGCGGGGGAGACCGGCGACGACGGCGATGACGGCGAGAGCGACGGCGTGGTCGCGGACGGGATCGCCCAGCAGTCTGCGGACGGCGACGAGGATGGGGATGAGCGCCGAACGGACGCCGCACCGGCGGCGACCGACCAGCCGACCGAGCCGGCCGTGCCGTCGCAGGTGCCGACCACCGAGCAGCTTCTCGCGTGGCCCTACACCCGCACCGACCTCGCCTGGCCTGCCGATGCGACCGTCGCTTCCGGTGACCTCGCGGCGTTCCGTGCCGCTGGCTACAGCACGACCATCCTCTCCGCGTCGAACGTCGACGCGGGCGATCTCGACCGGAACGCCGCCTCGACCGTCGACGGCGAGTCCGCCGTGATGGCCGATGCACGCTTCACCGATGCGCTTCGCGAGGCGGCCGCGGCCCGCTCCGACGTGGCGTGGGGCGAAGCGGCGTCGCGTCTGGGTGCCGAGCTCGCGATGCGGGCCGGCACCACCGACGCAGTGCTGCTCGCGACGTTCCAGCGCGGAGCCGCTACGCAGTCGGCGCGCGTGTCGGCGACGCTCGACGCCATCGCCTCCTGGCCATGGTCGAACCCGACGAGCCTCTCTGACGCGATCGGCGCGCCCCCGGTCGAGCGTGGACTCGTCGACGCTCCCGAAAACCCTGAGCGACTGGGCCAGCTGAGCCGGCTGCTCGAGAGCGAGACCGCGGTGCAGGAGTTCGCCACCGTGCTCGATGATGAGACCCTGCTGACCGCTCCCGCCCGACGCCAGCTGCTCGCCCTGTTCGACGTCGCCTGGATCCCGCAGCCCGCCGAATGGTCGGCGGCGGTCGGCGAGCGGCTCGCGACCCAGTCCGCGACGGTGGACGCCGTGTCGGTGGCGCAGAGCAGCCCCGTGAATGTCTTGTCGAGCGAGACCGGCGTGCCGACGACGGTCGAGAACCTGCTGCCGTACCCTGTGACGGTCTTCGTCGACGTCGCGCCCTCCAACGGCCGGCTGATCGTCGAGGAGCGGGTCGAGACGACGGTCGCTGCCGACTCCCGCAGCAACGTCATCGTTCCCGTCGCCGCGGGCGTGGGCAACGGCGAGGTGACGCTCTCGGTGTCGCTGTGGTCCCGCGATGGGGTCAAGGTCGGGCAGACCGTGCAGATCCCCGCGAACGTGCAGGCAGACTGGGAGGGGCTCGGCGCGCTCATCTTGGGCGTCGTGGTGGTCGTGTTCTTCGGGGTCGGCATCTGGCGGAACATCCGCCGCCGGCGACGCGAACGCGCCGCGGACGCGAGCGCGACCGACGCGCGCGAGCCGGCCGACGGTGACCCGACGGATGACTCGGCCGAGCCGGCTGACCCGGCCGAGCCGCCCCAGCCGGCCGATGTCGGTGGATCTCAGTATTCTGAACCGCATGCAGCGAGTATCGACGGCACCACCGACATCGACTCCGAGGGGCCCCGCCGCGATGGCTGAGGATCGCATCGGGCGCGCAAGCGTCTTCCTGGCGTCGGGCACGATCGTCTCCCGGATCCTCGGGTTCGTGAAGACCGCGCTGCTCGCCGCGGTGATCGGCGCGAGCGGTGCCGGCGCGAACGCCTTCGCCGCGGCGAACCAGCTGCCCAACACGATCTGCGTCGTCGTCGCCGGCGGAGTGCTGAGCGCGGTGCTCGTACCCCTGATCGTGCGGTCCGCCGCCCACGCCGACGGCGGCACCGCCTACATCAACAAGCTCATCACGCTCGGGCTCGTGATCCTCGGCGGTGCTGCGGCCATCGCCACGCTGCTCACCCCGTTGCTGACGCTGCTCATCGGCTCACGCATGGAACCCGAGGTGTTCTGGCTCGCCGTCGCCTTCGGGTACTGGTGCCTGCCGCAGATCTTCTTCTACGGCATGTACTCGTTGTTGGGGGAGGTGCTGAACGCCAAGCGGGTGTTCGGTCCGTTCACCTGGGTGCCGGTGCTGAACAATCTGGTCGCGCTGGCGGGGCTCGGCGTGTTCGCGCTGGTGTTCGGGGCCGATCCGACCGGGAAGGCGTGGGAGGCCGGCGACTGGAGCCCGGCGATGATCGCCCTGCTCGCCGGCAGCGCCACCCTCGGCGTCGCGGCCCAGGCCCTCATCCTGTTCGTCTTCTGGCGCCGCGCCGGGCTGCGGTACCGTCCTGACTTCCGGTGGCGGGGCGTGGGCCTGCGCTCGACGGCGGGACTCGCCGGCTGGACCTTCGGCATGCTCCTGCTCAGCACGATCGCGGGCTTCGTCGAGACCTCGGTGGTCGGGGTATCCGCCAACTCGACCGACGAGGCGTCGATCATGGTGCAGCAGACCGCATGGCTGATCTTCATGCTGCCGCACTCGGTCATCACGGTGTCGATCGCGACCGCGTACTTCACCCGCATGAGCGAGCATGCGGCGGTCGGCGCACTCGATCGCGTTCGAGCCGACCTGTCGAGCGCGGTGCGCGGCATCACGATGATCGTGCTCGTCGCGGCCGCGGTGCTCATGGTCTGCGCCTACCCGTTCGCGCGGGTGTTCACACCGGTCGAGCCGCTGATCTGGTCCATGGGACACGTGATCATGGCGTACGTGATCGGCCTCGTGGGGTTCAGTGTGCTGTTCATCGTGCAACGCACCTTCTACTCCATGCACGACACGAAGACCCCGTTCTTCTTCACGCTCGTGCAGGCGTCGGTGTTCATCGCGGGCGCGCTCGCGTGCATCGCGCTGCCCTCCTCCGAGGTGGTGTTCGGCATCGCACTCGTGACGACCATCGCCGGCACCGTGCAGCTGATCGTCGCCCTCGTGCTGCTCCGACGCCGGCTCGGGGCACTGGACGGGCGGCGCATCACGCGTGCGCTCGTACGCGCGCTCGCCGCACTGGTCGTCCCGGTCGCCGCCGGAATCGGGCTGCTCATCGCACTCGGCGGCACCGACGCCGACGGGTTCGCCCTCTCCGGGATCTTCGCGGCGATCGTCTCTATGGCCGTCATCGGCGCGGTCATGGCGGTGCTGTACTTCGCGGGCCTCTGGCTGCTGCGTTCGCCCGAGCTGCGCGGGTTCGCCGAGCCGCTCGTGCGCCGGCTCCGCCGCGAGTGACCGGCCGCGGGCGGTGCCTCAGCGTTCCTCCACAGGGCGGTGGCACGAGGCATCCGTCAACCCTCGCGTCACGCTCAGGCGGGGCGGAATAGGCGAGACCTAGACTGTGTTGACCATGGCGTGTCATCCGGAATCCGGGTGCCGCACGCACGAAAGCCAAAGGGAGCGTTCAGGTTGCGCGACATCATCATCATCGGGTCCGGCCCTGCGGGCTTCACCGCCGCGATCTATGCAGCGCGTGCCGAGCTCAAGCCGCTGCTCATCGCCAGCTCGGTCGAGATCGGCGGTGAGCTGATGAACACCACCGAGGTCGAGAACTTCCCGGGCTTCCCCGAGGGCATCATGGGCCCCGACCTCATGGCCAAGATGCAGCAGCAGGCCGAGCGATTCGGCACCGAGGTCGTCTACGACGACGTGGTCGAGCTCGAGCTCGCCGGCCCGGTCAAGCGGGTCAAGCTCGGCAACGGCGGCGTCGAAGAGGCCAGCGCGATCGTCTACGCGACCGGTTCGGCCTACCGCAAGCTGGGTCTGCCCGAAGAAGAGGTGCTCTCCGGCCACGGGCTCTCGTGGTGCGCGACGTGCGACGGCTTCTTCTTCAAGCAGAAGACCATCGCGGTCGTGGGCGGCGGCGACTCGGCCATGGAGGAGGCGACCTTCCTCACGAAGTTCGCCGACAAAGTGTACGTGATCCACCGCCGCGACCAGCTCAAGGCCTCGAAGATCATGCAGCAGCGTGCGTTCGACAACGAGAAGATCGAGTTCATCTGGAACGCCGAGGTGACGCAGATCCACGGCACCGAGGCGGTCACCGGCGTGACGCTGCGCGACACCGTCTCCGATGAGGTGCGTGCGCTCGATCTCGACGGCCTGTTCGTCGCGATCGGCAACGACCCGCGCACCCACCTCGTGCACGGCAAGCTCGAGCTCACGCACGAGGGCACGATCTGGGTCGAGGGGCGCTCGTCGCGCACCTCCGAGCCCGGCGTGTTCGCCGCGGGCGACGTCATCGACCCGCACTACCGTCAGGCCGTCACCGCGGCCGGCTCGGGTACGGTCGCCGCGCTCGACGCCGAGCACTACCTCGCCGCGCTCGCGGACACGAGCTCGCCCGAAGAGGCCGAGATCGAGGCCGAGGCCGTCGAGCGGCTCGCCTCGCTGCGCTGACGCGCCGCCCGCGCTCACGGACAACCGACCGTTTCCACTCGTCCACCAAAGGAGAACGCAATGACTGCACGTGCCGTGACCGAGGCCACCTTCGAGCAGGAGGTGCTCAAGAACGAGAAGCCGGTCGTCGTCGACTTCTGGGCGGAGTGGTGCGGCCCGTGCCGCGCGGTGAGCCCGATCCTCGACCAGATCGCGACCGAGCACGCCGAGAAGCTCGACATCGTGAAGCTCAACGTCGACGAGAACCCGAACCTCGCGATGAAGTACCAGATCACCGCGATCCCCGCGTTCAAGGTGTTCCAGGCCGGCGAGGTCGTGAAGACCGTCGTCGGCGCGAAGCCCAAGCCGGCCCTCGAGGCCGACCTCGCCGCCTACATCGCGTAGCCGGCAGCAGCGTAGACCGAACGACCCGCCCGGCTCAGCCAGGCGGGTCGTTCGCGTCTGGCGCACAGGCGCACCGACGGATGGCCCCGGCACGAGGCATCCGTCATGCGCCGAGGCCGCCCCCACGCGGTGACTAGCATGAGAAGCCGAGACAGAATGGATGTGATGTGACCACCGACGGCGTCCCGCAGCGGACCGGCAACAACCTCGACCCCTGGTACGCGAACTATGCCGAGCGAGCCGCCGGCTTCGCCGCATCCGAGGTTCGAGCTCTGTTCGCCGTCGCGTCGCGGCCCGAGGTGGTCTCGCTCGCCGGCGGCATGCCGTACGTCTCCGCGCTCCCGCAGGAGCTCGTGATGTCGTCCATGGAACGCGTCATGCGCGAACAGGGGCCGACCGCGCTGCAGTACGGCGGGGGAGCGGGCGTGCCCGCGCTCCGCGAGCACATCCTCGACGTGATGCGCCTCGAAGGCATCCGGGATGCCTCGGTCGATGATGTCGTGACGTCGACGGGTTCGCAGCAGGCGCTCGACTTCGTCGCCAAACTCTTCCTCGACCCGGGCGATGTCGTACTGGCCGAGGCGCCCTCCTACGTGGGCGCGATGGGCGTGTTCCGCTCCTATCAGGCGTCGGTCGTGCACGTCGCGATGGACGACGAGGGGCTCATCCCGGAGGCGCTTCGGCAGACGATCGCGCACCTGCGGGGCCAGGGCCGCCGGATCAAGTTCCTGTACACCATCCCGAACTTCCACAATCCCGCCGGCGTCACGCTCTCGGCCGCACGACGGCCCGAGATCCTCGAGATCTGCCGCCAGAACGAGATCCTCGTGCTCGAGGACAACCCGTACGGGCTGCTGCACTTCGACGAGCCCGCACCGAACGCGCTGCGCGCGCTCGACCCCGAGGGCGTCATCTACCTCGGCTCGTTCTCGAAGACCCTCGCGCCCGGCTTCCGGGTGGGCTGGGCGCTCGCGCCGCACGCCATCCGCGAGAAGCTGATCCTGGCCGCTGAGTCGGCGATCCTCTCACCGTCGTCGTTCAGCCAGCTCGTCGTCTCCGAATACCTCTCGACCGCCGACTGGCGCGGCCAGATCGACACCTTCCGCGGCGTCTATCGCGAGCGCAAGGGCGCGATGATCGGCGCGCTGAACGAGTATCTGCCGCAGCTGTCGTGGACGAACCCGAACGGCGGGTTCTACGTCTGGGTCACCCTCCCCGATGTGCTCGACTCGAAGCAGATGCTGCCGAGGGCGGTGCGCGAGCTCGTGGCCTACACGCCCGGCACCGCGTTCTTCGCCGACGGCCGGGGTCGTCACGCGATGCGTCTGTCGTTCTGTTACCCGACACCCGACGCGATCCGGCTCGGCGTGCGCCGGCTCGCGACCGTGGTGAACGGCGAGCTCGACCTGCTCGACACGTTCGCGGGCACCGGCCCATTGCAATTGCCGAGCACCCCGGGCATCGAGCCCGCGCCCCCATCGGATCTGAAGTGACCGGGTCGTCCCACCCGGCGAAGTCGGAATGAGCGGAGAGCCCCAGATCATGAGCAACACTGAGCAGACGGACGCTACGGAGCCCGAGGTGGCCGGTTCGATGACGGATGCCTCCGCAAGCGGCGACGTTTCACGTGAAACCACCGCCCGAGCACTCGACGTCGTCGTGCTCGCGGGAGGCATCTCGCACGAGCGCGATGTCTCGCTGCGATCGGGGCGCCGCGTCGTCGACGCACTGGTCCGCGCGGGTCACCGTGTCGTCCTGCGCGACCCCGACGCGAGTCTGCTTCCGTTCCTCGCCGAGCACCGACCGGACGTGCTGTTTCCCGCGCTGCATGGCTCGAGCGGCGAGGACGGGTCGCTGCTCGACCTGCTCGCGGCGCTCGATGTCCCGACCGTGGGTTCGCCCGGGGCATCGGCGCGTCGTGCCTGGTCGAAGCCGGTCGCCAGCTCGCTCGTGCGCGACGCCGGCATCGCGGTCCCGGACTCGATCGTGCTGTCGCACGAGTCGTTCCGGGAGCTCGGTGCTTCGAGCGTGCTGCGCGTCGTGCGCGCCGCGCTGCAGGGCGATCTCGTGGTCAAGCCTGGTTCCGGAGGATCGGCGCAGGGCGTCACGATCGTCGACGTGCCCGAGGAGCTGCCGCGCGCGATGGTGGAGGCGTTCACCTACGCCGAGGTCGCCATCGTCGAACGACGGGTGTTCGGCACGGAGATCGCGGTGACGGTCATCGACTCTGGAGACGGGCCGACCGCGCTTCCGCCGGTCGAGATCGTGCCGACGAACGGTGTGTACAGCTTCCAGGCGCGTTACAACGCGGGTGAGACGACCTTCTTCGCGCCCGCCCGGCTCGACACCGCCGCGGTCACCGCGGTCGCCGAGGCCGCCGTCACCGCCCATCGCACGCTCGGGCTTCGCGATCTGTCCCGCGTGGACTTCATCGTCGACCAGTCGGGTACGCCGTGGTTCCTCGAGGCGAACGTCGTCCCCGGGCTGACCGAGACGTCGCTCGTTCCGCTCGCGATCGAGGCAGCCGAGCAGGACGCGTCGGCGATCTACGACGCGCTCGTCCGGCAGGCCGCAGCGCGCGGCTGACGGGCCACGGCTGGTCGCTGCCGACCGGGGGCCCGGGGACGCCGACTGAGCCTCGCTGGTGCGCGTGGCTCACGGCGCGTGGCTGACGGCGCGTGGCTGACGGCGCGTGCTCGAGATGCGCCTAACCGACGCGCGCCTCGAGTCCCGGTGTGGCCACTCGGATCGTGGTGCACTATCCGCGGGGGAGGGCGGTGGTTTGGTGGGCCTGTGGCGCGGTGGATAGTTGGATCGTTGGATCGTTGGTTCTGACTTATCCCAGATCAGAGGGTATTTTCTTCGGCTCAGACCCGGACGCATGCCCCAGCTCAGAGCTCCATCGGGGCGAACGTGTGCCTGGCACGAGCCGGGACACGGTTCCGTTCAGGCGCCCTCGAGCTCCTCGCCGAGGTCGGTGAGGATGCGGCGGAGGTCCTGTACGGTCGCGAAGTCGATGCTGATCGAGCCCTTGCGAGCGCCGAGCGCGATCTTCACGCGCGTGTTCAGCCGGTCACCGAGCCGGACCGCGAGGTCGTCGAGGAACTCCTGGCGCTTGCCGGCCGCGGGCTTGGTCTTGCCCGGCTTGGGCTCGGCGCTCGCGATGGCCTCGGCCTGACGCACCGAGAGGTCCTCGTTGACGATCTTGTCAGCGAGTCGCTGCATCGCCTCGGCGTCTGGCATCATCAGGATGGCTCGGGCGTGGCCCGCGGTCAGCACGCCCGCGGCCACGCGAAGCTGGACGGCCTCGGGCAGCTTCAACAGACGCAGCGTGTTGGAGATCTGCGGGCGCGAGCGGCCGATGCGGGTCGCCAGCTCCTCCTGCGTGATACCGAAGTCGCCGAGCAGCTGCTGGTAGGCGGAGGCCTCTTCGAGAGGGTTCAGCTCTGATCGGTGGAGGTTCTCGAGGAGGGCATCACGGAGCATCGCCTCGTTCGCGGTGTCCTTGACCACCGCCGGGATGGCGTCGAGACCAGCCGCCTTGCTCGCGCGAAGCCGGCGCTCGCCCATGACGAGCTCGTACTTCCCGGGTGTCTCGGGGTGGGGCCGAACGACGATCGGCTGCAGGACACCGAATTCCCGGACGCTGTGCACGAGCTCGGCGAGGTCCTCCGGATCGAAGACGCTGCGCGGCTGTTGCGCATTCGGCTCGATATCGTTCGGGTCGAGGCTCGCCAACCGTGCCCCGGGTACCGTGACGAGCTCGTCCGCCTCGACGGCGGGCTGCTCGGCAACGGCGACGGAGGCCGCCGCGCTCCGGTCGACCTCGGGGAAGAACACATCGACCGGCCGGGTGGCGCGATCCTCACCGGTCGGGATGAGCGCGCCGATCCCTCGCCCGAGGCCAGTGCGTTTGGTTGCCATTTACTTCTTCTCCTCGCCGGGTGCGCCGCGACGAGCGATCTCGGCGGCCGCTTCACGATACGACAGCGATCCACTCGAGCCGTAGTCGTACGAAATGACGCTCTGTCCGTAGCTCGGCGCCTCCGAGACGCGGACTGAGCGGGGGATGATGGTTCCGAGCGTTTGCGCCGGGAAGTGCTCGCGGACCTCTTGGGCGACCTGCTGGGCGAGATTCGTCCGCGAGTCGTACATCGTCAGCAGGATCGTCGAGAGCCGCAGGCTCGGGTTGAGGTGCTTCTCGATGAGCTCGATGTTGCTGAGCAACTGGGAGAGCCCTTCGAGGGCGTAGTACTCGCACTGGATCGGAATGAGCACCTCGCGCGCGGCGACGAACGCATTGATGGTCAGCAAGCCCAGCGAGGGCGGGCAGTCGATCAAGACGTAATGGTACGGCTCGTCCATCGAGGCGAGGTGGCTGTCGAGCGCGCGGCGGAGCCGCTGTTCACGGGCGACGAGCGAGACGAGTTCGATCTCCGCACCCGCGAGATGGATCGTGGCGGGCACGCAGTCCAGCCGCTCGTGCTCGGCCGAGGGCCGGATCATGGGCCCGAGCGGGAGGTCCTGCACCAGCACCTCGTACACGCTCTGCTGCTCCGAGCGGTGATCGACACCCAGCGCCGTCGAAGCGTTGCCCTGGGGATCCATGTCGATCACGAGCACCTTGGCGCCGGCGCGGGCGAGCGCCGCGGCGAGATTGACGGTCGTCGTGGTCTTCCCGACACCGCCCTTCTGGTTCGAGATCGTGAAAACTCGAGTCGTCTGGGGGAGTGGGAGAACGGCCTCCTCGAGCGCGATGCGGCGTCGGGTCTCGTTCATGAGTTCATCGGCCAGGGGAGTTCCTCCGTGGAGCGGCGGCGTTTCACGTGAAACATCGTCGGGGGTGGGCGAGGTCTGAGGGGTGGCGTGGGACGAGATCGTCGAGACGGTAACGGGAGAGGTCGGTGGCGCGAGCGGCGGGGGCGCGACCGGTCGCGTTGCGCTCGCCGGCGTCGGGGCGGCGTGGGTCTTGAGTTCGGGGGAGGGGCCGGGTTCGCGCTCGGATTCGGGTTCGCGGACGGACGCGGGCTCGCGGACGGACGCGGGCTCGCGGACGGACGCGGGCTCGCGCTCGGACTCGCGGGCGACCTCAGCTGCGGGGGCGGACTGGGGATCGAGGCCGGGCTCAGATGCAACCTGCTCAGCGAGGGTGCTCTCAATCGACGTATCCGTCGGACTCGCCCCGCGCTCGCTCAGAATGGGTGCTTGGGGTTGCGCTCGCACCTGGCCGGCCGCCTCGGTCGCGATCGGATGCAGCGAGGACGCCGTCTCCACGGCAGCATCGCCGACAATCTCGCGAAT
Organism: Agromyces aerolatus; assembly: GCF_031432255.1. NCBI lineage: Bacteria > Bacillati > Actinomycetota > Actinomycetes > Micrococcales > Microbacteriaceae > Agromyces > Agromyces aerolatus. The sequence continues at coordinate 162,970 of NZ_JAVKGQ010000003.1, read as the reverse complement.
GATCTCGTCCAGCATCATGCGGCTTCCCGCACTCGAGCCATCGGCTGATGCGCTGGACGCGGGTGTCGGTGCGACCTCTTCGCCGTCGTCCGCAAGCGCTGCCGCGGTCGCGGCGTCCCAATCGATCGTGGTCCGCGCTGTCACCGCCGGAGGAGTAGGGGCGGAGTGCGCTTCGGGTGCCACTACGGCGCCCGGCTCGCCCCGAGCGTCTGAGTCACCCGCCGCCGACGAACCCTGGCCCGCGCCACCGACCACGAGCTCAGCGAACGCATCACGTTCGGGGATTCCTTCGATCCCCCCATCGGCCGAGGACGGGGCCGTGTCCGGCGTGTCGACTTCGGCGGAGCGCTCGACGGGGTCGGAGTGCGTTCGTCTGCGGAACCATCCGCGACCCCCGCCTTGCGCCATGCCGACTCCAACCGCACTCGTCTGCTCGATCGGTGCCGGGATGACCGACCCGACACCACTTGGAGTACCAGCCTAACTGCCCGACCCGACATCGACTTTCGCCTCGCGGTGCACCGCGCGCACCCGCCACAATGCGGAGGCGCCCGCGCCAATACCCGTCATGTTTCACGTGAAACGCTGGGGCGAAAGGTGGCATTTCCCCGCACGTACAGGCCAGGCGGGTTGCGCAGAACGCGTCGGGACCGGTCCGATACCCGGCACCGCGCAGAAACAGCCGGATCCCGCGCGTTTCACGTGAAACGACCATGGCGGAAAGGTGGACTCATCCGTTCATACGCATCGTTCAGTTGCTGAGTCCGCCGTTCGCGCGGCCCCGCGATCTCCAGCACCGTCACGTCACCCGGGACATCGCTCAGGAGATCGAGGAGATGGTCGTTCATCTCGGTTCGCAACTCCGCGTCCTCGTCCTCGTCGAGCGCCAGATGCACGTAGCGATCGAGCACGACGACGACCAAGAGATCGATCTCGCGAAGCGCCGCTCCGGCGCGGACCACCATCATTTCCAACGTCGAGGGTGCCGGTGAAGGGCGCCCAAGGGACCCGAGACTCGTGAGATATGCGACGAAGTCCAGTGGAGACCGTTCGAAGATGACGTCACCGCCGAGCGTCGCGTCGGCGACAAGCTCCGTGGACACGCTGAATTGCCGCACGAAACTCGACGGCTCGGCATCTGCTCCCCGCTCGAGGAACTCGTGCGGTTCGGCCACACTCACGAAGTGCGGGGTGCCTCTCGACGAAGTCGGCGATGAGGGTGCTCTTGCCGCTCCCATGAGTCCCCGACACCGCGATGCGCACGCGGAGAGCGTACCGCCGATGTCGGATGCAGGCACAACTGCCCTCGCATGCAGGCGGCGCGTGCGCCGAGAGTGTCGAATTCGTGGAATCGGTCCCGCTCGTTCAGCGCTCAGAATGACGCTGAGCGAAGCGAAACGGACGAATTCGCGAGTCTTCACGCGCTCGCCGGGCGAGACGTACCCCACTTGCGCCGTCGGACTCAGCCGACGGTCGCGCGGAAGACGCGCGTGACCTCGCTCACCTGGCCTTCACCCAGCACGAGCACCTCGCCATCTCGCACCCGGAACTTGCGCATGGCCTTCTCGGCCGAACCGATCTCTCCGTCGACGCCCGCACCCTTCATCAGGACGAGTTGACCACCTGGCTTGAGCAGGGGAGCGGTGATCGGGATGAGCGTGCGGAGCGCGCTCACCGCACGCGCCGTGACCTGGTCGAGTTGACCGCGCAGCTTCGCGTCTTCGGCACGCGCTCGCACCACCTCGACGTTCGGGAGCTCGAGCTCGGCGACCTGCCGCTCGAGCCACGCCACCCGGCGTTCCATCGGCTCGATCAGCGAGAACGAGACATCCGGCCGAATAATCGCGAGGACCAAGCCGGGCAGACCGGCACCCGACCCGACATCACCCACGCGACCGGGCCGCAACAGCGGCGCGACGAGCGCCGAGTTCAGCACATGCCGCGTCCACAGGCGCGGCAGCTCCAATGGGCCGATGAGCCCGAGCTCTTCACCGTGTCGCGCGAGCGCCTCGGTGAACGCACGGCCCTTCGCGAGATGCTCGCCGAAGAGCGCCGCGGCAGCCTCGGGCTCCGGCTCGAGTTCGAGTCGATCGGTCATGGTTTCACGTGAAACGAACGCGCGTTCAGCCGACGCGGGTGATCACGGTATAGCGCTCGGCGCCCTCACCGCGAGACTCCGAATGCAGGCCGCGTTCCGCCACCAGGTCGTGCACGAGCTTGCGCTCGTAGGACGACATCGGGGGAAGCGAGGCCTCCGCCGAACCGGCATCGATACGCTCGGCCGCGCGCGCGACGAGCGCGCCCAGCTCACTCCGCCGCGCGTCGCGTGAGCCACCGATGTCGAGGATGAGGCGTGAGAACGCCCCGGTCTTCGTCTGCACGGCCAGTCGCGCGAGCTCCTGGAGCGCGGTCACGGTCTCGGGCTTCGAGAGCACGGTCAGGTTCGCGCCGTCGCTCGCGTTCACCGAGACATAGGCGCGGCCGTTGCGGGCATCGATGTCGATGTCGCCGTCGAGATCGCAGATGTCGAGCAGCTCCTCGATGTAGTCGGCGGCGATGTCGCCCTCTTCTTCGAGCTGCGCGAGCGAGCGCTCACCATCGTGCTGCACATCGGTCATGGCTACTTCCCCTGCTTCTTCGCGCGCTGCTTGCTGATGGGCTGCTGGCGCTGCGTGGGCTGCTTCTTGATCTCTTCGGCCGGCTGCTCGGGCTGCTCGACGACGAGCTTGCCCTTCTTCGCGAGTCGCGCCTCGCGCGCCTTCGCCGCCTCACTGCCCGGCGTCGGCATGTTCCGGATGACGACGAACTGCTGCCCCATCGTCCAGAAGTTGGAGACGAGCCAGTAGAACATGACGCCGATCGGGAACGCGACACCCGAGAACGCGAACACGAGGGGGAGCAGGTACAGCAGGATGCGCTGCTGCCGGAACATGGGGCTCGCCTTGGTCTCGGGCGACATGTTCTTGGAGACGATCTGCAGCTGCGTGATGAACTGCGAAGCGGTCATCAGCACGATCATCACGACCGCGACGACCATGACCTGCCAGGGGTACTCGCCGTTGATGGCGCCGATGAACGTGCCCTTCAGCGGCGCACCCAGGAACTCGGCGTTCGCGAACGAGTTCGCGAGGTCCTGGGTGAACAGGCCGACGCCGGCCTTGTCGTGCTGCGCATCGTTGAGCACCGAGAACAGGCCGAAGAAGATCGGCATCTGCAGCAGCAGCGGGAGGCAGGAGGAGAGCGGGTTGGTGCCCGTCTTCTTGTAGAGCGCCATGGTCTCGCGCGACATCGCCTCGCGCGAGAACTGGTCCTTCTTGCCCTTGTACTTGTCTTGGATCTTCTTCAGCTGCGGTGCGACCTCGAGCATGCGCCGCTGGCTCTTGATCTGCCGGACGAAGATCGGGATGAGCGCGGCTCGCACCACGATGACGAGGCCGACGATCGAGAGCACCCAGGTCGCACCGGCGTCGGGGTCGAGTCCGATCAGGTCCCACAGCGAGTGGAACGCGACGAGGATGACCTCGATGACCCACTTGATGGGCCAGAGGATGATGCTGATGATGTCCATTGGCGGGCTCAGGCCTTTCGGGGGTGGACGTGGGCGGAGAACTGGGGGAGGGGTGCGGCCTCGGCCGGCGCCCATGCCGCGGGCACCACCCAACCGAACGGAGTGATCCGGTAACGCTCATGAGTCGCAGCGCGAACGTCGTCGATCCCGCCTGGACTCCAGGGATTGCATCGCAGGATGCGCCACAGCGTGAGGGCCGACCCGACGACGAGTCCTCGTTGCTGCACCGAACCGAGCCCGTACGCGGAGCATGAGGGGTAGTACCGGCACACGTCGCCGTAGAGCGGCGAGATCAGCTTCCGATAGGCCCGGAGCACCAGCACCGCCGCGTTCCGCGGCAGCAGGAGCAGAAAGCTCACGAATTCACGCACCGGATGCCTCTTCGCGAACGTTCCGCCTCGAGACCGCCGCCTCGGGAGGGGTGACCGGACGGCTCGGGGGAAGCGCAGCACCGCGCACCGCGGCACGACGGACCTCGTCTCGAAGCGACGAGAACTCGGCCGAGGCCGCAGACGGCAGGGCGCGGACGACGAGGTCGAATCCTCGCGCTCCGTCGGCGATGACCTCATGCCCGGCCGCCTTGAGCCGGCGACGCACCAGATTCCGCCGCACGGCGGTGCCGACCTTCTTGGAGACGATGAAGCCGAAGCGCGCGTCGGTGCCCGACTCCCGTGAGCGCACGTAGCTCACGGTGTGGGCACCGGCGACCTTCGCACCACGGCGCACGACTCGGCGATAGTCGTCGGCGCTCGTGATGCGGTTGGCTTTGGCGAGCACCGAAGACTTACGCGGAGAGTTCGGTGCGGCCCTTGCGGCGACGTGCCGAGAGGATCGCGCGACCCGCGCGCGTGCGCATACGCAGGCGGAAGCCGTGCTTCTTGGCCCGGCGGCGGTTGTTGGGCTGGAAGGTACGCTTGCTCATTCTTCTTCTCCGGCGGTTCGAGATCCCACTCCGACCTGCGTCACAGGTGCGGCCGGCGGGAAAACTTCAGTGCCCTGCTGGGCTGCGGTCAACTGACTTAACCTACGGCCTCGCGTGCGCGCGGTCAAACCCGCTGCCGCTGCTCGGACGCGGATCGAGTCCGACAGTATCGCAGGAGGCTGCGCATCGGCTGTGGAACGACACGCCCGAATCGGCTGGATCCCTCGATCGGCATTTGTCGCGACCGCCCTCGGTTCGCTACGGTTTGAGACCAGTTATCCCCAGCCTGGCACCCGCAAATCTGCGGTTTCCGCGGATCTGCCAACAGACTGCCCACAGGCCGTGGATAACACTGTGAACAATTGCCTCGTGACGCCCACGGCCATGGCCGGGATCGACGGGCGATGCAGCGGAATGTTCGGAACGATTGCGGGGAACGATGACGGAACAGCCCATCTCTGAGACATGGGCGACGGTCCTGGACCGGCTGGGGGGCGACGAGTCGATCACCCCCATGCTGCAGGGGTTCCTGAACCTCGTGGAGCCGAAGGGCATCGCCGCCGGCACGTTCTACCTCGAGGTGCCGAACGATTTCACCGCGAGCATGCTCAACCAGCGCATGCGGGTTCCGCTGCTCCAGGCGATGGGCGTGATCGAGTCCCCGAGCCCGGTCACCTCGTTCTACGTCGTCGTGAACCCCGAGCTCGAAGAGCCCCGCCTGCCCGAGACCCCCGGCGGCGGGGGATCGGGGCATGCGTCCGGGGGCGCGTTCGGCGACGACTATCCGGAAGCGGCCGACTTCCCCCAGACCCCGCATGCGGTGTTCGAGCAGGCCGGCGCCGACCGTCCGCGCGACGCCAGGCTGAACCCGAAGTACTCGTTCGACAGCTTCGTGATCGGCCAGTCCAACCGTTTCGCGCATGCCGCGGCGGTCGCGGTCGCCGAGGCACCTGCGAAGGCGTATAACCCGCTGTTCATCTACGGGGATTCCGGACTGGGCAAGACTCACCTCCTGCACGCCATCGGTCACTACGCCATGAGCATGTACCCGGGCATCCGGGTGCGCTACGTGAGCTCCGAAGAGTTCACGAACGACTTCATCAACTCGATCGCGAACAACCGGGGCTCGCTCTTCCAGCAGCGCTACCGCAACGTCGACATCCTGCTCATCGACGACATCCAGTTCTTGCAGGGCAAGGCGGAGACGCAGGAAGCGTTCTTCCACACGTTCAACAACCTGCACGATCACAACAAGCAGGTCGTGATCACGAGCGATGTGCCGCCGAAGCATCTGACGGGCTTCGAGGACCGCATGCGCAGCCGGTTCGAGTGGGGCCTGATCACCGACGTGCAGGCGCCCGACCTCGAGACCCGCATCGCGATCCTCCGCAAGAAGGCGCAGTCCGAGCGTCTGCAGGTGCCCGACGACATCCTCGAGTACATGGCGTCGAAGGTGTCGAGCAACATCCGCGAGCTCGAGGGCACGCTGATCCGGGTGACGGCGTTCGCGAGCCTGAACCGCACCCCGGTCGACATGCCGCTCGTGCAGACGGTGCTGAAGGACCTCATCACCGACGACAGCGACAACGTCATCGCTCCCGTCGACATCATCACGGCGACGGCGGACTACTTCAAGCTCACGGTCGACGACCTGTACGGGTCGAGCCGTTCGCAGGCGGTGGCGACGGCGCGGCAGATCGCCATGTACCTCTGCCGTGAGCTCACGAGCCTGTCGTTGCCGAAGATCGGGCAGCTGTTCGGCAATCGCGACCACACGACGGTCATGTACGCCAACAAGAAGATCTCGGAGCTCATGAAGGAGCGCCGCTCGATCTACAACCAGGTCACCGAGCTCACGGCGCGCATCAAGCAGAACGCCCGCTTCCGCTGATCGGCGCGTCCGGATGCCTCGAAACGCCCCCTGCGGGCGCGTGGCAGCCCGTTCCCCACAAGTGTGGAAAAGCTGTGGATTGTTAACGAGCAACCGCCTGGAGCCTGTTGACGAGCGGCTGGCGCCTGTGCACAACCTCGCGATGACGGATGCCTCGGAGCGGAGCGCGCATGCGTGATTCCACACGCCGTGCACAGATCCACGGGCCCGCGATCGGCGTCGATCCGCCGATCTCCGAACACCATCCACAGTTTCCACAACGGTTAACGCCGTTAAGAGACTTAAGTGATTTCATGTGGCGCTCGGCAACCTGAGCGGATCCGCGCCGGAATCACACCCGAACCGAACCGGAGCGCTGCCGCTAGCATGGGTTCGATCAGCACCTCCACGACGGGAGCACCGTGAGATTCCAGGTCAACCGCGACGTCTTCAGTGAGGCCGTCTCCTTCGCCGTCAAACTCCTGCCGCAGCGCACGACCCTCCCGATCCTCTCCGGCGTGCTCATCCAGGCGAACGAGGACGGCCTCGTCCTGTCCTCGTTCGACTACGAGGTCTCCAGCCAGACCGAGATCCAGGCCGACGTCGAAGAACCGGGGACCGTGCTCGTCTCCGGCCGGCTGCTCGCTGAGATCGCGGGCCGCCTTCCGAACGCGCCCGTGCGGATCGCGACCGAGGAGTCGCGCATCTCGGTGTCGTGCGGCTCGGCGAACTTCACGCTGCTGTCGATGCCGGTCGAGGAATATCCCTCTATCCCCGAGATCGGCGAGCAGTCGGGCGTCGTGCCGGCTGACGAGTTCGCGGGTGCGGTCGCACAGGTCGCGGTCGCCGCGTCCCGTGACGATGTCACGCCCGTCATCACGGGCGTGCAGCTCGAGGTCCGCGAGAACAGCCTGAATCTGGTCGCGACCGACCGGTATCGCGTCGCGGTGCGCGAGATCGCGTGGGACGGCGGCGCCGTCGCGTCCGACGAGACACTCGCCGCGCTCGTGCCCGCCCGGACGCTGCAAGAGGTCGGCAAGACCTTCGGGCACTCCGGCACGATCCAGGTCGCGATCACGAGCCGCGACGATCGCGAGCTCATCGCGTTCAGCGCCGACAAGAAGACGGTCACGTCGCTGCTGATCAAGGGCAACTTCCCACCCGTTCGCCGGCTCTTCCCCGACAACGTCGACAACTACGCGGTCATGAACACGGCCGAGCTCATCGAGGCGACGCGACGCGTGGCGCTCGTGCTCGAGCGTGAGGCGGCGCTCCGGTACAGCTTCACCGCCGAGGGACTCACGCTCGAGGCGATCGGCAGCGAGCAGGCGCAGGCCTCCGAGTCGATCGACGCCATCCTCTCGGGCGACGAGACCGTCGTGTCGCTCAAGCCGCAGTTCCTGCTCGACGGGCTCGCGGCGGTCCCGAGCGAGTTCGTGCGCATCTCGTTCACGAAGACCGAGAACCCCAACAAGCCGGGCCCGGTGCTCATCACGAGCCAGACCTCGCGTGAACAGGCCGGCGGCGACACCTACCGATACCTGCTGCAGCCCAACCTGCTCCTGCGCTGACCGCACGCCTTCACCGTCGGTCGAGTAGCGAGCGCCAGCGAGCGTATCGAGACCTGGTGGACCGCTCTCGGGACGGGGTCGCGGGTCTCGATACGCGTGCTCGTTCCTCGCTCGCTACTCGACCAGCGGGTGGCGCGCTCCTCCGTCGCGCGGACGCTCGACCAGCGGGGCGTCGACCGGCGGGTGGGCCGATGTCGGCGCGGCCGGGTAGCGTTGACAGGCCGGTCGAGAGAGGAGTTCGCGTGCACGTCGCCCGCCTCTCCCTGACCGACTATCGCAACTACGCGACGGCCGACCTCGAGCTCGGGCCGGGTGCGACGGTGCTCGTCGGCCGCAACGGGCAGGGCAAGACGAACCTCGTCGAGGCGATCGGCTATCTCGCGACGCTCGGGTCGCACCGGGTGTCGGGCGATCAGGCGCTCATCCGTGCAGGCGCCGATGCCGCGATCGTCCGTGCGCGGCTCGCGCACGGCGACCGTCAGCTGCTGATCGAGCTGCAGCTGAACCGCCAGGGAGCCAACCGGGCGCAGCTCAATCGCTCGGCGGTCAAGCCGCGCGAGCTTCCGCGGTATGCGCACTCGGTGCTGTTCGCCCCGGAGGACCTGGCGATCGTGCGCGGCGAGCCCGGGGTGCGCCGGCGGCTGCTCGACGAGCTGCTGGTGCAGCGTACGCCCCGGCTCGCGGGCGTCATGAGCGACTACGAGCGTGTGCTGAAGCAGCGGAACACGCTGCTGAAGAGTGCACGGGCGCGAGGTCTTGCCGCGAACGCGCTGCCCACCCTCGACATCTGGGAAGAACGTCTCGTGGAACTCGGCTCGGAGCTCATCGACCAGCGGCTCGCGCTCGTCGCCGAGCTCGCCGAGCCGCTGGCGGCGGCGTACCGGTCCATCGTCGACGCCGACCACGCGCCGTCGATGCGGCCCGTGCTGTCGATCGACGGCGCGGATCCCGACGGCGCCGATCCCGACGGCGGCCCCGCCGCCGACGGAGACGGTGCTGCAACGCCGGCGGCCGAGGCATCCGTCAGCCCGACCGCCGAGCGGTTCGCCGCGGCGCTCCGCGCGCTGCGGGGTCGTGAGCTCGAACGCGGCCTCACGCTCTCGGGCCCGCACCGCGACGACGTGCTGTTGCTGCTCAACGGACTCCCGGCGAAGGGCTACGCGAGCCACGGCGAGTCGTGGTCGTTCGCGCTCGCGCTTCGGCTCGCGTCGGCCGAGCTGCTCCGCCGGGACTCGTCGACGGGCGACCCCGTGCTCGTCCTCGACGATGTGTTCGCCGAGCTCGATCGGTTGCGGCGCGATCGACTCGCTGCGGCGATCGCGGGCTTCGAGCAGGTCCTGGTCACGGCGGCCGTGCTCGAGGACGTCCCGGCGCCGCTCACCGCGACCATCGTGCACATCGAGGCCGGTCGCATCGTCGAACCCGCGGCGTCGGCCGAGCCGGCCGAGCCGCCTGTGCCGGCCCAGCCGCCAGTGCCGGCCGGGCAGTCCGAACCCGCGGCGTCGCCGACACCGGCTGAGCCGGTGTCACCGCAGGCCCGCGCGAGCGGGGGGGCGGCCGACGGTGGCTGAGCAGTCCGAGCCCATGCGGGTCTACCAGCATTTCCGCGAGGTCTTCGGCGCCGACCGCCCCCGCGTGCGCTCGCGCCGACGCGAACCCCGTCCCGGCAGTGAGCCGTTCACGCCCGGCCGCGATCCGAGACCGCTCGGCGACACGATCGACGTCCTGTCCAGCGAGCTCGGCTGGAGCGGTCCGCTCTCGCAGCACGATCTGCTGGCGTCGTGGGCCGAGGTGGCCGGCGAGGACACGGCCGAGCACTCCGAGCCGATCGCGATCGAGGGCGGCGTGCTGCAGGTCCGGTGCGAATCGACCGCGTGGGCGACGCAGTTGCGCATGATGCGATCCCAGCTGGTCGCGCGCATCCTCGAGCGGTACCCGAACGCGGGCGTCGAGACGATCCGGTTCCAGGGGCCGGACGCCCCCACGTGGAAATGGGGTCCCAGATCGGTTCCAGGGCGCGGTCCGCGCGATACTTACGGCTGAGACGACGAAAACGGTCGCGAGGGTGACGAACTCTCGTCTGACGGGCCGTTCAGCCCGGTTGGCCGGGCTTGGTTTGATAGGATCGAACGTCGCTAGAACGACGGTTTGGAGTCCGATTCACCCATGACAGCGGAACCGACGAAGGCCCCAGGTGCGCCCGAATACGGCGCCGACGCGATCCAGGTTCTCGAGGGCCTTGAAGCGGTTCGCAAGCGGCCCGGCATGTACATCGGATCGACCGGACCACGTGGACTCCACCACCTCGTGTACGAGATCGTCGACAACTCGGTCGACGAGGCGCTCGCGGGTCACGCCGACGCGATCGACGTGACGATCCTGCACGACGGCGGCGTCCGCGTCGTCGACAACGGCCGCGGGATCCCCGTGGGCATCCACAAGACCGAGGGCAGGTCGACCGTCGAGGTCGTGCTCACCGTGCTGCACGCGGGCGGGAAGTTCGGCGGCGGCGGGTACGCGGTGTCCGGCGGTCTGCACGGCGTCGGCTCCTCGGTCGTGAACGCGCTGTCGACGCGGCTCGAGGCCGAGGTGCGCCGCGAGGGTCACGTGTGGCGTCAGTCGTTCAACATCGGCGTGCCCAACGCGCCCCTGTCGCAAGACGAGGCGAGCGAGGAGACCGGGACGACGATCACGTTCTGGCCGAGCCCCGACATCTTCGAGACCGTCGAGTTCGACTACGAGACGCTGCGCACCCGGTTCCAGCAGATGGCGTTCCTCAACAAGGGGCTGCGCATCACGCTCACCGACGAGCGTCGCGCGGGCGAGCCGGCCGACCCGGCCGATGTGGACAACGAGACGGATGCCACGGTCGAGGCCGCGCGCACCGACACGTTCCTCTACGAGCGCGGCCTCGTCGACTACGTCGAGTACCTGAACAAGGCGAAGAAGTCCGATCTCGTCAACGAGGAGATCATCTCGTTCGAGTCCGAGGACGGCGACCGCAAGATCGCGCTCGAGGTCGCCATGCAGTGGACGACGGCCTACACCGAGTCTGTGCACACATACGCCAACACGATCAACACGCACGAGGGCGGCACCCACGAAGAGGGCTTCCGCGCGGCACTCACGACGCTCGTGAACCGGTACGCGCGCGAGAAGGGCATCCTCAAGGAGAAGGACGACAACCTCTCGGGCGACGATGTGCGCGAGGGGCTGACGGCGGTCATCTCGGTCAAGCTCTCCGAGCCGCAGTTCGAGGGCCAGACGAAGACCAAGCTCGGCAACACCGAGGCGAAGTCGTTCGTGCAGCGCGTCACGGGCGATCAGCTCGGCGACTGGTTCGACCGCAACCCGACGCAGGCGCGCGAGATCATCCGCAAGGCGATCCAGGCGGCGACCGCGCGCGTCGCCGCGCGGAAGGCGCGTGAGGCCACGCGGCGCAAGGGGTTCCTCGAGTCCACGGGCATGCCGGGCAAGCTGTCGGACTGCACGAGTAAAGACCCGTCGATCTCGGAGATCTTCATCGTCGAGGGCGACTCGGCGGGCGGATCGGCGAAGACCGGCCGAAACCCCGAGACCCAGGCCATCCTGCCGCTCCGCGGGAAGATCCTGAACGTCGAGAAGGCGCGGCTCGACCGGGCGCTCGGCAACTCCGAGATCCAGGCCATGATCACGGCGTTCGGCACGGGCATCGGCGAGGACTTCAATCCCGAGAAGGCCAGGTACCACAAGGTCGTGCTCATGGCCGACGCCGACGTCGACGGCCAGCACATCACGACGCTGCTGCTCACGCTGCTGTTCCGGTACATGCGTCCGCTCATCGAGATGGGCTACGTGTATCTCGCGCAGCCGCCGCTGTACCGGCTCAAGTGGACCAACTCCGACCACGAGTACGTCTACTCCGACCGGGAGCGCGACGCGCTGATGGCCGCCGGCCTCGCGGCCGGCAAGCGGATCCCGAAGGAGAACGGCATCCAGCGCTACAAGGGTCTCGGCGAGATGAACCACCAGGAGCTGTGGGACACGACCATGAACCCCGAGACGCGCACGCTGCTGCAGGTCACGATGGACGACGCGGCGGCCGCCGACGAGATCTTCACCACGCTCATGGGCGACGACGTCGAGAGCCGCCGGAGCTTCATCCAGAAGAACGCGAAAGACGTGCGCTTCCTCGACATCTAGCGAGCGGATGCCTCGGCCGAGGCATCCGCTCACCAGCCGAAGGCCGGCTGAAGCCGGCCTCATCGCGACCAGCCTTTCCAGGAAACGAGAATCCCCGACATGACAGACGAGACGGGCACCGAGGACTACGGCATCCACGGCCGGATCGACCAGGTGGATCTGCAGCTCGAGATGCAGCGGTCCTACCTCGACTACGCCATGAGCGTCATCATCGGGCGTGCGCTGCCCGACGTGCGCGACGGTCTGAAGCCCGTGCACCGCCGGGTCATCTACACGATGTACGACGGCGGGTACCGGCCCGACCGGGCGTTCTCGAAGTGCACGCGCGTCATCGGCGACGTCATGGGACAGTTCCACCCGCACGGCGACAGCGCGGTCTACGACTCGCTCGTGCGGCTCGTGCAGCCGTGGTCGCTGCGCTACCCGCTCGCGCTCGGGCAGGGCAACTTCGGCTCGCCCGGGAATGACGGCGCGGCTGCGCACCGGTACACCGAGACCAAGATGTCGCCGCTCGCTCTGGAGATGGTGCGCGACATCGAGGAAGACACCGTCGACTTCCAGGACAACTACGACGGTCGCACGCAGGAGCCGACGGTCCTGCCGAGCCGGTTCCCGAACCTGCTCGTCAACGGCTCGGTCGGCATCGCGGTCGGCATGGCGACGAACATCCCGCCGCACAACCTGCGCGAGGTCGCCGACGGCGCGCTGTGGGCGCTCGAGCACCCCGAGGCGACGCGCGAGGAGCTGCAGGTCGCTCTCCTGCAGCGCATCAAGGGCCCCGACTTCCCGACCGGCGCGCAGATCCTCGGCACGAAGGGCATCCAAGACGCGTACCGCACGGGGCGCGGGTCGATCACGATGCGCGCGGTCGTCTCGGTCGAGGAGATCGAGGGCCGCACCTCGCTCGTCGTCACCGAGCTGCCCTATCAGGTGAACCCCGACAACCTCGCGATCAAGATCGCCGACCTGGTGAAGGACGGCAAGGTCGCGGGCATCGCCGACATCCGCGACGAGTCGTCGGGCCGCACCGGCCAGCGCCTCGTCATCGTGTTGAAGCGCGACGCGGTCGCGAAGGTCGTGCTGAACAACCTCTACAAGCACACCAGCCTGCAAGAGAACTTCGGCGCGAACATGCTCGCGATCGTCGATGGTGTGCCGCGCACGCTGTCGATCGACGGGTTCATCTCGCACTGGGTCGACCACCAGATCGACGTCATCGTGCGGCGCACCGAGTTCCGGCTCAAGGAGGCCGAGGCGCGCGCGCACATCCTGCGCGGCTACCTCAAGGCCCTCGACGCCCTCGACGAGGTCATCGCGCTCATCCGCCGCTCGCCGAGCGCCGATGAGGCTCGCGTGGGCCTCATGGAGCTGCTCGGCGTCGACGAGCTGCAGGCGAAGGCGATCCTCGAGCTGCAGCTGCGACGCCTCGCCGCGCTCGAGCGCCAGAAGATCATGGACGACGCGGCGAAGCTCGAGCTCGAGATCGCCGACTACAAGGACATCCTCGCGACGCCGGCGCGCCAGCGCACGATCATCGCCGACGAGCTGCGTGACATCGCCGACCGGTTCGGCGACGAGCGCCGCACGCACATCCTGCCGGGCTTCGACGGCGACATGTCCATCGAAGACCTCATCCCCGAGGAAGAGATGGTCGTGACGGTCACGCGCGGCGGGTACGTCAAGCGCACGCGGAGCGACAACTACCGGTCGCAGCACCGCGGCGGCCGCGGTGTGAAGGGCGCGCAGCTGCGCGCCGACGACGTGGTCGACCACTTCTTCGTCACGACCACGCATCATTGGCTGCTGTTCTTCACCAATCAGGGCCGGGTGTACCGGGCGAAGACGTACGAGCTGCAGGAGGGCGGCCGCGACGCCAAGGGCCAGCACGTCGCCAACCTGCTCGAGCTGCAGCCCGACGAGCAGATCGCCGAGATCCTCGACATCCGCGATTACGAGGTCGCGAAGTACCTCGTGCTCGCGACGCGCGAGGGGCTCGTGAAGAAGACCGAGCTCACGGCCTACGACACCAACCGCTCGCGCGGCGTCATCGCGATCAACCTGCGCGAGGGCGACGAGCTCGTCTCGGCCATGCTCGCCGACGAGCAGGACGAGATCCTGCTCGTGTCGCGCAAGGGCATGTCGCTCAGGTTCGAGGCGACCGACGAGGCGCTCCGGCCTATGGGCCGGGCCACGTCGGGGGTGAAGGGCATGTCGTTCCGCGGGGACGACTCGCTGCTCGAGGCCGCGGTCGTCGCCTCGTCCGACGCGGTCGACGTCGCCCTCGCCGACGAGGCGGCGCCGGCGGAGACGGCGTCTGCGGGCGAGAACGGTGCCGACGAGGCATCCGGCCAGCGGTTCAGCCCGACCGATACCTACGTGTTCACCGTGACCGACGGCGGGTACGCGAAGCGCACCCGCATCGAGGAGTACCGCAAGCAGCAGCGCGGCGGCCTGGGCATCAAGGTCGCGAAGCTGAGCGACGAGCGCGGCGAGCTCGCGGGCGCGCTCATCGCGTCGAGCGGCGACGAGGTCCTCGTGGTTCTTGCCAGCGGCAAGGTGGTACGCTCTGACGTCGCCGAAGTGCCCGCGAAGGGCCGAGACACGATGGGGGTTGTGTTCGCGAAGTTCGCGAACGACGATCGAATCATCGCGGTGGCCAAGAACACCGAGCGCAACCTCGTCGAGGAGGTCGCCGAATCCGAGGGGACCGACCCCGATGCGGTAACCGCCGCGGAAGAGGAGTGATCCATACATGAGTAGCGTCGCCGACAAGCTGGCCCGCAAGTCGAACCGTAAGCCGCCGGCGAAGCAGGTCCGCCTGCGCCTGGTCTACATCGACTTCTGGTCGACGGTGAAGCTGTCGTTCCTCGTGGCCGTGTGCCTCGCGATCGTCAACATCGTCGCGATGTTCCTGATCTGGACCGTGCTGAACTCGACCGACATCTTCAACCTGGTCAACGGCCTCGTGCAAGACGTCGCGGGCGGCGGCACCGATCTGATGTCGTTCCTGTCGCTCGGCAACGTGATGGGCTTCGCCGTCGTCGGCTCGCTGATCAACCTCGTCGTGACCACCGTGCTCGGCGCGGTGATCGCCGTGCTGTACAACCTCAGCGTGAAGATCACCGGCGGCCTGCTCGTCGGCTTCACCAACAACTAGCCGGTCGCCTGCCCGGCCGGCCTCGATTCGGTGAATCGCGGCGGGTCGGGTAGGCTGTCCTTCGGCCGAAATTCGGGGATATAGCTCAGGCGGTTAGAGCGCTTCGCTGATAACGAAGAGGTCCGAGGTTCAAGTCCTCGTATCCCCACTCCACGCACAACTCCACACGCTGGTCCGCCAGCACCCGGGCGATTCGATTCGCTCAGCGGGGCCTTAGCTCAGTTGGTAGAGCGCCTGCTTTGCAAGCAGGATGTCGGGAGTTCGATTCTCCCAGGCTCCACAGTTCCTCTTCTCGGGTCGCGCGCGCTTCTCGGCTCGCGTTCGACTGCGACGTCCGGATGCCTCTGGCGCCTCGGTCTCTCCGAAGCCACGGCCTGGTCGATCGACGGCCGGGCCGAGCCATACCAACGCTCAGCGATGATCCTTTGGTATGGCGAGGCAATACGGATACTCCGCGAGTCACGGCTGATCGATCGTGCAGCCCACGAGTTCGGTCAGCTCGGCGCGAGGGTCGCGATCCCGTGAGTGATCGCGGCGTACGCCATCCGGTCGTCGTAGGTCACCATGCCGGCAAGGTCGTCACCCAGCGCGAGGGCTGCGACGAGATGTACGGCGTCCAGCGTGCGAAGGATCTCGGGGTCGACGCGGCCGGCCGCGTCGAACATCGACCGATCGAGCGCAACGAGTTCGACCGAGTCGAGTACGGCTTTCGCTAGGACGACGTCGCCACCGACTCGTCGTGTCGCGCGGAGCACCTCTGTGCGTGCGAGATCGCAGGAGATCAGATCGGCATCAGACTCGCCGATCCATGACTGCAGGGCTGACGTCTCGTTCTCGAGCACGATGAGTTTGACGAGCGCTGAGGAATCGACGTAGTACGCGGCCATCAGTAGCGTTCGGCATCTCGCATCGCCGCGAGTTCAGCCGAGATGCTCGGGCCCGGTGCGGGTGACGGAAGCGTTCTGATGTCTCTCAGCGGCGGACGTGCTGCGCCGGACGCGCGCAGTCGCTCGAGCGGTGAAGCCGGAATCGGCGTGATCTGTGCGACCGGTCGGCCACGATCCGTGATCGTGACCGTCTCCCCGGCGGCCGCGTCGGCGACGACGGCAGAGGCGTTCTGCTTCAGCGCACGGATTCCCACGGTGGTCATGTGCTTCATTGTAGATCATCGGGGGCGTGGTCCGCCCTGGCTGTGGGAAGCCACGAGCAAGGAGCGAGGGCGTGTGATCAGGCGGCCGATTCCCTCAGGCGGGTCGTCTCGTCGCCGACGAGTGAGACGTCGCGCGGGTTGAGTCGCAGGACCTCGCCGGTGTCGGCGAGGTCGGCCAGGCCGGCGAGGTCGATCCAGAACACGCTCGGGCTCCGGGTCGACTCGAAGTAGTAGACGCCGTGGGTGAGGTCGGCGCCCGAGTGCCACCAGGTGGGGTAGACGCTGCCATCGGTGTACGGCGCGCCGTACGGCACCGAGACGTTCTCGATGAGCTGGAAGACGCCGGCCACGGCCTGCGCGGTGTCCTCCGGCTCCGGCAGATACCGCAGGAAGTAGTTGGCGCGCACGAATCGGTCGGGCGAGGAGATGTCCCCGGGCGGGGATTGGTCGCCGCCGAACGGCCGGTACCGTTCGAGGTTCGCGAGCTGCTGATCGAGCGACGGCGAATTGCTCATGACCGTGTACTGGGGGCCGTGGTGCACGACGAGCCGTCCGCCGATGGGCTCGATGATCGCCGCGTCGCCCGTGGGATCCTCGATCGCGAGGTGCGCGCCCATGAGCTCGCCGCGGATGCGCGGCGACGCGATGCGCACGCGGTCGAGGTCGGCGATGACCTCGGCGACGGTCGCGTAGTGGTCCAGCACGTACTGCGCCCACTGGATGTGCGCGACCGCCGGCCGGTCGTCGACGGGTTCGAACTCGGCGTCCTCCGGGTTCAGATAGAGCGTGTGTGCCGCCAGGCCGCGCTCGTTGAGCCCGTCGATCGTGCCCAGCCGCCACATGGTCACGCCGACGCTCGAGTACCGGCTCTGCCACGACAGGGCGTGCTCGACGCGTTCGGTGTCGGTGCCCGAGACATCCGTCAGTCCTGGTCCGCCGCCGGCGTCGCCGGTCCGCGCCGTCCCGCGCGGGAAGAACCAGAGGTCGGGCTCGTCATCGACGGCCCAGTCCAGGCACCGGCTGACGGTCTTCGCGACCGCGTTCGTGTTCCAGAAGATGCGTGTGCACACATCGGCGAGCGTATCGGCCGCGGAGTGCACTCGCGCAAGCCCGGCTCAGCGGTCGTGTGCGCGGGCGTGTGCCTCCAGGCCCCCCGCCGTTCGCGCGCCGCGCGCTCCGGCGTGTCGATTGGCGAGTGCGATCGCGAGCACGCCGAGGAAGATCGTGGCGAGGCTGCTGATCGTGCCGCCGAGCGTCACCGTCCAGCTGAGGGCCGCTGGGTCCATCGTCGCACTGGGACGCACGACGATCTGGATGAGCCAGGCGACGGTGACGGCGGCCAGGCACCACAGCGGCGCCCGATTCCAAGGACGCGGAACGACTCCGGCACGGGCGATCTGGGTGGTGGCCACCAGTGCGAGAGCGAAGCGCAGCGCGAGGTCGACCTGCGTGATGGTCGCCGTGACCGCGAGGTACTCAGCGGTCGGATGGTCGGCCGCGAGCATTGGGGTGAGCCAGAGGACGGCCATGGTCACGTTCAGTACGGCGAGCGCCGTCAGGGTGATCGTGCCGAGCGGCCTCCGTGCGGTGATGCTCCCGGCTCCGCGAACGCCGAACGCGAGGATGAGCAGGGCCGCCGCGAGCATGGCGGCCCAAAGCACGGATGAACCGCCCACCGCGAAGGCCACGGGCTGCAGCACGAGCGGAAGCACCGTGGCACCGACCAGCAGCGAGCCACCGAGCATCCAGGCGAGTTCGTCGTCGCGTGTCGCTTCGCGCACCCCATGAACCGTCATCGAACCGATGATAGGCGGCGCACGGCACGCCGCGCTCTGAAGGGCGGCGCACTGTGGAGAACCCGCGCGGACCGCACGCGAACACGTGACAGCGCGACCGGTGCGGTCGTATCGTGTGCACCAGTCGGAAGGGGTGCGCCATGTCGTTCGTCACGCGAGGGTTCTCCGGCCGGGGACGTGACCGGGATGACCGGTTACCCCCGGGGCAGACGCTGGTCGGCGACTGGCCCGTGCTGTCGGCCGGTCCGACGCCCGACATCTCGACCGACGAGTGGCGCTTCACGGTCCGCACCGAGACCGGCGACCACGAATGGTCGTGGGACGAGATGCAGGCGCTCGGCGTCGAGGACATCACGGTCGACATCCACTGCGTGACGCACTGGTCGAAGCTCGGCATGGCCTGGCGTGGGGTGCCACTCGACACGGTCTTCGAGCAGATCGAGACGTCGTTCGACTACGTCATGGCGCACAGCTATGGCGGGTACACGACCAATGTGGCGCTCGACGAGCTGCTTGACGGCCAGGCGTGGATCGCGTTCGAGGCCGACGGCGAGCCGCTCGATCCCGAGCACGGCGGGCCGGCCCGCCTGCTCGTGCCGCACCTCTACTTCTGGAAGAGCGCCAAGTGGCTGCGCGGGCTCACCATGATGCCGACGGATGCCCCGGGCTTCTGGGAGCAGAACGGCTACCATCTGCACGGCGATCCGTGGCGCGAGGAGCGCTACTGGTGACGTCCGACTCGCGCGTGCGGTTCCGCGCATGGTGATCGGGCGGACGCCGGCCGGCTGGCACGCGGCGACCGTCGCGGCCGTCGCCGATGAGACTTCGACGGCGCGCCGCATCGTGCTCGACATCCCGACCTGGCCCGGCAACGCGGCCGGAGCGCATCTCGATGTGCGGCTGACCGCCGATGACGGGTACCAGGCGAGCCGCTCGTACTCGATCGCGTCGTCCGGCCCCGGCATGCGCGTGCTGCTCGCGGTCGCCGAGGTGCCCGAGGGCGAGGTGTCGCCGTTCCTGGTGCGCGACCTGCGCCCGGGCGACCGGCTCGAGGTGCACGGCCCGCTCGGCGCCTACTTCGTCTGGCAGCCGCCGACGGGTGCTCCGGCGGGCTCGCCCGCCGCCGGGCTCGCACCCGTGCAGCTCATCGCGGGCGGGTCGGGGATCGTCCCGCTGTTCGCGATGGCCATGGCGCACGCGAGTGCGGCGGATGCCACGCCGTTCCGTCTGCTCTATTCGGTGCGCACCCCGGACGACGTCTTCTTCGCCGATGAGCTCGCCGGCTTCGCGGCGACGCCGCCCCCGGCCGGGCTCGACCTCGACGTGGTGTTCACGCGTGTGGCGCCGCCCGGATCGCCGCGCGAACCGGGGCGGCTCACGCCCGAGCTGCTCGCCGACCTGACGTGGCCGGCCGAACGCTCGCCACGCGTCTTCGTCTGCGGTCCGACGCCGTTCGTCGAGACCGTGGCGCGCTGGCTCGTCGCCGCCGGCCACGCGCCGGACGCAATCCGTACCGAGAGATTCGGAGGCGCATGATGATCGGGAGGCCCGGCATGCAGCATCTGGACGGCAACGTACTCGCGGGCGATCTGGCCGCGGTGTTCGGCGGTGACGTCACCGCGATGCTCGGGTCCTGCGCGTTCTGTCGCGCGCGCGGCGCGGTCGCCGAGCTCATGGTCTACCGCACGGCGATGGGTTCGGTCGGGCGATGCGCGACGTGCGGTGAGGTGCTCGTGGTCGTCGTGGAGCGCGGCGACCGCCCGATGGTGAGCCTTGCCGGTCTCAGAGCGCTCGAGCTCGCGGCGCCGTGATCGGCGCACGGCGGTGAGGTTCGCACCGCGGTGAGTACAGTGTCGTGATGGACATCCGCATCGCCGCGTACGGCGTGATCATCGACGGTGAGCGGATTCTGCTCGCGCACTGGAACGAGCACGGTCGTTCGGGCTGGACCCTCCCGGGCGGCGGTGTCGAGGGAGACGAGCATCCCGTGGCCACGGCCAGGCGTGAGATCTTCGAGGAGACCGGCTACGACGCATCCGTCGACCGCCTGCTCGGCATCGACACCATGGTGATCCCCGCCGAGCGCCGGCACACCGCCGCGGCGCCCCTGTATGCGATGCGTGTGGTCTACCGCGCGCACGTGACCGGCGGGGAGCTGCGCAATGAAGTGGGCGGCTCGAGCGATGAGGCGCGGTGGTTCGACCTCGCCGAGGTGCGCGACCTGACACGTGTCGGCCTGGTCGACATCGCGCTGCGGCTGAACTCCGCCGAGCCCGCCGACGGCGTGCCGCCGGCCGCCTGACCGCGGTGTGCCCGGGTGGGGGCAAGCACCCGATCGGTTTCCACGGCGTCGCCGCTGGGTCTACACTGGCCCGGTCCGGCGAGCGGAGGTGCGACATGAAATGGGTGGTCGCGTTGGGCGCCCTCGCCGTCGTCGCCTTCGCCGTGGCCTACGCGGTCGGTGGTGAGGCGGTCGGTCGCGTGCTGCCCGTCTTCGCCGCGGTGCTGTGGGGCGGCATCGTGATCGGCCTGGTCCTCAAGGTGTTCCGCAAGCCGCGCCCCGGCGGTCGTACGGCTGACCGCGCCGCGCTCGCCGAGTGGGAGGCGACGTATCTCGGCCGGAAGCACGCGCAGCCGACGTTCGAGGAGCGCGAGCCGGCCCGTGACCATTCGCTCGTGCTCGACCAGCACGACCTTCCGCCGGTGTTCCTGCCGGAGGACCCGATGCGTCGCCCTGACGCGCGATGAGCGAGTGGCCCCGTCCGATTCGGACAGGGCCACTCGTGACGGGTCCCGATGTCGCGCTCATGCGCGTCAGCTGGACCGGGTGAGCGTGGCGACACCGGTGTAGGTGGTGTCGCGCAGTTCCGCGGCGGTGGCGGCGTTGCGGCGGGCGGTCGCGACGGCCTCGTGTGTGAGGCGCTCATCGTTCCGCCGGCCCCAGGCCACCAGGGCCAGGCCGATGCGGATCGCGAGGCGCTCACGCGCGAAGCGCGCTCGTCGTCGCACGCGGTCGGTGCTCCCCGCGGTCGCGGGGAGTGCGGTCATCGTGGTGTTCACGGTGGTTCCTTCTTCTTCGAGGGTGGGGCGCGCAGGCTGCAGCGCCCCGGGTGAGTGGCGTGATCGAACGGATGCTCCGCCGGAGCGCGCGACGGATCGAATCCGGGCAGGCGGGCGTGACGGAGGGCGGCGAGCGGCGATCGTCGGGTCGCAGGGCGACGCATCGGATGCCGCGGGGCAGGGGAGTGGCGGTCAGCGCCGATCCCGTGCAGACGGGGCGTTTCAGCCCGGCGGCGCTTCAGCCCGACGGCTCCTCAGCCGAACGGCGAGACCCCGAGCGAACGCTCGGGCGTCAGCAGGCCGCGATAGCGGTCAGGTGCTCGCCGAGGAGGGTGAGGCCGTGGTGTGGGTTCTGTGAACGAATCATCGGTCATCACTCCTCTCAGATACTCAGCGGACCGAACGAGACACTATCGGTGTTTTCCCAGCTCGCGCAACAGCGTATGCGCACGCATGATTATTGGGGTTGAGCGAGGCATCCGTCATCGTGCTCGATGCGCGCCCGGCGGGACCCGCCCGCCGAACAGGTGGCTCACCGTGACGAGCGAGAACCCGCGGTCCCTGAGGCCGTCGACGATGCCGGCCGCGGCGTCGACCGACGCCTCGGTGGTGTCGTGGAACAGCACGATGCTGCCCGGCCGGGAACCGCCGACAGCGGTGGCGTGCAGCTCCTCGACCGTCCGGCCGCGCCAGTCGTTCGTGTCGACGTCCCACAGCACGGCGGGCAGGCCCGCCGCATCCAGCACCGCCTGGTCGACCTCGCCGTACGGCGGACGGAACATGGTCACCGGGACGCCCGTGAGGTCGCTGATCGCCTTCGCGGACCCCCGCACCTCCTTCTCGATCTCTTCGGCCGTGAGCTTCGGCAGCTGCGGATGGCTCCAGGTGTGCGTCGCGATCTCGTGTCCCTCGTCGAGCGCACGGAGCACCACCTCGGCCCGGGACCGGGCGGCGCCGCCCAGCACGAAGAACGTGGCGGGCGCGCCGCGCTCGGCGAGATCGTCGAGCAGGCGCCCGGTCAGCCCGGTCGGACCGTCGTCATAGGTCAGGGCGACGCAGGCCACGAGCGTGCAGTCGACCCCCTCGGCGGGGCGCGCCGCCGAACCCGCGAACGGTTCGCCGGCCATCCCGGCGAACGCGAGCCCCGTCTCGGAGGCCGTGGCAGTGAGCAGGTCGCCGCCGACCACGACGGTGGCCGGCTCGGTCGTCGGCGCGACACCGAGCCCGATCAGCTCAGGCGCGGTCAGGCCTGGCGGGAGGGGGACCGCGATGCCGCCGTCGGGAGTGACGACCGGATGGGCGAGTGCGGCGTCGACGAGGGCGAGCTGGTCGGGGATGGGCTGGGCGAGCGGCGCCGTGCTCAGGGCCCCGGCGTCGCGACGCATCCGCTCGACGACGTCGGACCAGATGCGCTGGGCCGCATCCGCGACCCAGAGCTCGCGGCCCTCGACCACGCGTCCGGTCGCGAGATCCGCGTAGAGGGTGACGCTGGTGTCGGATGCCGCGCCGTCGGCCGACGGCCCCACGACCGTCCGGATCGTCTGCGCCGCCACCGAGCCGAACGCCGCGACGGCCTCGCACACGATAGCGACCCCGGTGCCGTCGGCGGGACCCGTTCGCGGATCGACGAGGAGCTCCTCGACCGGCCACCCGGCCGATCCGTCGACGCAGCCGCGCTCGCCGAGGCCCGCGCCGGGCTCGAACACCTGCGGGCGATACGTGCCGCCCGACCGCGTCTCGGCCTGTGAGACCGCGGCGTGCACGAGCTCGTCGACGCGATCATTGAACGCGTGCGTTCCGGGCAGGAGCGCGAAGCGCGCCTGGATGGAGACCTCGTCGTTCCGGAACCGCTGGCCGGGATACGGCCAGGGCGCGGCGGCCGGCGGTTCCGTGGTGATGCTGAGCGCCGGCAGCGGCGCCGCGGCGGGCGGGCGCCAAGATCCGATCGCCGCGTCGCTCGGCCGGATCGCGCACGCGGCCAGCGCGCCGGCGAGCACGGCGACGAGCAGGGCGGATGCCACGCGGCGGATGCCGCGCGCGGGATGCCCCGGGCGAGGGTACCGGCGCATCAGTCGGCCCGCACGGTCTCGAGAAGCTCCGCGAGCGCCGTCCGGTAGTCGGCGAGCTCGACGCTGCGCCCCGCGCGAACCGTCACGGCGACGCTGCCCGACGGCGCGGCGACGACGGCGAGCAGTCCGTGCTCGGTCGGGACGTGGCGGAGCTCGAGCCCTGAGGCGAGTCGCTCGGTGCGTGGATCCACCCCGCCGTCCCTGTGCTCGCCGACCGGCGTGTCCGCAGCGGCCTCGATGAGGTGGTCGAGCGCGGCATCCGGCGCGTCGGGCACGAGCTCGAGCTCGATCGTGAGCGCCTGATCGGGGGCCACCAGGTCGATCGTGGAGTCGGACGCGAATCGCGGATGCACGAGCCATCCGTTCGCGGGCGTGAACGCGACCGCCTCGTCGCCGGCGCCCAGCACGACCGCCTCGAGGCCGTCGGCCGGCCGGGCCTCCGTCTCGGCGATGACCCACGGCACGACGATCGCGGCCGCAGCGGCCAGCAGTCCGACGACCGTGACCGAGATCGCGACGGTCCAGACGACGCGCGCGCGTCGGCGTACCGGCATGCGTGCTCCCTTCGCCGACGGCCCGCCGTGCGCGGCTCGCGCACGGCCAGGGCCAGGGCCAGCGTAGGGGGCGGATGCCTCCGGATCGGGGTGGAACACTTCGCGACATGCGGTGTCGCGCCATTTCCCGCGAACGCTGAGCGGTTCCACTCACTCGTGGACCTCGGCTGCCGCGGGGTACGGTGAACGCTCGGTGCGCACTCGCGTGCGCCTGACCATGCGGAGGCGAAGTGTTCGATCAGCGCAGGCTGGAGATTCTCCGCGCATTCGCGCGGCACCAGACCATGACGGCAGCGGCTGAGAGCCTGTTCATGTCGACGTCGGCCGTCAGTCAGCAGCTCGCCATTCTCGAACGCGAGGCGGGAGTCGAGCTGATCGCCCGGGCAGGGCGTCGGGTCACGCTGACCGAGGCCGGCGCGGCGCTCACCTGGCACGCGGATCGTATCGCTGCCGTATCCGAGGCCGCCGCGGTCAGCATGCGCCGGTTCGGAAGCACGTTGCAGGGGACGGTGCGACTCAGCGCGTTTCCGAGCTTCTGTGCGACGGTGGTCCCCGCGGTCGTGGCCGACCTCCGGGCGCGCTTCCCCGAGCTGTCGCTCGAGATCTCCGACCTGGAGCCCCGCCAGAGTCTGAACGCGCTGCGCGACGGCAGCGTCGACCTCGCCGTCATCGACGACCTCAACCCGTGGGACTCGACGGGTGTCGACACCGAGCTGCTCGCGACCGACGAGCTGCTGCTCTGCATGCCGGCCGCTCGAGCCGGTGTCGAGGGATCCACCGTCCGCATCGCGGACCTGCAGAGCGCCCGCTGGGTGCTCGACGGCAGCCAGTCGGTGTTCGACAGCTACCTGCACCAGCTGTGCGAACGCTACGGGTTCGTCCCCGACATCGTCGCCCGGTGCAGCAATGTCACCGTGACCCTCGCGCTCGTCGAGGCGTTCGACGGCGTGGCGCTCGTGAGTGGCATGCAGACCCGTCATTCGCGATTCGACGTGGCGGCCCGGACCATCGAACCGCGCTGCGAGCGCGGAGTCATCCTGGCCAGGCGCACGAGCAGCCGGCATTCGGCGCAGCTCGACGCGGTGGCGACCGCACTCCGGACGCACACTGAGCTTCTATTGAAGAAAAACTGAACGCCGACTTGAGCGATCGGGCCTGTCGCCCGCGCTACACCGGTGGTTACGTTAGACCCGCTTCACAATGAAGGGGAAGATGCGACCATGCTGAGCGCGCTGGACATGTACTCCATCGGGATCGGCCCCTCCTCGTCGCACACGGTCGGCCCGATGCGCGCCGCGCGCACGTTCGCGCTGGAGCTCGCCTCGACCGGAGTGCTCGACCGGGTCGCGCGCGTGCACGTCGAGCTCTTCGGCTCGCTCGGCGCGACCGGGCGCGGTCATGGCAGCGACACCGCGGTGGTGCTCGGGCTGCTGGGCGAGCGGCCCGAGACGGTCGACGTCGACCAAGCGCAGATGCGGGCCGCCTCGGTGCGTGATCACGGCCTGCTCCGGCTCGCGGGGACGCGCGAGATCCGATTCGACTGGACGCGAGACCTCACGCTGCACCTCGGGCGCTCACTTCCCGGCCATCCGAATGCGATGACCTTCACCGCGAGCGATGCGGCCGGCGAACTGCTGCACGAGCACACCTCCTATTCGGTGGGCGGCGGCTTCGTGGTGGACGAGTCCGAACTTGATGCGCCGGCCGGTGCGGACGATTCGTCGGTCCCGTTCACGTTCAGCAGTGCCGAGGAGCTGCTGCGCCTCTGCGCAGCCCACGATCTCTCGATCAGCGAGCTGATGTGGCGGAACGAGCTCGCGCTTCGCAGCGAGGACGAGCTGCGTACCGAGCTGCTCGGCATCTGGACGGCCATGCAGGAGTGCGTCGAGAACGGCTGCACGCGGCCGGACGGGGTGCTGCCCGGCGGCCTCGAAGTCCGTCGCCGTGCGCCCCGGCTGTTCGCGGCCCTGCGATCGAGCGAAGACGCCGGCCCGGTCGACGACCCGCTGCACGCGCTCGAGTGGGTGAACCTCTTCGCGCTCGCCGTCAACGAGGAGAACGCCTCGGGCGGACGCGTGGTGACGGCGCCGACGAACGGGGCAGCTGGCATCATCCCCGCGGTGCTCCACTACTACGCGCGCTTCATCCCCGGCGCCGACGCCGACGGGGTCATCCGGTTCCTGCTGACCGCGGCCGCGATCGGCATCCTCTTCAAGTCCAATGCCTCGATCTCAGGCGCCGAGGTGGGCTGCCAGGGCGAGGTCGGATCGGCCTGTTCGATGGCGGCTGCGGGACTCGCCGAGGTGCTGGGTGCGACACCGGCGCAGGTCGAGAACGCCGCCGAGATCGGCATCGAGCACAACCTCGGCCTGACCTGCGACCCGATCGGCGGGCTCGTGCAGATCCCGTGCATCGAACGCAACGCCATCGCCAGCACGAAGGCGATCAATGCGGCACGGATGGCCCTCCGCGGCGACGGCACGCATCATGTGACCCTCGATCAGGCGATCGCGACCATGCGCGAGACCGGCGCCGATATGCACGACAAGTACAAGGAGACCTCCCGCGGCGGTCTCGCGGTCAACGTCGTCGCCTGCTGAGCGCGCTCAGCGCGGTGACCTACAGCGCGGTGGTGCTCGCCTCGCCCGAGGGCGTGGGCTCGTCATCGGCGACCCAGAGCTCGTCGTCGGCGCGGAACGTCTGCCAGACCGCGTAGGCGACGCCGGCCGCAGCCACGATGCCCGCACCGATGGCGAGGTACGAGCCGAAGCCGGGGCCCTTCTTCTTCTCGACCTTGGCGACCGCCGCCGGCGAGATGCGGCCGACGGCACGGCGCACGCGCACGTCGTTGGCGAGGTCGCCGATCGACAGCAGCGAGCCGAGCACGGTGCCGAGCGACCGCTCGGCGGTGTCGCCCGCGGCCCGGGCGTAGCCCTTCGCCTGCTCGACGCCGGGCCGGACGTAGGCCTCGTAGCCGGTACGCACGCGCGGGACGACCTCTTCCCGCGTGAGGTGGCCGAGCTGGCGGCTCGCCTCGCGGGCGACGTGGTTCGCGTGGTCGATGACCACCTGCTGGTTGCCCCAGAGCTCTTCGGCACTCGCGCGCAGTCGCTTGAGTTCCTTCTTGCGCTTGCGTGACAGGCTCATCCCGACCTCCATCGTTGTCAGCGAGTCCCTCCATCTTGCCACCGAACCGTCTGGAAACGAGGTGGGAGTCGTGAATGGCGGGGGGCGGTTGACGAACGCGCACGTGACACAATATGGGAATGCCGATTCCCACCGCTGTCGCCACGCTGCACACCAACCACGGCCCCATCGAGGTCGAGCTCTACGGCAACCACGCGCCGAAGACCGTGAAGAACTTCGTCGGCCTCGCGACCGGCGACATCGAATGGACGCACCCCGCGACGGGTGAGAAGTCGACCGCGCCGTTCTATGACGGCATCATCTTCCACCGCATCATCCCCGGCTTCATGCTCCAGGGCGGCGACCCGCTCGGTCAGGGCATCGGCGGGCCGGGCTACCAGTTCGACGACGAGATCAACCCCGAGCTCGACTTCACCGAGCCCTACGTGCTCGCGATGGCCAACGCCGGCCCCGACCGCATCACAGGCGGCGGGACCAACGGCTCGCAGTTCTTCATCACCGTCGGGCCGACGACCTGGCTCCAGGGCAAGCACACGATCTTCGGCAAGGTGACCGACGCGGCCAGCCAGGCCGTCGTCGACAAGCTCGCCACCGCACCCACCGACGGACGCGACAAGCCGCTCGAGGACATCGTCATCGAGCGTGTGACCGTCGAGTCCCGCTGACCGGCCACGTGAGCGACGCCGCCGGCGATTCGAACGGGGTCTGCTACCGGCATCCCGATCGGCAGAGCTTCGTGCTCTGCCAACGGTGCGGCCGCACGATCTGCGGTGAATGCCAGACCCCCGGCGCCGTCGGGGTGATCTGCCCCGAGTGCATGAAGGAGCAGCGCGCGTCGGCGCCGCGCACGAAGCCGGCGGTGCTCACCCGCATGCGCTCGGCCGGCCGGCGCGGAGCGCCGGTCGTCACGTACACGCTGATCGGCATCACGCTCGCGGTCTTCGTGCTGCAGCTGATCCCCGGTCTCGGGGTCACCGAACGGCTGTTCTACGCCGGCGCCTACTCGATCCCGGGCTACCTCGAGCCGTGGCGCATGCTGACCACGGTGTTCGTGCACTCGACGTCGCTGCCCTTCCACGTGCTGCTCAACATGTACACGCTGTGGATCTTCGGACAGCTGCTCGAAGGCCTGCTCGGGCGATGGCGCTTCCTCGCGCTCTATCTGATCGCCGGGTTCGGCGGATCGGTCGGCGTGCTCTGGCTCGCCGACCCGAACGTGCCGGTCGTTGGCGCCTCCGGAGCCATCTTCGGCCTCATGGGCGCGTTCCTCGTGATTCAGCGGAGGCTCGGCGGGCAGACCACCCAGCTCTTCGTGCTGCTCGGCATCAACCTCGTCATCGGGTTCGTGCCCGGCTGGAACATCGCGTGGCAGGCGCACCTCGGCGGCCTCGTGGTCGGTGCGCTCGTCGGATTCATCTTCGTCGAGACCCGGAAGCGGAATCAGCAGGGCCTGCAGATCGGGCTGCTCGCGGGCGTCGTCGTGGTGCTCATCGTGCTGAGCCTCCGGTACGTGCTCAACCTGTTCTGACGAGCTGTTCCGACGAGTTATCCACAGGGTTCTCCACACGCTGGGGAGAATCACATCCGTGTCATTGCGGGAAGGCCTGAGATTCCGGGCCTTCCCGCTTTCCACATGTGTGGTGAACTGGGGAAAACGAACGGGCGGATGCCGAAGCATCCGCCCGTTCGTGAAACGTTCGCCGTCCCGTCGCTAACGCCACCTGGTCGTCATCAGGAATCCGATGAACGCGATGCCGAAGCCGATCAGGATGTTCCAGGACTCGAGGGCCTGGATGGGCAGGGTGCCCTGGCTGACGTAGAACACGATGATCCACGCGAGACCGAGGAGCATGAAGCCGAACATCACCGGCTTGTACCAGACCGGGTTCGGTGCCTCCTCGCTGGAGGCGACCTCCTCGCGCGCGGGTTTCGGGTTCTTCGAACGAGCCATGCCCGAGATTCTAGCCGAGCAGCCCCGCTCCGCCCAGTCGGGCCGCTCGCGGGCGCTTCGTGCCGACAGCGGATACTCCCGTTCAGTTCGGGCGGCTGTGGGCGGAGGATGGTGCCCTAAGCTGGATCGACCGGCTTCCCCCGATTCGGCCGGCAGACGGAGACGCCTGTGGACCCGGCGGAACTCGCCATCGATCCTGACGAGCTACGGCGGCTCGAAGAGTGCGCCAAAGAGCCGATCCGAACGCCCGGGCTGATCCAGGGGCACGGCACGCTGCTCGGCATCGACGCCGCCACCCAGGTCGTGGTCGTCGCGAGCGAGAACGCGCGCGACCGGCTCGGTCGGCCGTTCGCCGAGATCGCCGACTCGGGGCTCGAATACGCGGCGCGCACGGGCGCCGCCATCGACCCGGTCCGCGTGGCCTGGGAGGGTGTGCTCAGCGACGCGATCGTGCACCGGGTCGACGACCTCACCCTCGTGGAGATCGAGCCGCTGCCCGAGGGGAACGAGTACGCACGGACCGCGGTCGTCTCGGCGATCACGAGCCTGTCGTCGGTGACGTCGGCCGCGGAGCTGCGTGAGCGGGCCGCAACGCTGATCCGGGAGATCACGGGCTTCGACCGGGTCATGATCTACCACTTCCACGAGGACGGCCATGGCGAGGTGGTCGCCGACGACCGCCACCCCGACCTCGAACCGTATCTCGGGCTGCACTTCCCGTCATCCGACATCCCGCCCCAGGCCCGCGCGCTGTACATCTCGAAGCTCGGGCGCGCGATCGCGAGCACGACGGAGCCGGGCATCCCGCTGCTCGCCATCTCGGGCGACCCGCGCACGATCGACCTCTCGAACGCCGAGCTGCGCGCCGTGTCCCCGTACCACCTGCAGTACATGCAGAACATGGGGCAGGCGTCGACGTTCTCGCTCAGCCTCGTCGAGAACGGGCGGCTCGTCGGCATGATCACGTGCGCGCACCGGACCGAGCGACGACTGCCCGTGCTGCTCCGGCGCTCGCTCGAGGTCCTCGCCGGGCAGGTCTCGATGCAGCTCGCCTCGATGCGTGAGATCGCGCGCCTGCAGCACATGGTCGAGGTGCGCGAGCGCCGCGCCGCGCTGCTCGCACCGCTCTACGCCTCCGACGACATCCAGGCGGCACTGCTCGGCGGGTCGCAGACGGTGCTCGACCTCGTGCCCGCCGACGGCGTCCTCGTCCGCATCGGCGGCATATCGCGGATCGGCGGCAGAGTCCCGCCGGTCGGCGATCTGCTGCGGGTGCTGGATCGCCTCCAGGGCGAGTCCCTCGTGTCCGAATGCGTGAGCGCCGACCGGCCCGAGCTCGCCCAGCTCTTGCCCGGCGTCGCCGGCCTGCTCGTCGTCCAGCTCTCCGGCACCGGCGACGCGCTGCTCTTCGTCCGCGGCGAGGTGTCACGCGAGATCCGCTGGCTCGGCGACCCCGGCATGGCGCACCGCCCCAGCGAGCTCTCGCCGCGCACCTCGTTCGAGGCGTGGGAGCGCACGGTCAGCGGCCGATCGGAGCCGTGGGGCACCGTGCCGGAGGAAGCCGCAGAGCTCGGGCACGAGCTCGAGATCGCGCTGCAGCGCCGAGCCGAGGCGCAGCTCGCCGAGCTCGCGATGCGCGATGCGCTCACGGGACTGCACAATCGCCGCTACCTGATCGAGCGGCTCGCGACACGCGGCCCCGTGGGGGAGCAGGGCAAGGCCCTGCTGTTCGTCGATCTCGACGAGTTCAAGAGCGTCAACGACGAGCACGGCCACGACGTCGGCGACGCCGTCATCCTCGAGGTCGCCAAGCGCCTGACGGCGCACTCTCGTGATCAGGACGTCGTCGTGCGCCTCGGTGGCGACGAGTTCGTCGTGCTCCTCGACGGGGTCCTCGGCGAAGACGTGAGCGCGATCGCCGAGCGCATGGTCCAGGCGGTCGCGGATCCGATCGTCGTGGGCGGGGTCCTGCTGACCGTCACGGCCTCGTGCGGCTTCGTCATCGCGGAGCCGGGATCACCGCGCGCCGGACTGCTGGAGGCGGCGGACGCCGCGATGTACCGCGCCAAGCGCGGCGGTCGGAACCGCGTCTCGGCCTGAAGGCCGGGGCGCGGGGCCGGCTCAGGCGGGGCGCCGGCTCAGGCGGGGCGCTCGGGCTCGGGCGTGATGCGCATGCCGGCCGCGGCGTTGGCCGAGTCGATGAGCTCTTCGAGCCACACCCGGTTGATGTCGCTCACCGGCCCCTCGAACTCGAAGCGCAGCGTCGCGGCGGTGTTGATCCAGATCTGCTGTCGACCGCCCGAGGGCTCGTCGATCGAGAGCGCGAAGCTCTCGTTCCGGCGGAGCTTCGCGAGCACCACGAACTCGATGTGTGCGAGCGTCCGGTCTGGCAGTGCGAACGAGGTCGGCGGCGAGCCGTAGTGCAGGTGTCCCATCACGTCGATCCTACGCGGGGTAGCCTGGACTGGTGAGCATTGTGCACCGGCTGACCGTCGACGGACGCGACTATTTCCTTCCCGACCCCGTGACCGCACTCAAGGGCCAGATCCTCGAGGCGATCCGCCAGGGAGGCGGGTACGTCAACATCCCGCCGCTGCGCGGCGGGCCCGGCATCGACATCCTCTTCTCACCGGGCATGCCGGTCACGTGGTCGCAGATCGACGTGGGCGACGGCGCGGCCGATGCCGACGCCAAGTCCGCCGAGCAGGTCGACGACGACTTCGGGCTCTGACCCGCGCCGTCGTACGGCCGCCACGCGTGCACGGCGACGGATGCCCCGGCGAACGCCGGCGCGGGTGACGCGGGTTCAGGCCTCGGCGAGGATCGGCTCGAGCTGCTCGGCCGGCAGCGCCGGCGCGAAGTAGAAGCCCTGCGCCCGGTCGCAGCCCCACCGCAACGCACGCGCGAAGTGCTCGGCCGTCTCGACGCCTTCGGCGACGACGCACGCTTCGTGCTCACGGGCGATCTCGACGCATTCGCCGACGAGCTCGTCGGTCGCCGGCCGGTCGTCGTGCATGAGCGACCGATCGATCTTCACCTCGGTGAACCGCAGGCGCCGCAGGATCTCGAGCGACGTGTGCCCGGCCCCGAAGTCGTC
Source organism: Agromyces aerolatus (assembly GCF_031432255.1). Taxonomy (NCBI): domain Bacteria; kingdom Bacillati; phylum Actinomycetota; class Actinomycetes; order Micrococcales; family Microbacteriaceae; genus Agromyces; species Agromyces aerolatus. The sequence goes on along the minus strand of NZ_JAVKGQ010000003.1, from coordinate 130,876 downwards.
GATGGAGACGCCGACGCCGCCGTCGAGCAGGGCGTCCAAGGTCTCCAGCTCCTCGTGCGACTCCTGCAGGCGGGGCGATTCGGTGATCTCGATCGTGACCGCCCAGCGCGGCAGCTCGAGCCGGGCGAGCGTGTCGAGGACGGTCTCGGCGAACTCGCGACGCAGCTCGGTCGGAGACACATTGAGCGACAGTCCGACGCGGAGACCCCGCCGGTGCCACTCCGCGAGCCGCCGGCCCGACTCCACGAGCATGACGTGCCCGAGCTCGGCGATCAGGCCGTGATGCTCGGCCACCTGGATGAACCGGTCGGGCAGCAGCAGGCCGTGTGCCGGGTGGTTCCACCGGCACAGCGCTTCGAGCGCCACCACGTGGCGCGTCTTGAGGTCGTACAACGGCTGGAAGTACGCGGTCAGCTCGCCCGAGGTGAACGCGCGGCGGAGCTCACCGGCGAGCTCGTCGGCGGGATTCGGGGGAACGTCCAACATCACCTGTCAAGGGTCTAGCAAGTTCGGGTACTTGACAATATCGGACACTTGGGCGGATCCGGGCGTATACTCCGCGGCCTCGGCTGCCGGCGGGCCGCCGGTGCCCCGCAGGACGACCTGCCGCGGGCGCGATATCCTGCTGGGGATGGGCACCCTGACGTACGACTCCAAACTCACCGTCTCGTTCGACGACCGGGTGCTCGCGCACTTGCAGTCCGTGATCTGGAGCAAGCTCCGTCGCGGCGAATGCTTCTCGTTCACGTGGGCCGAATCGTCCGGCAGCGCGTTCGGTCGCACGTCGATCTGGCTCGCACCGCACATCCCGATCGCGTTCGAGTACTTCGGGGGCCGTGCGCCCAGGCTCAACGCGGCGTGGGTCCAGGTGCTGACGAAGGCCGCGAACTCGGCCGCGGGCCTCGTGATCGTGCCCGAGCCGATCGATGCCGACGCCCGGGTCCCCGGCGGTTCGCCGGCTTAGGCTTTCGCGCGCTCCGGCGCCTCGGGCTCTGGGACGAGCACCAGACCGCCCGGTGAGTTCGCGGCCTTGCTCAGCGCGCGGATCCAGTGCGGATTCAGCGGGATCTCGCGCGACTCGAAGAACTCGAACGTCACGGCGACGTTCGGGCTGAACCAGATCGAGCTTCGACCGCTCCCGCGTTCCACGGGGTTCTCCCACGAGTACGAGAACGACTCGCCGCGCCGGAGCTTGGCGAAGATCACACTGCGCAGGTGCGCGAGGGGACGGTCGTCGATCTCGATCGTGCGGATGAAGTTATAGGTCAGTACGCCCACATCACCAGCATGCCATCTTCCGGCGCGTTCGATTCTCAGCAGAACGGTCACCGCGCGCGGATAGAATCGCCCGTATGTCCGAGACGCTCCCCGAGTCGCGTCGCGCCCGCCGAAGGTCCGAGCGACCCCGGCGCCGCGTCAGCGTGGTCGGTGTCTTCGGGGAGCTGCTGCTCACCGCCGGCGCCCTCATCCTGCTCTTCCTCGGCTGGCAGCTCTGGTGGAACGACGCCATCATGGCGGGGCAGCAGTCGACCGCGGCATCCGACCGCAGCAACGAGTGGATGGAGAACGACCGCGCGGAGCGCGGTGATACGCCGCCTCCGCCGGCCGCGCCGGACCCGGGCGAGCCCGTGGTCGACGCGACGGCCTACGGCAATGCCGACACGTTCGCCGTCATGTACGTGCCGCGCTTCGGCGAGGGCTCGCAGCGGAATATCGCCGAGGGCACCGGGCTCGACGTGCTGAACAGCTTCACGCTCGGCGTCGGACACTATCCCGGCACGGCCATGCCGGGCGCGGTCGGCAACTTCGCGATCGCCGCGCACCGCTCCGCCTACGGCGGCGGCATGCACGAGATCGATCAGCTCCAGCTCGGCGACGCGATCTACGTGCAGACGAAAGACGGCTGGTACACGTACCGCTTCCGCGACTTCGAGTACGTGACGCCCGAGACCGTCGACGTGCTCGCGCCAGTGCCGCACCACCCGGACCTGCAGCCGACCGACCGCATCATCACGCTCACGAGCTGCAACCCGCTCTGGTCGACCGCCGAACGCATCATCGCGTACGGCGTGCTGGAGTCCTGGCAGCCCGGTGCAGCCAACCCGCCGGCGGAGATCGCCGAGACCGTCGCGACCTGGGGGCAATGACATGTACGGTGCACTCTGGCGGGTCCTCCCCGGTCCGTGGTGGCTTCGGCTGCTGCTCCTGCTCATCCTGATCGCCGCGGCCGTCTACGCCCTGTTCACGTGGGCGTTCCCGTGGGTCGACGGCATCCTGAACCCGATCAACGTCACGGTGGAGACATGACCCGCGTCCTCGTCATCGACAACTACGACAGCTTCGTCTACACGCTCAACGGCTACCTCCAAGAGCTCGGTGCCGAGACCGAGGTCGTGCGCAACGACTCGTTCGCCACCGCCGACGTCGCCGCACGCATCGCCGACTACGACGGCGTGCTCATCTCACCGGGGCCGGGCAAGCCCGCCGACGCGGGCGTGTCGATCCCGATCGTCGAGACCGCCGTCTCGTCGGGGCAGCCGCTGCTCGGTGTCTGCCTCGGGCACCAGGCCATCGCCGAGGCGTTCGGTGCGGTCGTGACCAATGCCGAAGAGCTCATGCACGGCAAGACGTCGCGCATCGAGCACGACGACAGCCCGTTCTACGAGGGTGTGCCGCAGCCGTTCACCGCCACGCGATACCACTCGCTCGCGGTGGTCGACGGCACCGTGCCCGGCGAGCTGGTGGTCACCAGCCGCACGCAGGGCGGCGTGATCATGGGGCTCCGGCATCAGGATGCCCCGATCTACGGCGTGCAGTTCCACCCCGAGTCCGTGCTGACCGAGGGCGGCTACCGCATGCTCGGCAACTGGCTCGAGGTCGTCGGCCTGCCGGGAGCACGCGAGCGGTCCCGCTCGCTCAGCCCGCTCGTGCGCGCGACCGCCTGACCCGTTGGTCGAGTAGCGAGCGCCAGCGAGCGTATCGAGACCTCGCATGCCGGTCTCGAGATCGGGTCACCGGGTCTCGATACGCGTGCTCGTTCCTCGCTCGCTCCTCGACCAGCGGGGTCAGCCCGAGCAGTAGACGAGGGTGACGTCGGACTTCTGCGGCACCTCGCCCGGCGGCAGGGACTGCCGGATGACCGGTGACCCGGACTGCTCTTCGCACGTCGGGTCTGGTTCGGGCACCGGGTTCAGCTGCAGGTCTTCGGCGCGCAGGTACGCCGACGCGGCCGCGAGGGTCTGCCCGGTGAGATCGGGCAGCGTGACGTTGCCGCTCGAGATGCGCAGGTCGACCGAGGAGCCAGAGGGCACCTGCTCGCCGGCGCCCGGCGACGTGCCGAGCACCGTGTCGGCGGGAATGAGCGGGGACCCTTCTCGGTTCTCGACTCCCGGCGTGAGGCCTGCCGCCTCGAGGGCGGCCTTCGCTTGATCGAGCGGCATGTTCGTGAGGTCGGGCACGCCGACGGGCACCTTGCCAGTCGAGACGTACACGGTGATGGGCGTCGACGTGGCGACCATCTCGCCCGCGGGGGGATCGGTGCGGATCACCTCGCCCGCGGGGACGGTGTCGTGCGACTCGTCCACGCGCGACGCCGGCAGCGTGAGCTGCTGCAGCTGATCGACCGCCTGCTCGTACGTCAGACCCGTGAGCACGGGCACCTCGCGTGAGTTCGACGGCACGCTGTCGGTCGGCTGCAGGTTGAACGCCCAGTACATGACCGCGACGACGATGACGATCACCGCGACGATGCCCGACCAGATCCAGATCGCGGGCGGGCGACGCTGGGTGCGCACCATCGTGTCGTCGTCGGTGAGCTGGCGGAGGGCGAGCTCGGACGTGGAGAACGATCCGGTCGCGGTGCTGCCGAAGAGCGCCGTCGCGGTTTCGGGTTCGCGCCGCACGGGAAGGCGCCCGGATGCGGCGAGGTCGACCTCTTCGCGGAACTCGGCGGCGGACTGGTACCGCCTGGTCCGGTCCTTGTCGAGCGCGTGCAGCACGACGGCGTCGAGCGCGGGCGAGACGCGCGAGTTGATCGAGCTCGGCTTCACCGGGCGTTCGCTCACGTGCTGGTACGCGACCGCGACGGGCGTGTCGCCCCGGAACGGCGGACGACCAGTGAGCATCTCGAAGAGCACGACGCCGGTCGAATAGAGGTCGGTGCGCGCGTCGACCGTCTCGCCCTTCGCCTGTTCGGGCGAGAAGTAGGCGGCCGTGCCGAGAATCGCGGTCGTCTGCGCGACGGTCGTCGCCGAGTCGGAGACCGCGCGCGCGATCCCGAAGTCCATGACCTTCACCTGGCCTGCGGTGGTGATCATGATGTTGCCGGGCTTGATGTCGCGGTGCACGACGCCGGCCCGGTGCGAGTACTCCAGCGCGGTCAGCACGCCGTTGATGATGCGCACGGCCGCGGTCGGCTCGAGCGGCCCCTCGTGCACGATGTCCTTCAGCAGCCGGCCGTCGACGTGCTCCATGACGATGAAGGGCAGCTGCACCTCGTGACCGCTGGAGTCGACGACGGTCTCTTCACCCGCGTCGAACACGCGCACGATCGTCGGGTGCGCCATGCGGGCCGCGGACTGCGCCTCCTGACGGAACCGCATGCGGAACGCCGGGTCGGTCGCGAGCTGCGGCTTCAGGATCTTGATCGCGACCTGACGGCCGAGCCGGCTGTCGGTCCCGACGTGCACGTCGGCCATCCCGCCGCGGCCGATGAGCGCGCCGACGCGGTACCGGCCCGCGAGGACACGTCCTTCATCAGTCACGGTGCATCGGCTCCTGTCTTCACGCGGAAACGGGTTCGGGTCGGTGGGCGGGGATCTCGGGCGTCGTCACTCCTCGTCGTCGCCGCCACCGTTGCCGCCGTTGCCACCCGCGGTGACGGTCACGGTCGTCGCGGGCGATGCGGGGGACTCCACCTGGCCGCAGAAGTAGGTGAACGTCAGCTGCAGCGCGCCGGCGGTCTGCGGGGCGAGGTTCGCGCTCGTCTGCTGCGCACCGATCGGCTGCGACGTCCCGTCGGACCCGATCAGGCGGTACCCGCTCAGCCCGGGTCCGGCGGGGCAGGTCTGCGCGGGCCAGCTCACCGCGACGCTGCCGCCCTCGGGGACGGTGGTCGGGTTCGCGGTCGGCGCGCTGGAGGGCGCGGCCGGCGCGTCGGGCGCACCGAGGAAGCTCAGCGTGATGGTCGTGCCGGGGGAGACCGGGCCGGACGGGTTCACGTCGCTGACGGTGTTGTTCTGCCCAGCCTCGGTCGCCTTGCCGCTCTCCTGCCGGTTCACCGGCAGGCCGAGCGCCTCGATCTCGGCCGCGGCCTGGTCGATGTTCATGCCCAGGTAGGCGTTGCGATCGACCTGGATGGTCTGCGGCGCCTCGGTCGTGGGCGGGGGCGTGGTGGTGCTCGGGGCCGGCGGCGCGGTCGTCGTCGCCGGGCGCGACGTGCTCGGGTCGGGGGTGTCGCCCTGGTTGGAGAGCAGCGCGATGATGGTGCCGATCAGCACGATCGCGAGGATCGCGATCAGGATGATGAGCGGCCAGGTCCAGCGGCTGCGCTTCTTCTTGCCCTCGCCCTCGGCGGCCTCGTCTTCGCCCTCGCCGTTCGGGACGGCGCTCGGCATGATCGTGGTCGCGGCGGTCTGCCCCTGCTGCGACGGCATGAGCATGGTCGCCGCGGTGGCCCCGGCCGCGCCGAGCACGGCCGGCACCGCGGCTGTGGCCGCCTGCACGTCGCCGCGTCGAAGGGCCTGCGCGGCGCGCGCGAGGTGCGCCGCGGACTGCGGCCGGTCGGCCGGGTTCTTCGCGATGCACGCGTACACGAGGTTGCGCACGGGCTCCGAGACGGTGACCGGCAGGTCGGGCGGCGTCTCGTTGATCTGCGCCATGGCGATCGCGACCTGCGACTCGCCCGTGAACGGGCGGCGCCCGGCGAGGCACTCGTACGCGACGATGCCGAGCGAGTAGATGTCGGTCGTGGGCGACGCCGGGTGGCCCGACGCCTGCTCGGGCGACAGGTACTGCACGGTGCCCATGACCTGGCCGGTCGCGGTGAGCGGGACCTGGTCGGCGATGCGGGCGATGCCGAAGTCGGTGATCTTCACCCGGCCGTCGGGTGTGATGAGCAGGTTGCCGGGCTTGATGTCGCGGTGCACGAGGCCGGCCGCGTGCGCGGCCTGCAGGGCCGCCGCGGTCTGCGCCACGATGTCGAGCACCTTGTCGGTCGAGAGCACGTGCTCGCGCTCGAGGATCGTCGACAGGGCCTCGCCGGGCACGAGCTCCATGACGAGGTAGGCGCTGCCGTCCTCCTCGCCGTAGTCGAAGACGTTCGCGATGCCCTCGTGGTTCACGAGCGCCGCGTGCCGTGCCTCGGCGCGGAAGCGCTCGAGGAAGCCGGGGTCGCCGAGGTACTCGTCCTTGAGGATCTTGATCGCGACCTGTCGCCCGATGACGAGGTCGGTCGCCTGCCACACCTCGCCCATGCCGCCGATGGCGATCCTGGACTGCAGCTCGTAGCGCCCTCCGAAGGTGAGCCCCGCGCTCGGTCTCATTTGTTCAGCACCGCCTCTAGTACCTGTTGTGCGACGGGTGCGGCGATACCGTTGCCGAACCCCTCCTGACCCTGTCCCCCGCCATCCTCCACGAGCACCGTGATCGCATACTGAGGGTCGTCGGCGGGGGCAAAACCGGTGAACCAGAGAGTGTAAGGATCGCTCTCGCCGTTCTCCGCTGTACCCGTCTTACCGGCCACGCTGACGCCGTCTATTCTTGCATTACTCGCGGCCCCGTTTTCGACGCCGTCGACCATCATCCTGACCATCGTGGCGGCGGTTTCCTCGCTGATCGCGCGCCCGTACTCGGACGCCTCGAACTGCTCGAGCGGGCTCAGGTCGGGTGCGGTCACCTCGTCGACGAGGTCGGGGTTCATCACGCGTCCGCCGTTGGCGATCGCGGCGGACACCATCGCCATCTGCAGCGGGGTCGCGCGCACGTCGCCCTGCCCGAACGCGGTGAGCGCGGTCTGCGCGTCGTCGAGCGCGCGCGGGTAGGTGCTCGGCTCGGTCAGGTTCGGGATCTCGAACTCGGAGTTGAAGCCGAACTTCTCGGCCTGCTCGCGGATGGCGTCGTCGCCGAGTCGGACGCCGAGCTCGGCGAACGGGATGTTGCAGGACAGTCGCAGCGCGTCCGCGAGCGTGACCTCCTCGCCGCCGCCGCACGTGCCGCCGCTCGAGTTGCGCACGACCGAGCTGCTCCCGGGAAGGGTATAGGCCGCCGGGTTCGGGAAGGTGCTCTCTGGCGTGTACTGGCCCGACTCGAGGGCTGCGGCCGTGACGACGAGCTTGAACACCGACCCGGGCGGGTTCATGTCACCGCCGGTGGCCCGGTTGAAGAGGGGCTTGCCCGGGTCGTCGACGAGTGCGTCGTAGTTCGCCTGCAGCTCGGCACCGCTGTGCACCGCGAGCGCGTTCGGGTCGTACGTCGGCTTGGTCACCATCGCGAGGATGCGCCCGGTGGCCGGCTCGGTGACGATGACCGCGCCGGTGTAGTCCCCGAGCGCGTCCCACGCGGCCTGTTGCGCGACCGGGTCGATCGAGACCGAGACGGATGCCCCCATCGGGTCCTGCCCGGAGATGAGCCGGTTGAGCGAGTCGAAGAACTGGCTCGACGACTGACCGCTGAGCACCGAGTTCATCGATCGCTCGAGGCCGGTGGCCTCACCGTTGACGGGGATGAACCCGGTCACGGGCGCGTAGAGCAGCCCGTTCGCGTACACGCGCTGGAACTGGTAGTTGTCGTCGGACGGTTGCGAGAAGGCGATCGGCTCGCCGCCGACGAGGATCGGGCCGCGTTCGACCGAGTAGCTCTCGTAGAGCGTCCGGGAGTTGCGCGGGTCCTGCGCGAGCGTCTCGGCCTGGGCGTACTGGATGATCGACGACGCGACGAAGAGCGTGAGGAACATGACCAGGACGACCAGGGTGACCCGCTTGAGTTCGCGATTCATCCGTCGATCACCAGCCTCGGGTGGTTCCGGATCGTGTCGGAGAGCCGGAGGAGCAGCGCGACGATGATCCAGTTCGCCACGAGTGACGAGCCGCCCGCCGCGAGGAAGGGGGTCGTCAGGCCGGTCAGCGGGATGACCCGCATGACGCCGCCCACGACGATGAACACCTGCAGCGCGAGCGTGAACGACAGGCCCACGCCGAGCAGCTTGCCGAAGTCGTCCTGACCGGCGAACCCGATGCGGAACCCGCGCGCCACGAACAGCACGTACAGCCCGAGGATCGCGAAGATCCCGGCGAGGCCGAGCTCCTCGCCGAGCGACGCGATGATGTAGTCGCTCTGCGGCACCGGCGTGATGTCGGGGCGGCCCTCGCCCAAGCCGGTGCCGATCAAGCCGCCGTTCGCGAGGCCGAACAGCCCTTGGACGAGCTGGAAGCTCCCGCCGAACGCGGCGCCGTACCGCTCCTGGTCGAACGGGTCGAGCCAGTTCTGGAAGCGGTTGTTCACGTAGTCGAGGGTTTGGCTCGCGATGAGCGCACCCGCCACGAACAGGGTGAGGCCGAGCACGACCCACGAGAGCCGGCTCGTCGCGACGTACAGCATGACGAGGAACAGGCCGAAGTACAGCAGGGCCGTGCCGAGGTCGCGCTGGAACACGATCACGGCCATCGAGAGCGCCCAGACGATCAGCAGCGGTCCGAGGTCGCGCGCGCGGGGGAACTGCATGCCGAGGAACCGCTTGCCGACCATGGAGAGCGAGTCGCGGTTGCGCACGAGATATCCGGCGAAGAACACCGCGAGCGCGATCTTCGCGATCTCACCCGGCTGGAACGTCGCGAAGTCACCGAAGCCGATCCAGACCCGCGCGCCGCTGACCTCGCGCCCGAGACCGGGCACGAGCGGGAGCAGCAGGAGCACGATCGCGACGAAGCCGGCGACGTAGGTGTACCTGAAGAGCACGCGGTGGTTGCGGATCACGAGGATCGCCGCGATCGCGCAGACGATCGCGATCGCGCTCCACGCGATCTGCCGGACCGCGGCGCTGTCCCAGCCGGCGTCGCCGTTCGCGATGTCGATGCGGTAGATCATCGCGATGCCGAGCCCGTTCAGCACGGTCGCGATCGGGAGCAGGAACGGGTCGGCGTCGCGCGCGACGAACCGCATGGCGATGTGCAGCCCGAACACGAGCACCGAGAGGCCGACGCCGAGCAGGATCAGCTGGGTGTCGATCGTGCCGAGCGCGCCGAGCTGCACGAGCGTGATCGAGGCGGCGTTGATCACGCACGCGAAGAGCAGCAGCCACACCTCGAGGTTGCGCAGCCGCTGCGGCAGGCGGATACGCCGCACGCCCGTGGGCGGCGTATCCGACCGCACGGCGGTGCCGCGCGGCGGGGTCTGGCCTCGTCCGCGGTCACTCAAGGGATTCCTCCAGTCGCTGCACGATGGTCAGCGCCTCGGCGAGGCTGCCCGCCGTGATCGTCTGCGCCACGCGCTGCTGGTCGTAGGTGCGCAGCTCGGCGACGTCGATGTTCGTCTCGCTGTGCAGCTCGTGCAGCGAGATCGGCCCGAGGTCTTGCTGGATGCCCTGGTACACGGCCACCCGGCCGTTCGACTCGCCCACGTAGTAGCGGGTCTGCGTCCACTGATAGCCGAGGACGAACGCGGCGACGATCGCGCCGATCAGCAGCACGATCCAGAACCCCCAGACGAACCGGCGGCGCCTGCGGCGTCTGGCGTCCTCCTCGATGAGCTCGTCGAAGAACTCGTCGGAGTCGGGCTCGAAGTGCGTCTCCTGCACCGGGTGCGGGCGGAACGGGGTCAGGAAGATGCCGCGCGAGCGCGCGGGCTCCGCGGGCTGGCCGAAGGCCAGCGGTGCGGCCGCGGATCCGACGATGAGCGGCGGCGTGTCGGGTGCGGCGGGTTCGCCGATGTCGACGACGACCACGGTGACGTTGTCGGGTGCGCCGCCGTCGAGCGACGCCTTGACGAGCCGGTCGGCGATCTGCTTCGCGCCGGCGTCGGCCGCGATCAGCTCGTGCAGCTCGTCGAACGACACCACGCCGGAGAGCCCGTCGGAGCAGAGCACCCAGCGGTCGCCCGGCCTCGTGTCGAGCACCATCGTGTCGACCTCCGGCGAGGACTCGACGTCGCCGAGCACGCGCATGAGCACCGAGCGGCGGGGGTGCACCATCGCCTCCTCGGCCGTGATGCGGCCGGCGTCGACGAGTCGCTGCACGAACGTGTGATCCGTCGAGATCTGGCTGAGCTCACCCGATCGCAGCAGATAGATTCGCGAGTCGCCGATGTGCGCGATGACCGCCCGGTCGCCGTCGATGAGCAGCGCGCTGACCGTCGTGCCCATGCCCGTCAGCTCGGAATGGTCGGCGACGGTCTCGGTGATGCGGCGGTTGGCGGCGAGCAGGGCGGCCTCGAGCGAGGACGCCGCCTCCGCCGCGCTCGGATACTCGACGTCGGACTCGGCGATGCGGTGCGTCGCGATCGCGCTCGCCACGTCGCCACCCGCGTGCCCGCCCATGCCGTCGGCGACGAAGAACAACTGCCGACCGGCATACCCGGAGTCCTGGTTGTTCGCGCGGACCCGTCCGACATGCGAGACGGCCGCGCTCGCTTTGACCGAGGCCATCGGCTACCGCCGCAGCTCGAACGTCGTCGCTCCGACTTTGACCGTGGCTCCGAGCGGAACGGGCGTCGGCACGGTCACTCGGGAGCCGTCGAGGAACGTACCGTTCGTGGAGTCGAGGTCCTGGATCATCCACCGGCCGTTCCACAGCATGAGCCGGGCGTGGTGGGTCGAGGTGTAGTCGTCGCGGATGATGATCGCCGAGTCGCTCGAACGGCCGATGGTGATCTCGTCGCGGCCCAGCGGGAACTCGGCGCCCGACTTGGCGCCGGACGTGATCACGAGGCGGGTCGCGTTGTCGGTCGAGGCGTGGTCGGATGCCACGGGCGGCTGGTTGACGGCCTCGGTCGGGGCCGAGGAGACCTGCGACGACGGGAACGCCGACGGCGCAGCAGCCGCGGCCGGCGCGGGGGCCGGCGCGGCGGCCGCCGTCGCGGCATCCGGGAACTTGCGCACCCGCTGACCGAAGAGGTCGCTGCGCAGCGCGTAGACGATGGAGAAGACGAAGACCCACAGCAGCAGCAGGAAGCCGAGCTGGAGGACGAGCAGGGTCAGTTCGCTCACGAGGCCGGCCCCCAGAATCCGCCGAGGTCGCCGCCGCGCGACCCGCCACCGGACCGGCCCCCGGTCTCGGTGCTGGCCTGCGCCAGCACCCGGAACACGATCCGCGACCGGCCGATGGTGATCACCGAGTCGGGCTCGAGCACCGCCTCTTTCACGGGCGAGCCGTTCAGCTGGGTGCCGTTCGTCGAACCGAGGTCGCGCACGCGGGCGCGCGAGCCGTCCCACTGCACCTCGGCGTGGCGGCGCGACGCGCCGGTGTCGTCGAGCGTGACGTCGGCCTCGCTGCCGCGGCCGATCACCGTGCGGCCCTTGAGGATGGGGTACCGCCGGCCGTTCACGTCGAGCACGGGCGTCCACGCCACATCGCCCTTGGTGTTGGCCGAGTCGACCTGGACCATGCCGACCGAGAGGCTGTCGTCGGGCGTCAACGCGATCGAGATGCCGCCCGCGAACTGGAACCGCTGGCTCGCCGCATGCTTCTGCACGAGGTCGACGAGCTCGTCGATGAGCGCCGGGCCCAGGCGGGACATCCGGTCGTGGTCCTCCGGTGCCATGCGCACCGTGAACGTGTTGGGCACCAGCACGCGGTCGCGTGACACGACGGCGGCCTTGGTGTCGATCTCGCGCTTGAGTGCCGCGGTGATCTCCACCGGCTGCAGCCCCGAGCGGAAGGTCTTCGCGAACGCGCCGTTGACGGCGCGCTCGAGACCCTTCTCGAAGTTGTCCAGTAGGCCCACGTGTCTCCCGATCGGTATATCCGTGATGACTTCGCGACAGAATAGCGCGAAGGGCTGAGAACGAGTCTCGTCAGTCGACCGGTATGGGCGAGTCGGCCGCATCCACGTCGAGTGACAGGGTCGGGATCGACGCGGTCAGCAGCGTGCCGTCGGCCCGCCTGATGCCCGTGACGTCGCGCATGGTCGGCGCGCCCAGGATGCGCGGACCCTGCCCGTCGAGCGGTACCCGCACGTCGGCCCCGGGCCGGATCTCGACCGCGCGGCCGCGCACCGAGACATCCGCCCCATCGCCCGTCTCGACCGTGAACGTGATCGCATCGTGCTCGACCCGCGTGCGCACCCGGCTGCCCTTCAGCGACACCCGGAACGTCAGCGACTCCCAGCCGTCGGGCAGCCGCGGGTCGAACGTGAACCGGCCGTTGTGGTCGCGGAATCCGCCGAAGCCGAACGCGAGCGCCGCCCACACGCCACCCGTCGACGCGACGTGCACGCCGTCGGCGGCGTTGTGGTGCAGATCGGCCAGGTCGACGAACAGCGCGGCCCGGAAATACCGGAGCGCGAGCTCGTGGTAGCCGACCTCGGCCGCGATGATCGACTGCACGACCGCCGACAGCGTCGAGTCGCCCGTCGTCAGCGGGTCGTAGTACTCGAAGTCGGCGAGCTTCTGCTCCATCGAGAACCGGTGGCCCTGCAGGAACAGCGCGAGCACGACGTCGGCCTGCTTCAGCACCTGGAAGCGGTAGATCACCAGCGGGTGATAGTGCAGCAGCAGCGGGCGACGGTTCTCGGGCGTGTGCTCGAGGTCCCACAGCTCCTTCTCGAGGAACGCCGCGTCCTGCGGGTGCACGCCGAGCTTGTCGTCGAACGGGATGTGCATGTGCGCGGCCGCCCGACGCCAGCTCGCGACCTCGGCCGGCGTGACGCCGAGCCGCTCGATCAGGCGACGGTACTCGTCGGGCTGGTGCACCTGCAGCTCGTCGACCGCCTTCGCGGCGGCCTCGAGGTTCGCGCGGGCCATGACGTTCGTGTACAGGTTGTCGTTCACGACGGTCGTGTACTCGTCGGGGCCGGTCACGCCGTGGATGTGGAAGACGTCGTCCGCGTTGGAACGCCAGAAGCCGAGGTCCTCCCAGAGCCGGGCCGTCTCGACCAGGATGTCGATCGCGCCGCGCGCGAGGAAGTCCTCGTCGCCGGTCGCCTGCACATACTGCATGAGCGCATACGAGATGTCGGCGTCGATGTGGTACTGCGCGGTGCCCGCCGCGTAGTACGCGCTGGACTCGAGGCCGTTGATCGTGCGCCACGGGAACAGCGCGCCGAGCTGGTTCAGCTCGAGGGCGCGCGCCCGTGCCGCATCGAGCATCTTCTGCCGGAACCGCAGCACGTTCCGCGCCACGATCGGCGCGGTGTAGCTGAGGAACGGCATCACGTAGATCTCGGAGTCCCAGAAGTAGTGCCCGCCGTAGCCCGAACCCGAGACGCCCTTCGCCGCCACGCCGCCGCCGTCGGTGCGGGCGGTCGCCTGGCCGAGCTGGAACAGATTCCAGCGGATCGCCTGCTGCAGCTGCGCCTGAGCCGGCACCTCGACATCGGACCTCGTCCAGTAGTCGTCGAGCCACGCGCGCTGCTGCGCGAAGATCTCGGCCACGCCGAGCTCCGCGGCGCGATCGAGCGTGCGATCCGCGCGGTCGACGAGCTCGCGCGCCGGAACTTTGCGGGCGGTGTGGTAGCTCACGGCCTTCGTCACGCGGATCGGCACGCCCTGGCTCGCGTGCACCTTGTAGATGTGCTTCGCGAGGTCGTCGCCGATCGAACCCGACTCCGAGAACGGGTTCTCGGTCTCGATCGAGTGCTGCGCGCCGACCGCGATCGCCATGCCCGAGTTCGTGGTCTGGTAGGCGAGCATGTAGCGGCCTTCGCCGTGCCGCTTCACGCGCGGCTGCAGCACCCGCTCGGTGAACGTCTCGGCCTTCCGCGGGTCGAACTCGCCGGGCGCCTCGGTGACGCCCGAACGGTATTCGTCGCGCCCGTCCTGGCGGTTCAGGATGTGGCTCGAGATCGTGATGGCCGCGTCGGCGTCGAGCAGCTCGACCTCATAGTCCATGAGCGCGAGATGCCGGTCGGTGAAGCTCGTCATGCGCCGGCTCGTAATCAGCACGCGCTTGCCCGACGGGGTGCGCCACTCGATCGAGCGGCTGAGCGTGCCCGTGCGGAAGTCGAGCCGGCGCTCGTACGACAGGATCTCCGCCTCCGTCATGACGAGCGGCTCGTCGTCGACGTACAGGCGGATGACCTTCGCGTCGGGCGCGTTCACGATCGTCTGGCCGACGCGCGCGAAGCCGAACGCCTCCTCGGCATGCCGGATCGGCCACGTCTCGTGGAAGCCGTTCACGAACGTGCCGTGCATATGCCCGTCGCGGCCCTCCTCGACATTGCCGCGCAACCCGAGGTAGCCGTTGCCGACGGCGAACAGCGTCTCGGTGCGCCCCTGGTCGTCGAACCCGAACTCCGTCTCGACGAGCGCCCACTCATCGTTCGGGAATCGGCTCAGGTTCAGGGGATCGGTGTCCGCGAACTTCATGCCTCTTCCTCTTCAACATCCGCTGGTACATCCGATGGTCGAGTAGCGCCCGACGAGTCTCCCGCTGGTCGAGTAGCGCCCGACGAAGGAGGACGCGTATCGAGACCGAGAGCGGGGATCAACTCGTCCAGTTCCCGCACGACCACGTCGGCACCCAGCGCGCGCAGCGCATCGGCGCCCGCCCCGCGGTCGACGCCGACGACCGCGCCGAACGGGCCGGCAGCGCCCGCGCGCACGCCCGACTCGGCATCCTCGACGACCGCGCATACCGCGGGGTCGAGGCCGAGCCGCTCGGCCGCGGCGAGATACGTGTCGGGCGCGGGCTTGCCGGGGATGCCCTCGCGCGCGGCCACGGCACCGTCGACGACGACCTCGAACCGCGGGGCGAGCCCCGCGGCGAGCAGCACGGACGGCGCGTTCTTCGAGCTCGACACGACCGCCACGAGGCATCCGCGCGCCTGGACCGCGTCGAGGAACGCGACGCTCGCCGGGTACGCGGCGACGCCCTCTTCGGCGAGGGTGGCGTTGAAGGCGGCGTTCTTGCGGTTGCCGAGGCCGTGCACGGTGTCGAGCTCGGGCGCATCGGTCACATCGCCCTCGGGCAGGGTGATGCCGCGGCTCGCGAGCAGCGAGCGCACGCCGTCGTAGCGCGGCTTGCCGTCGATGTAGGCGTAGTAGTCGGCGTCGGTGTACGGCGCGACGCCCGCCGCCTCGAGCACGGGCGTGAACAGGCGCGACCACGCGTGCATGTGGACGTCGGCGGTCGGCGTGAGCACGCCATCGAGGTCGAACAGCCAGCCGCGGATCGCGCCCAGATCGGGCGCATGCGTCGCGGGGGAGTGGGTCACGTGAGCGGTCCTTTCATCGCACGTCGGCCGGGCACCTGAACCCAGGTTTTCGATGGTATTCCGGATGCCTCGCCTGGTGCGAGTCCGGAGGGTGAAGGATTGGGGGACGATGGGCCGAATGGCGATCCCCGAGTCGAGATGTTAGTCTCGGTTGGCTGATGCGCGCCTGAGTGTGCGAATCGGTATGCGCAAGTGGCGGAATAGGCAGACGCGCACGGTTCAGGTCCGTGTGCCCGAAAGGGCGTGGGGGTTCAACTCCCCCCTTGCGCACCGCGGTTCGAAGGCCCCGATCTCAGAGATCGGGGCCTTCGTCGTTTTCCGGATGCTTCGGGAATGTGGTCAGGACGGCGAGCTGAGCCTCATGTGGAGCAACGGGTACGGCCGACCGGCCTCGTCGGTCTCGCTGCGACCGACGACCTCGAATCCGCGGTGAGCGTAGAAGGCCGCAGCCGAGACGTTCTGCTCGTTGACATCGACGGTGGTGACGCCGTGTTCCCTGATCGCATGGGTGAGAAGCGCTGTGCCGATCCCGCTGTCGCGTTGCCTCGCATCGACGAACAGCATCTCCAGCGTTCCGTCGAGCACGCCCGAGAATCCGACCGGTCGACCGTCACGCTCTGCGACTGAGATGACGACTGCCGGAAAGTAGTCGGACTGCAACCTGGCCTCGATCTCGTCGCGATCCGCATCCGCAAGGAAGTCGTGCGTCGCGTCCACGGCGCCACGCCAGATCGCAGCGAGCGCCGGATACTCCGCAGATCCGATCGAGGGCCGAATGCTCAACACCTGAGGGGTGGGTTCCTTCCGCGGAGACATCAGCCCATCTCGCAGCCCGAGCAGCAGGCGGAGCAGCCGGCGGAGCAGCCGCTCATCTTGCCCTCGAGTGAAGCTTCACGACGCAAGCGTAATCGGAACTGCACGTCCGGCCGGGTCATCGACCCGGGTCTTCTTCATCTTTGCGGATGCCTCGGGGTGGGGTCGCGAATGGTCGTTCGCGAACGTGTCGGGCGACCATTCGCGACCCTCTTCCGAGGCCGCCCGATCGGTCGAGCGCATGCCCGACGATCAGGCCGCCTTCGAGGCTGCGCAGCGGATCCGGGCCGTGCTCATCCAGCACGGTCAGGCATCGATCGGCTGTTCGGCGCACCAAGGGGGCGAGGTGTGTCGATGCGTGCCGGCGCGGGCGATCGCTACGCCGACGGTGCCGCGGCCTCGGCGCTGGTCGAGGCGCGAGGGTGGAGCACCGGGGGGTTCTCGAGCAGGATGTCCCTGACCTCGTCCGATCCGGCCAGCAGCTGGCGAACCGCGACGACGCCCATCTCATGCAGCGGCAGGCTGACCGTCGTCAGCGCCGGAACCAGGTGCTCGTTGAGCCACGTGTCGTGGACGGCCGCGACCGAGATGTCACGGGGCACCGCGATGCCCAGCTCGGCAGCGCCGGCGAGGATGCCCATACCGATGAGCGAATTGCCCGCAATGAGTGCGGTCGGGCGATCCGGCGCACCGGCCCACCGGCCGGCGAGCTCGCCGACACCTGCCCGGCCGCCGTCGGCAGACCACTCGCCGTACACGCAATCCTGTTCGCGGAGTTCGAAGCCGACCTCGTGCAGCGCCGAACGCATCCCCGCTTCTCGGAGCAGATTCGTCGTCGATCCACGCGGGCCCGACACCAGGCCGATCCGCGTGTGGCCGAGCGAGAGCAGGTGCTCGGTGAGCAGACGGGTGGCGGCGCGCTCATCCGGATACACATGGGAGATGCCGGCTTCGCCGGGGCCGGCCGGCGCGTTCACGACGACCGTGGGAAGCGCGCGCGCGATCTCGACGGCCCGGCGGTCGAACTCGCCGTGGCCGCCCTGGACGACGAGCCCGTCGACGCGTTTGCCGTTGACGAGGATGTTGAACGCCTCATCGTCGCTCAGCAGCTCGTCGACGTCGCCGAGCACGAGGAAGTAGTTCCGCTCGGCCGCGGCCTCACGCGCCCCGCGCAGCAGCTCCAGGTAGATCGGGCTCGAGAGGTCGTGCACGACGAGGCCGAGCAGACCGGTCCTGCTCTTCCGCAGGCTCTTCGCCGCGACGTTCGGCACGTAGCCGAGCCGATTCGCTACCTCGATGATGCGCGCCTTGGTCTCGGCCGTCGCCCGGGCCTTCGGATCGCCGTTCAGCACCCGGGAGACCAGCGCGACCGAGACGTTGGCGTCGGCGGCGACGTCTGAGAGACGGATGGATCGGCGGAACACGGAGCCTCGTGTCCCGTGTTCCGCCGATTCATCCATGCTTCAACTATGACGGCGGGTCGGGGCGTCGGCGAATCCGACGCCCCGACCCGACGAGCTCATGCGGAGACGGCGGCCGTCTTCGACGCGTCGGCGACGAGCTTCCGCGTCTCCGGGAGGAAGAACATGCCGATCGCGGCGAGCGCCATGAGCAGCGTGCAGTACAGCGCGACCAGCCAGAAGCCGCCGTCGGCGGCCGAGGTGAGCGCCGCCGCCACGAACGGCAGGGTGCCGCCCACGAGCGCGCCCGTGATCTCGCGGCTGAAGGTGACGCCGGTGTACCGGTGCCGGACATCGAACAGCTCCGACATGAAGCCGGACTGCGCGGCGAGCATGGCGTCGTTGCAGAACGTGAAGATCAGCACGAGCGCGATCCACACCAGGATGGGGGTGCCCGTGTTCAGCAGGAAGAAGAACGGGAACACCAGCAGTGCCGCCCCGATGGCCCCCGCGAGGAACACCGGCCGGCGGCCGACCCGGTCGGAGATCCATCCCGCGAGCGGGATCGTGACCAGCTTGAGCAGATTGCCGATGAGGATGCCGGTGAGGCCGATCCAGGCCGGCGCGCCGACCACCGTCGCGAGGTACGTGAGCGCGTACACCGACGGCAGGTAGCTGGCGACGTTCGGCCCGATGCTCGCGAGCATGGCGAGCGGAACCCGGCGGCCGGCTGAGCGGAAGAGCTCGGTGAGCGCGACCCGAGGAACGTCCCGCTGGGCCTTCGACTCCGCGAACTCCGGGCTCTCGGGTACCTTCAGCCGGATGATGATGCCGACGACGCAGACCAGGATGCTCGCGAGGAATGCGACGCGCCAGCCCCAGCTCAGGAACGCCTCCTCGGGCAGCGTCGTGTTCAGCACGGTCAGCACACCCGTCGCCAGCAGGGCGCCCGCGGCGTTGCCCGCGCCCGGGATCGCGGCGTTCAATCCGCGCGACGAGTCGGACGAGTGCTCGGCTGCGAGCAACGTGGCGCCGGCATACTCGCCGCCCGCACCGAAGCCCTGCAGCACACGGAGCACGATCAGCAGGATCGGCGCCGCGATGCCGATGGTCGCCGCATCGGGAATCAGGCCGATCAGGGTCGACGAGATGCCCATGAGGACCAGCGTGAGGAACAGCATCTGGCGGCGGCCGTACCGGTCGCCGAGATTGCCGATGATCACCCCGCCGACCGGCCGGGCGAAGAAGCCCACCGCGAACGTGGCGAACGACGCGAGCGTCGCCGTCAGCGTGTCCTGTGTCGGGAAGAACACGGCGGGAAAGACCAATGCACTGGCGGTCGCATAGAGCGAGAAGTCGTACCACTCGAGCGCCGTGCCGACGGTCGCGCCGACCGTGGCCTTGTTGATTCGAAACGTCATCGTT
Source organism: Agromyces aerolatus (assembly GCF_031432255.1). Taxonomy (NCBI): domain Bacteria; kingdom Bacillati; phylum Actinomycetota; class Actinomycetes; order Micrococcales; family Microbacteriaceae; genus Agromyces; species Agromyces aerolatus. The sequence continues at coordinate 111,875 of NZ_JAVKGQ010000003.1, read as the reverse complement.
CTCTCTTCCTATCCTTTCAGGGCGAGCCGGACGGAGAGCACGCAGGGCGTCTCCCGGCCGTCCTCGGTGGTAGCGATTCCCACGAGCCGGAGGAATCCGCCGAACTGGGTGACCCGGACGAATGCGGAGTCGGCGACGGCGAGCGTCGTGCCCTCGTCGAGCCAGCGGATGCCGTCGGGGCTCAGCTGGACGCGGAGGGTGATGGTCGTGCCCGGCGACGCATCGTGCACTTCGACGAAGAAGATGGCTTCCTCGGCCCATCCGCACTCGAAGGGATGGGTTTCGATGGCCGAGGCGAAGTCCTGACGCAACTCGACGACGGAGGTGGAGAAGTGCTTCATGCCCGTGCTCCCGTCTCGGCCGAGATGACCACGGAGTCGAGGAAGAGCGACACGCGCCGGGCGGTGTCGGCCTCCACGAAGAAGACCGGATTGAGCAGGCCCTCGATGTCGTTGTAGGCCGGCGCGAGCGTCGGGCCTGCACCGGCGGGGAAGGTGAACCGCCGGCCGCCCACGCGGAACTCCTCGTAGCTGCGGGTCTCGAGGTTGACGGTGAGCGACAGCGGCGTCCAGTTGAGCTTGTCGTCGGACTCGTTGTAGATCAGGTGCTGCTCGCCGTCGTCGAACCACGAGGTCGCGACCGTCGAGCCATCGGCGAAGCGCTGCCCGAACCATTGCGGGTCGATGCCCGCCTTGTGCCAGCCGTCGGCGCCGTAGCTCCACTCGGCGTCGGTGGCGTCGGTCCGGCTGTAGTACTGCCACCGCCTGACGGGTCGGCCTTCGAGCGCGTTCACGTATCGGACGCCCGGCATGTACCGGTGTTCGCCGTCCTGGAGGTCGACGAACATGCCGAACGCGCGCACGTCGTTGACGCCCAGCCCGGGGCGATCCTGCTCGGCCTTGTAGGCGAAGAGCGTCTCGACGCGCAGCCGGCGAACGTCCGCCGGTACCGCGAGGCGCTTGATCGACAGCCCCATCGACCCCGGAGCGGGCGGCTGGTCGGGGGCAGCGGCTGCGGCGCGGCTGGAGATCTTGAGCGAGTACGTGCCCTGCGCCGATCCGTGCGTGCCGCCGAACGCGAACGTCGCCGAGCTGAGCATCGTCGGGCCCCAGTGGATCAGGTCGATGTCGTCGGAATGCTCGCGGAACCCGGGGGCGACGAAGTTCGGGCGGAGGTCGAGCCATCCGCTCACGCCGTGGTCGAAATCGTCCGCGACGAGCACTCGTGGGAGTGGGTCGAAGAAACCGAGGGGGGCGAAGTTCATCGTCATTGACGCCGATCTGTGCTTGAACAAACGATTTACCATTTGTACGCTGGACCCGAGTCCCTGTCAATTCACGATCCGAGGAGCGCGATGCCCGACCGCGAGCACCAGCCCACCACCGCCCCTGGGCCCGCCCGCGCGCTGCCCGCGCCCGACCGCCGTCGCGTGACGCCCGGCATCCTGCACTTCGGCGTCGGCAACTTCCACCGGTCGCACCAGGCGATGTATCTCGACCGTCTCATCCGGCGCGGGGAAGCGGACGACTGGGGGATCGTCGGCGTCGGGCTCCTTGCCCGCGACGCCCGAATGGGCGAGGTGCTGCGCACACAGGACTTCACCTACACGCTGGTCGAGCGGGCGGCCGACGGAGCGATGGCGGGCACCAGGATCGGCTCGATCATCGACTATCTGCACGCACCCGACTCCCCCCGTGCGGTGCTCGAGGCCCTCGCCTCGCCGACGATCCGCATCGTCTCGCTCACCATCACCGAGGGTGGGTACCACACGTCGGACGTCACGGGCGAGTTCGATCTCGCGAACCCGGATATCGTCGCCGACGCCGCCTCGAGCTCACCGCGTACGGTGTTCGGGGTGCTCGCAGCCGGCCTCAAACTGCGGCGTGAGCGCGGCGTCGCGCCATTCACCGTGGTCTCATGCGACAACATCCTGGGAAACGGCGACGTCGCGCGTCGCGCGCTCGTGGCGTTCGCCGGCCTGGCGCACGGCGCCGAGTTCGCGAACTGGATCCGCGACGAGGTGGCCTTCCCGAACAGCATGGTCGACCGCATCACGCCCGTCACGACCGACGCCGAACGCGAGCTGGTGCGCACGGCGTTCGGGATCGACGACGCCTGGCCCGTGGTCTGCGAGCCCTTCGTGCAGTGGGTCATCGAGGACCGGTTCACGCTCGGACGACCGGCCTGGGAAGAGGTCGGCGTCCAGGTGGTGGATGACGTCGAACCGTACGAACGAATGAAACTGCGGCTGTTGAACGGCAGCCATCAGGCGATGGCGTACCCAGGCCTGCTCGCCGGCTACGACTACGTCCACGAGGCCGTAGCCGATCCACACGTGCGCGAGCTCGTCGAGCGGTACATGCGGGCCGAGGCCGCCCCGACACTCGCGGCGGTCCCTGGCATCGACCTGGCCGCCTACCGGTCGGAGTTGATGGAACGGTTCGGGAACCCGTTCATCCGGGACACGTTGCGCCGGCTCGCGACGGACGCGAGCGACCGCATCCCGAAGTTCCTGGTCCCGGTCGCCCGGGATCGGTCCGCGGCGGGGCTGGCGTCACCCGCTGCGGCGGCCGTCGTCGCCGCCTGGGCGGCTCACGCGCGGAAGGTGCTCTCGTCGGGGGCTTCGCTCGACGACCGCAATCACGACCTCGTCGCTGCGGCGATCTCGGACGCCGATGCAGATCCGCAGCGCTTCCTGGCACACCGCGACTGGTTCGGCGACCTGGCCGACGACCGGGCATTCGTCGACGCGTTCACCGCTGCGTTCGAGTCGATGACCCGAACGGCCGCGCAGCCCTGACGTGGACCACTCGGGCAGGTGCAAATGTCCTGACATTTGCTAGGGTGGCAGCGTGATGGCATCGGGCGAGGACACTGGAGAGCGATGAGCGACGCGGCCGCGACGAAGGATCTGATCGCGATCGGCCGGCTCGGGGTGGATCTGTACCCCCTGCAGGACGGCCTCGGGCTGGAGGACGTCGAGACGTTCGGCAAGTACCTCGGCGGCAGCGCCGCCAATGTGACGGTCGCCGCCGCGCGTCACGGCCGGTCGGCCGCGCTCGTCTCGGCGGTCGGCGACGACCCGTTCGGGCGCTACCTGCGACGCGAGCTCCGGGGGCTCGGCGTGGACGACGCCTACGTCGGCGTCTCGACCGAGTACGCCACGCCGGTGACGTTCTGCGAGATCTTCCCGCCCGACGACTTCCCGATCTACTTCTACCGCAAGCCCAAAGCGCCCGACCTCACCGTCGCCGCCGAGAGCCTCGACCTCGACGCGATCCGCTCGGCCCGCATCTTCTGGGCGACGGTGTCCGGGCTGTCCGAAGAGCCGAGCCGCGGCGCACACCATGCGGCCTGGGCCGCGCGCGGCCGTCGGCCGCACACCATCCTCGACCTCGACTACCGGCGGGAGTTCTGGGCGTCACCCGCTGACGCGACCGAGCAGGTCGCCCGAGCGCTCGACTTCGTGACGGTCGCCATCGGGAACCGCGAGGAGTGCGAGATCGCCGTCGGTGAGCGCGACCCCGAACGGGCCGCCGACGCGCTCCTCGAGCGCGGCGTCGAGCTCGCGGTCGTCAAGCAGGGCCCCGAAGGGGTGCTCGCGAAGACGCGCGACGAATCCGTCGTCGTGCCCGCCTTCCCGGTCGACGTGGTGAACGGGCTCGGCGCGGGCGACGGGTTCGGCGGTGCGTTCTGCCACGGCCTGCTCGAAGGCTGGGGCCTCGAACGGATCCTGCGCTTCGCCAATGTGGCCGGTGCGGTCGTCGCCTCCCGACGCGAATGCTCGACCGCGATGCCGACCACGAGCGAGGTCGACGCCGTGCTCGAAGGGGCCGCCGGTGCGCGCGGCTGAGCGGCAGCGCGTCCTCGGCGACGACGCCTTCGCCCACCTCCGCGAGGTGAGGGCGGCACGACCCGGTGAGATCCGTGCGGCGCTCGGCCGACGCATCCGCCGACCGTTGCTCTCAGGCGACGGGCGCCTCTTCATCGTCGCAGCCGACCACCCGGCCCGTGGTGCGCTCGGCGTCGGCGCCGACGCCATGGCCATGGCGGACCGGTACGACCTGCTCGACCGGCTCGCGCTCGCGCTGTCGCGCCCTGGCGTCGACGGCGTGCTCGCGACCCCCGACCTCATCGACGACCTCGCGCTGCTCGGCGCACTCGACGGGAAGATCGTCGTCGGCTCGATGAACCGCGGCGGGCTGCGCGGCGCCTCGTTCGAGCTCGACGACCGCTTCACCGCCTACGACGTCGAGGCGATGACCCGCGACCGGCTCGACTTCGCCAAGACGCTCCTGCGCATCGACCTCGACGACCCGGGTACGCTCGCCACGCTCGAGGCGACGGCCCGCGCGGTCGACGAGGCCGCACGCGCGGAGCTGCCGATCATGCTCGAACCGTTCGTCAGTGGTCGCCGCGACGGGCGGGTCGTGAACGACCTGACCGCCGACGCGGTCATCAGGTCGGTCGCGATCGCCTCCGGCCTCGGCCGGTCCTCCGCGTACACCTGGTTGAAGCTGCCGGTCGTTCCCGAGATGGAGCGCGTGATGTCGGCCACGACCCTGCCGACGCTGCTGCTCGGCGGCGAGCCCGACGGCGACCCCGAGGCCGCATACCGCGGATGGGAGCACGCGCTCACGCTGCCCGGAGTCCGCGGCCTCGTGGTGGGCCGCACCCTGCTCTACCCCGCCGACGGCGACGTCGCCACGGCGGTCGACCAGGCGGCCGCGATCGTCCACGGGCCGGACCACGCAGACGAGCCGAACGGGGCGCGCTCGTGACGCGCGCGCCGGCCGACGACTGGTTCTTCCCGAGAGGCGCCCTCGCGCGCGAGGGCTGGGAGTCGGTGGTGGATGCCTCGACGCCCGGGTGGGCGCACACGGGGCTCAGAGTCGCCGAGCTCGAAGCCGGCACCTCCCTTCCCCTGCCCGCGGGCGACGTCGAACGGCTCATCGTGCCGCTTCGCGGCTCGTTCACGGTGCGCTACCGGCTCGACGGCGACGGCGCGACCGGCCTCGACGGCGACGGCGCGTGGGTGACCGTGGAGCTCGCCGGACGGGAGTCCGTCTTCGACGGCCCGACCGACGTCCTCTATCTCCCCGTCGGTGCGCACGCCGACCTGACCGGCCCCGGCCGCGTCGCGGTCGCCGAGGCGCCGGCCACCGTTCGGAAGCCCGTGCGCCACATCGCGCGCGACGAGGTGCCGGTCGAGCTCAGGGGCGCGGGCCGGTCGAGCCGGCAGGTGCACAACTTCGGCACCCCTGACCTCCTCGACGCCGACCGCTTCATCGTGTGCGAGGTGCTCACCCCCGCTGACAACTGGTCCTCGTATCCGCCGCACAAGCACGACGTGCACGTGCCCGGCTCGGAGTCCCGCCTCGAGGAGATCTACTACTTCGAGACGGCGGTCGAGCGGGGGCGCGAGGCGCCCCCCGAGGCCGACCCGTACGGCCTCATGCGCACCTCCTCGTCGGAAGCCGGCGAGATCGACACCCTCGTCGAGGTGCGCCCGGGAGACATCGCCCTGGTCCCATACGGCTGGCACGGTCCGTGCGCGGCGAGCCCGGGCTACGACCTCTACTACCTCAATGTGATGGCGGGCCCCGACCCCGAGCGGGTCTGGAACATCTCCGACCACCCGGCGCACGCCTGGGTGCGCGGAACCTGGGACGACCAGGACATCGACCCCCGGCTCCCGTACGGAGCAGCACCCAGGAAGGGGCAGGCATGACCACACGACGGATGACGGTGAGCCAGGCGCTCGTGGAGTTCCTGGCCCGGCAGTGGACGGTCGACGGAGCCCATCGGGAGCGCACGATCGCCGGCACGTTCGGCATCTTCGGGCACGGCAACGTCGCGGGCGTCGGACAGGCGCTCATGCAGCTGAACGCCACGCAGCCCGGACTCATGCCGTACCACCAGGCCCGCAACGAGCAGGCGATGGTGCACCAGTCGGTCGGCTACGCACGCCTGCGCCGCCGCCTCGGCACGATGGCCAGCGCCGCATCTGTCGGCCCCGGCGCGACGAACATGCTGACCGGCGCGGCGCTCGCGACCACCAACCGACTGCCCGCACTGCTGCTGCCGAGCGACACGTTCGCGACCCGCGTCGCCGATCCCGTCCTGCAACAGCTCGAGCTGCCGCACGACACCGGCCTCACGGTGAACGACGCCTTCCGCCCGTTGTCGCGGTTCTTCGACCGCGTGCAGCGCCCCGAGCAGCTGTACTCGGTCGCGCTCGCGGCGATGCGCGTGCTCACCGATCCGGCCGAGACGGGCGCCGTGACCATCGCGCTCCCCGAGGACGTGCAGGCCGAAGCGCTCGACGTCCCCGTCGAGTTCCTGCAGGAGCGCGAGTGGCATCTGCGCCGCCCCGTTCCTGAGCGCGGTGCGCTCGAGCGGGCGGTCGCGGCCGTCGCGGCCGCGAAGCATCCGTTCATCATCGCCGGAGGTGGCGTGATCTACTCGGCGGCCGAGACGCAGCTGCGCGCCCTCGTCGAGGCGACCGGGATCCCCGTCGGCACGACTCAGGCCGGCGGCGGTGCGCTCGACTGGGACCACCCGCAGTACCTCGGTGCCGTCGGCGCCACCGGCACCACCGCGGCGAACCGTGCCGCGGCCGAGGCCGATGTCGTCATCGGCATCGGTACCCGGTACAGCGATTTCACGACCGCGAGCCGCACCGCGTTCCAGAACCCGGATGTGCGGTTCGTCAACATCAATGTCGCGGCGTTCGACGCCTACAAGCACGGCACGCAGATCGCCGTCGTCGCCGACGCGCGCGAAGCGCTCGTCGCGCTCGCCGCCGAGCTGGAGCGGTACCGGATCCCGGCCGAGTACGCCGAACAGGTGCGCCGGTGGAAGGCCGCGTGGGACGAGGTGGTGGATGCCTCACTGGCACCCACCGGCCGCGAGCTGCCCGGCCAGCCCGAGATCATCGGCGTCGTGCAGCGCGCGAGCGATCCGCGCGACGTGGTCGTCCAGGCCGCGGGCTCGCTGCCCGGGGATCTGCATAAGCTCTGGCGCGTCCGCGACCCGCTCGGCTACCACGTCGAGTACGCCTACTCGTGCATGGGCTACGAGATCCCGGGCGGCCTCGGGGCCCGCCGCGCTGCGCCCGACCGCGACGTGATCGTCATGGTCGGCGACGGGTCGTACCTCATGATGCACTCGGAGCTGGTCACCGCGGTCGCCGAGGGCATCAAGCTCATCGTGGTGCTCATCCAGAACCACGGCTACGCGTCGATCGGGCATCTCTCCGAGACGGTCGGGTCGGAACGCTTCGGCACGAAGTACCGCTCGTTCGACCGGGCCAGCCAGAGCTTCGAACACGGCGAGGTGCTGCCCATCGACCTCGCGGCGAACGCCCGGAGCTACGGCGTCGACGTCATCGACGTCGAGCCGGGCCCGGACGTCACGGGCCGGCTCACCGCGGCGATGGCCGCGGCGAAGGCCTCCGACCGGACCACGGTCATCCATGTCGCGAGCGACCCGCTGGTCTACGGCCCTGACGGGAACGGCTGGTGGGATGTCCCCGTCGCCGAGGTGTCCGACCTGGACAGCACGCGACGCGCTCGGGCCGACTACGAGCAGCAGCGCGTGCTGCAGCGACCGCTCCTCGGCGACGCGCCGAGCTCAACCGAGAAAGGCTGACCTGTGCTCTCATTCGCCCTGATCGGCGCCGGCCGCATCGGAACCGTGCACGCTGCGAGCATCGCGGCGCATCCCGAAGCCCGGCTCGCGCTCGTCGCCGACCCGGTCGACGGCGCCGCCGAACGCTTGGCCGCGCGGTACGCGGCACGCGCCACGACCGAGGTCGCCGAGGCGTTCGGCGACGACATCGACGCCGTCATCGTCGGGTCGCCGACCCCGTACCACGTCGACCACATCCTCGCCGCCGTCTCGGCCGGCAAGGCCGTGCTGGTCGAGAAGCCCGTCGATCTCGACCTCGCGCGCGTCGACGAGTGCATCGCCGCCGTCAGCGGTTCCGAGCACCGGGTCATGGTCGGCTTCAACCGCCGCTTCGACGCCGGCATCGCCGAGATCAGCGCTCGATCCGCCGCAGGCGAGATCGGACCGGTCCGACAGCTGACCATCATCAGCCGCGACCCCGCGCCGCCGCCCCTCAGCTACGTGGCGCAGTCCGGCGGGATCTTCCGCGACATGGCGATCCACGACCTCGATCTCGTGCGTGCGCTCGGCGGCGAGATCGTCGAGGTGCGCGCGATCGGCCAGCGCGCCGATCCCGCGCTCGCCGAGTTCGGTGACTTCGACGGCGCGATCACGACGCTGACGACCGCGGACGGCGCGATCGCGACGATCATCAACTCGCGCTCGAGCGCAGCCGGGTACGACCAGCGGGTCGAGCTGTTCGGCCCGCTCGGCTCGTTGGAGACGCTGAACCATCGGGGAACGTCGGTGGTCGCCAACACGGCAGCGGGCTCGGCCGCCGGGGTGTATCAGCCCTTCTTCCTCGATCGGTACGCGCAGGCGTACCGCGCCGAGCTCGCGCACTTCATCGACTCGATCCAGGCGGGCACCGCGCCGCAGCCCGGCCTGTTCGACGGCCGTGAGGCGCTCGTCCTGGCCGATGCCGCGTCGGAGAGCGCCGCGACGGGCGAGCCGGTGCAGGTGCGGTCGTCCGGTACAGCACGCCAGCGTATGGAGGAGGAGACGCGATGAGGATCGCCGGTGCCCCGATCAGCTGGGGCGTGTGCGAAGTGCCCGACTGGGGTGTGCAGCTCGCACCCGATCGGGTGCTCGCCGAGATGCGCGAGCTCGGCATGACCGCGACCGAGTTCGGTCCCCAGGGCTGGCTTCCCGAGGAGCCTGCGCGGCGCAGCGGCGTGCTCAGCGAGGCCGGCCTTCAGGCGGTCGGCGCCTTCGTGCCGGTCGTGCTGCACGATCCCGGGCACGACCCGGTTCCGGGCGTCGCCGCAGAGCTGGAGGCGTTCGAGGCGGCGGGCGGCGACACGCTCGTGCTCGCCGCGGCGACCGGCGCCGACGGCTACGACGAGCGTCCGGAGCTCACCGAGGCGCAGTGGCGCACGCTGCTGGCGAATCTCGACCGCGTCGCCGAGCTGGCCCGGTCACGAGGCATCCGGCCCACGCTGCATCCGCACGTCGGCACGCTGATCGAGCGGCGCGACGAGGTGCTGCGTGTGCTCGACGGCTCGAGCATGCCGATCTGCCTCGACACCGGGCACCTGCTGATCGGCGGCACCGATCCCGCGTGGCTCGCGGAGACCTACGCCGATCGCATCGCGCACGTCCACGCGAAGGACGTCTCGGCCGCCCTCGCCGAGCAGGTGCGGTCGGGCGAGCTGACCTACACGGAGGCGGTGCGGCAGGGCATCTACGTTCCGCTCGGTGCCGGCGATGTGGATGTCGCGGCGATCGTCGCCGCGCTCGACGGCGTCGGCTACGACGGATGGTACGTGCTCGAACAGGACACGATCCTCGCCGCCGAGCCGGCCGCGGGAACCGGGCCGGTCGAGGACGTCAGGGCGTCGCTGGCGTTTCTGCGTTCGCTCAGCGATCGACGAGCGTGACCTCGAACGAGTACAGGTCGGAACGGTAGCTGTGCTGGCCGAACTCGACCGCGCGTCCTGAGTTGTCGAACGCGGTGCGGCTCATGGTGAGCACCGCGGCGCCCTCGGCGAGGTCGAGCAGCCGGCTCTCCTCGGCCGTGGCCTGGCGTGCGCCGATCCGTTGCTTCGCGACCCGCAGGGTCACGCCCCTCGAGCGGAGCAGCTGGTAGAGGCCGTGGTCGGTCAGTGCACGCTCGTCGAACGCGATGAACGGCTCGGGGAGGATGTTGTCGAGGATCGCGAGCGGCACGCCGTCCGCATACCGGAGCCGTCTGATGTGCAGGGTCGGCCGGCCCGGTTCGACCCCGAGCTGTTCGACCGCGAGCTCGCCGGCCGGCACGATCTCGGAGGACAGCACGCGCGTGGTCGGTGTGCGCGCGTCGGCGTCGAGGTCCTCGTAGAGGCTCGAGAGCTCGACGTTGCGGTTCACGTGGCTGTGCACGACCTGCGTGCCGACACCCCGCCTGCGGACGAGCAGACCCCGGTCGACCAGCTCCTGGATCGCGCGCCGGATCGTGGGCCGCGAGAACCCGAGGCGCTCGGCGAGCGAGAGCTCGTTCTCGAGGCGCGAACCGGGGGGCAGGCTGCCTTCGGTGATCGCCCGTTCGAGGCACTTCGCGATCTGGAAGTACAGGGGGACCGGACCCGCTCGGTCGATGGTGAGGAAGAGCTCGTCAGGCAGTCGGTGCTCTGCTTGGCCCATCCCGCGACTCCATCCGTCAGTTTGTGCTGACAATGTTACTCACCGGGGAGTCCGCCGGGCGCCCGGGCGACCCGGCGCCCGAGCCGCCGGGCACCCGGCGTGCGCCGTCAGTCCAGAAGCCGTCCGATGGATTCGAAGCGCTGGCTGTAGCCGTCGACGAGCGCGCGGGCGACCTTCACCGAGTCCACCAGCGGATGCGCCGCGAACGCGCGCCAGGCGAGGTCCTTGGAGCCGACCTTGGCCGCCTCGATCGTGAGGCGCTCAGCCGACTTCACCTGCGCCATGAGCCCCAGCATCTCGCCCTCGACGGGAGCGATCGGCCACGGGTGCACGCCGTCGCCGTCGACCACGCACCCGACCTCGACGACCGAGTCGGCGGGAAGCGCGGGGACCAGGTCGCCGTTGCGCACGTTGAGGATCATGGTCGACGGGCGCCCGGTCGCGAGCGCGGCCATGAGGTCGAGCGCGACCGTCTGATAGCCGCCGCCGTCGACGTCGGTCGCGTGCCGCGACTCGTTCACCTCACGACTCTCGGCCATGTAGCTCGACTCGCGCTCGTGGCGCGTCCGCAGCCAGGTCTCGAGCGGGTCTGCGCCGGGGGCCGCGAAGAACTCGGCCTGCTGGCGGTCGAGGAACTCACCGCGCGTGGTCGCGGCCGAGCGGATGCGTTCGGTCGCCTCACGCGTGAAGTAGTAGTAATAGAGGTACTCGTTGGGCAGCGCCCCGAGGGCGCGCACCCAGTCGAAGCCCATCAGCCGCGCCTCTTCGATGGTCGTGAGGGCGGTGTCCGAGCGCAGCAGCTTCGGCAGCTGGTCGACGCCGTCGACCTCGACGCTGCGCAGCCACCCGAGATGGTTCAGGCCGACGTAGTCGAAGTGCAGGGAGGCGGCGTTCGCGGCCGAGCTGTCACCCGTCGCGGCGGCGACTGCGCGCCGCATGAGGCCGATGGGGGTGTCGCAGATGCCGACCACCCGGTCGCCGAGCACGGCCCGCATGGCCTCGGTGACCATGCCGGCGGGGTTCGTGAAGTTGATCACCCAGGCGTCGGGTGCGACATCACGGATCACCTCGGCGAGCTTGACCATGAACGGGATGGTTCGCAGCGCGTAGGCGATACCGCCGGGGCCGACGGTCTCCTGGCCGAGCACGCCGAGCTCGAGCGCGGTGCGTTCGTCGGCGACGCGGCCCGCGGTGCCGCCGATGCGCACGGCGCTGAAGACGAAGTCCGCCCCCGTGAGGGCCTCGGCGAGATCGTCGGTGACGGTGAGCTTCGGCACGTGCCTGGTCTGCTCGGACATCCGGTCGATGACCGAGCGGATGGTCGCGAGCCGCGAGGCCGAGACGTCGAAGAGGCTCAGTTCGTCGATCCGCACCGGGGCGTCATCGGAGGACACCGCCTCGAAGACCTGGGGCACACGGAAGCCGCCGCCTCCGACGATGGTCAGTTTCACGCCGTCATCACCTCGATGTCGTTCTCGCGCAGCACGGCGAGCGTCGCCGGGTCTGCATCCTCATTCGTCACCACGCCCCAGAGATCCTCCGGGCCGCACACACTCAACAGGCCGACGCCCGGGAACTTCGACGCGTCGGCGAGCACGACCGCGCGCTGCGACGACGCGATCATGGATCGCTTGACCGGCACCTCCATGCCCGTCGTGTCGGCGATCGTGCCGTCGGGGCGGATACCGCTCGTGCCGAGGAAGCACGTGGTCGCGCGGATCTGTGCGAGCGCCTGCTCGGTGAGCGCGCCGACCATCGAGTGGTAGTTGCCGCGCACGACGCCGCCGAGCACGATGAGCTCGACGGCGTCGTCGTCTCGGAGCTCGTCGATGACGGCCAGGCTCGAGGTGATCACCGTGATCCGCCGGCCGCGGAGCTCGCGCGCGAGCAGCGCGGTCGTGGTCCCGATGTCGATGAGGATGACGTCGCCGTCCTCGACGAGCTCGGCCGCGCGGACGGCGATGCGCGACTTCTCCGGGCGCTGCTGGCGCTGGACGTCGCTGAACGGCACCTTGTCGGCCTCGATGCTGCCGCCGCCTCGAACACGACGGAGCAGTCCCTCGGCGCTGAGGGCGTTCAGGTCGCGTCGGATGGTGGAGAGCGAGACGCCGAACTGATCGGCGAGGTCTTCGACGGTCACTTCCCCGTCGACCCGGAGCGAATCCAGGATCCTGGCTTGTCGCGTCGCTGTGAGCATGTCCACGAGCATATCAGTCATCTTCGAGCACGCTTGACGCGCGAACGATCATTTAGCAGTATGTTCTGTCAAATGCAGTCATCGCCGACGAGTGCCCCCGAGAGGAATGCCGTGCACACCGAACCAGCCGACGCCGAGTTCGATGTCGTGCTGTCCGGGCAGGTCTTCTTCGACCTGATCTTCACCGGGCTCGACTCGACCCCGCAGCCCGGGACCGAGGTGCGCACGAGCGGGCTCGGCGCCAGCCCCGGCGGCATCGCCAACCTCGCGGTCGCGGCGGGCCGGCTGGGCCTCCGCCCCACGCTCGCCGCGGTGCTCGGCGACGACGCCTACGGCCGATGGTGCTGGGACGTGCTCACCGAAGAGGGCGTCGACCTCGGCCCCGCTCGCCGACTCGAGGGCGTGAACACCGCCCTCACGGTGTCGATCACCGAGCACGACGACCGCAGCATGATCACCTACGACAGCGAGCGATCAGTCCCGGCCGACGAACTGCTCCGCGACGGGGTCAGCGCCAGAGCGGGCATCGCCGATCTCAACGGCATGCGCGGCGAGCTCGACACGGCGTGGTGGAAGCGCGCCGCCGACCACGGCACCCGCATCTTCGCCGACATCGGCTGGGACTCCACGGGCGTCTGGGATCCGCACGACCTCGACCCGCTCGCATCCTGCTACGCGTTCACGCCGAACCTGCGCGAGGCGACCGCGTACACGAGGACCGACTCCGCTGCGGCCGCGGCACGACGGCTCGCCGAGCGCGTCCCGCTGGTCGTCGTCACGTGCGGCGGCGACGGCGCCGTCGCGATCGACTCCGCGACCGGCGAAGAGGCGCAGGTCCCCGCCGTCCCCGTCGAGCTCCTCGACGCCACCGGCGCGGGCGACGTCTTCGCGGCGTCGTTCGTGCTCGGCACGCTCCGCGACTGGCCGCTCGACCAGCGTCTGGCCTTCTCCGCGCTCTGCTCGGGCCTCGCGGTCCAACAGCTCGGTGGCTCCCTCGGGGCGCCGGGGTGGGCGGAGATCGGCGACTGGTGGCAGCGCACGCAGACCACCGGGGACCGCGAACTTCAGCGTCGCTACGGCTTCCTCGGCGACATCCTCCCCGATGAGCCGCCGCGCCCGGCGCGTCGAGCCGAACCGACCTTCCGATTCCCGCATCCGCTTCCCATCCACTGACCACGCCCCACCCACGCTGCGCTCTTCGACTGCACCCGAAGCCTGCAACGCACAACCGAAAGGGACACCATGCACCGACACACACGGTTCGCTGCCATCGCCGGCGGCGCCGCGCTCCTCCTGGGCCTCGCGGCCTGCGCCCCGGGCACCGGCCAGGCCGACCGCCCCGAGACCGGCGGTGAGATCAGCACCGACATCTCCGGCGTCGGCGACGTCACGCTGACGGTCTGGGACCAGGAGGTCCGCGGCGGCCAGAACGAGCAGATGGAACAGCTCAACGCCGCGTTCGAGGAGAAGTACCCGAACGTCACCATCGACCGCAACTCGCAGGCGTTCGACGACCTGAACACCACGCTGCGTCTCGCGCTCACCGACAAGGACGCGCCGGACGTCGTGCAGGCGAACAACGGCCGCAACACGATGGGCGCGTTCGTCGAGGCGGGCCAGCTCCGGCCGCTCGACGACTACGCCGACCTGTACGGCTGGTTCGACCGGTACTCGCCGTCGATCCTGCAGTATTCGACCTACAGCGACGACGCGACCGTCTTCGGCGAGGGCAACCTCTACGGCCTGCCTCAGGTCGGCGAGGTCGTCGGCATCTTCTACTCCAAGGCCAAGCTCGCCGCGCTCGGCCTCGAGGTCCCGGCCGACTGGGCGGCCTTCGACGCCGCGCTCGCGGCGGCCAAGGCCGCGGGCGAGACCCCTATGCAGCTCGGCAACATCGAGCAGTGGCCCGCCGGGCACGTCTTCGGCCCGCTGCAGGGCAACTACGTCGACGCCGGCGTGATCACCGACCTCGGTCTCGGCAACCCCGGCGCGAGCTGGAGCACGCCCGAGAACGAGGCGGCCGCCGAGGCGCTGCAGGGCTGGGTGAACGACGGCTACTTCAACGAGGGCGTGAACGGCACCGACTACGACGCCGCCTGGCAGGCGCTCGCCGATGGCACCGGCGTCTTCCTCATCGGCGGCTCGTGGCTCGCGGCCGACCTCGAGGACGCGATGGGCGAGGACGTCGGCTTCTTCGTGCCGTCGACGGATGCCGGATCGCCGGCGACGACCGGTGGCACCGGCCTGCCCTTCACGATCACGTCGGCCGCCGAGAACACCGATGTCGCCGCGGCGTACATCGACTTCATCACGAGCGATGACGCGATGGAGATCCTCGCGGAGACCGGCAACCTCCCGGTGAACCGCACGGCCGAGCTCGCGCCCGCCTCCGGCGTGCTCGCCGATGTCTTCACCCAGTTCGGCAACGTGACGGAGAACGGCAGCGTGCTGCCCTACCTCGACTACGCGACGCCGACCTTCGGCGAGACGCTCGGACAGGCGCTGCAGGGGCTGCTCGACGGCCAGCTCAGCCCGACCGCGTTCACCGAGCAGCTCGAGGCCGACTATGCGGAGTTCGTCTCGCAGAATGGCTGATCCGCTCACCAGCACGACCGGCCGGGGCGCCTCGCGGCGCTCCGGCCGGATGGCGAAACCCTGGCTGCCGTGGGCCTACCTGGCGCCGGCGATCGTCTTCTACGGGCTCTTCATGCTCTTCCCGCTGGGCCGGGCGGCACAGTATTCGTTCTTCGAGTGGGACGGGCTCGGGGCGTCGACGTTCGTCGGGTTCGACAACTACGTCGCCCTCGTGCAGGATCCGCAACTGCGTGAGGCGTTCGGTCACGCGCTCATCCTGATCTTCTTCTACGCCGTGCTGCCGTTGTGCATCGGGCTGGTGCTCGCGGCGGTCCTCACCCGCGCGCAGGTACGCGGGCTCGGCTTCTTCCGCACCGTCATCTTCCTGCCGCAGGTCATCGCGATGGTCGTCGTGGCCGTCACCTGGCGGCAGATCTACGCACCGGACGGCCCGCTCAACGGATTCCTCCGGATGGTCGGCCTCGACTCGTGGACGCGCCCATGGCTCGGCGACTACACCTTCACGCTGCCCGCCGTGGGGCTCATCGGCAGCTGGGTCTCGCTCGGTCTCGTGACCGTGCTGCTCATGGCCGGCATGAGCCGGGTACCGCGCGAGCTCTACGAGGCGGCGCGCATCGACGGCGCCGGCGCGTTCCGCGAGTTCTTCGCCATCACGTTGCCGTCGGTTCGCGGTGAGATCACGGTCGCGCTGACGCTCACGATCGTCGCGGCGCTGAAGACCTTCGACCTCATCTACGTGACCACGAGCGGCGGACCCGGCACGTCGACCACGGTCCCGAGCTACGAGGTGTACCGGCGTGCGTTCCAGCTGGGCGAGGTCGGGGCGGCCACCGCCGTCGGCATCGCGCTGACGCTCATCGTGTTCGCCATCAACTTCGTCGTCAATCAGATCGGGGACAAGAAGTGAAGGTCTCGGGTCTCGAGAAGGGCGCGAACTACGTCGTCCTGATCCTGTTCGCATTCGTCGTGCTCGGCCCCATCGGGGTCATCCTCTCGCTGGCCTTCGGGCCGCAGAGCGCGTCCGTCGGTCGTGAGGGTCGGATCTTCCACTGGGAGAACTTCCCCGACGCGTGGGAGATCGGTCGCTTCGGGCAGTACATGACCACGTCGGTGATCGTCGCGGCGATCGTCGTGGCGGTCGCGGTGACGGCGTCCATCCTCGCGGGGTATGCGCTCGGCACCATGAAATTCAGGTTCGCGACGCCGCTCTTCTACATCTTCCTGCTCGGCATCATGGTGCCCACCGAGGCCATCATCGTCCCGCTGTACTTCGACTTCAGGTCGGTCGGCCTCACGAACACCGTCTGGGGCGTGGCGTTCCCGCAGATCGCCATGTCGATCGCGTTCGGCACGTACTGGATGCGCACCTACTTCCGCACGACGAACCGTGCCATGATCGAGGCGGCTCGGCTCGACGGCGCGGGCTCCTTCCGGATCCTGTGGCAGATCCTCGTGCCGATCGGCAGGCCGGCGATCCTCACGCTCGTGCTGCTGACCTTCATGTGGACCTGGAACGAGTTCCTGGTGCCGCTCGTGATGTCCCCGAACGGGGACGTCCGGACGGCGCCCCTGGGCCTGGCGTTCTTCCAGGGGCAGTACACGCAGGGGACCGCGCTGCTCGCGGCGGGCGCGGTGCTCGTCGCGCTGCCCGTCGTGGTGCTCTACATCTTCCTGCAACGGCACTTCATCAAGGGCATGATCGAGGGAGCGGTGCGCGAATGATCGAGCTGCACGTCCTGCCGGACGCCGAGGCGGTCGGCGTGGCGGCCGCCGACGCCATCGACGCGGTCGTGCGCCGCGGCTCCTGCGTGCTCGGCCTCGCGACCGGCTCGTCGCCGGACCGCGTCTACGACGAGCTCGCGCGCCGGCACGCCGACGAACCCCGCCCGTGGGCGTCGAGCCGGGTGTTCATCCTCGACGAATACGTGGGGCTCCCGACGGACCACCCCGAGCGCTACGCCGCCGTCATCCGGCGCGCGATCACCGATCGGGTCGGAATCCCGTCCGGGCGTGTGCACGCGCCCGACGTCGACGCGGAGGACCTTTCGGCCGCCGCCGGACAGTACGACGCGGCGATCGCCGACGCGGGCGGCATCGACCTGCAGCTGCTCGGAGTGGGCGTCAACGGGCACATCGCGTTCAACGAGCCGGGCGCCCCGCTCGACGGCGGCACGCATGTGGCACAGCTGACCGCGCAGACCAGACGCGACAACGCCCGCTTCTTCCACGGCGATCTCGCGGCCGTGCCACGCACCGCGATGACTCAGGGCATCGGCACGATCCTGCGATCGCGCCGGGCGCTGCTGGTCGCGACCGGCGCCGCCAAAGCCGAGGCGGTGGCCGCCCTCGCGACCCGCGAGCCGACCTCGGCCGTGCCCGTGACCGCGTTGCACCGGCACCCGTCCGTGCTCGCGCTGGTCGACGCCGCCGCTGCTTCGGAGCTGGACGAGCGCTCCGTGCGACCGGATGTGCGCATCGTCCGGCAGACCCGGGTGCCCGAGGCCGCGGGGCGCTGACGGGCGGCGCCGTGACCGCCGGGTGTGCTGAGCGCGCCGGAGTGTCCGGTGCTCGTGCTCAGGAACCTCGGCTGGCGGCTCGGCGTGTCGCGGGTGCGTGCGCCGCGTGGCGCGCCGTCGTTCCTGAGTTGGGTTGGGTGGGGCGGATGCCTCGGGCGGATGCTTCGGGCGGATGCCGCGGTGCGGCGCAGCCCACGAGGCATCCGGCCGTGATCGAAAACGCTCGATATTAATCGAACCGGCTGCGCAGAAATGCTTGCTCGTGACCGAATTGCGCACTAGCTTGGGTCGAAACGTACGGCGTGACCTCATTTCGGGGGGCGCCGTCGACCTCAAGGAGGCGGAATGAAGATGCGACACGCTGGGGTGCTCGCGGCAGTGCTCGTCGTCACCGGGCTGATCGCGCCCGGCGCGGCCATCGCCGCGGAAGCCGAGCCAGGGTGGGATGCGGGACCGGCGTCGGTCGCCACCCAGACCGAGCGCGAGAAGATCGACATCATGGGCATCTGGGCCCACCCCGACGACGACGCCGGGTTCACGACGCCGTGCGGCGTCTGGCACGACCGCTATGGCGTGCGCTGCGGCATCATCATGGCCACGCGCGGCGAGGGCGGCTCGAACTCGGTCGGTTCCGAGGCGGGGCCGGACCTCGGCCTCCGTCGCGAGAACGAGGACCGCACCTCGCACGTCCGTTCCGGCACCGTCGACATCTTCAACCTCGACCGCGTCGACTTCTACTACAACACCTCGGCCCCGCTGACCGCGCAGGTCTGGGACGAGGAGGAGACGCTCCGCCGCACGGTGCGCATCATCCGTGAGACCCAGCCCGAGATCCTCGTCGGGAGCAACCCGTCGCTCGCCGTCGGGCACGGCAACCACCAGTACGCACAGGGCCGCATGGTCTGGCAGGCGGCCGCCGCCGCCGCCGACCCGGCACGCTTCCCGGAGCAGCTCACCGGCGTGGGCGCGGTCGAGCCCTGGCAGGTCAAGAAGATCCTCGCCGGCGGACTCACGACCGGCTCCGGCGGCATCGCCGAGCCCAACTGCAACACCGGCTTCGTGCCCGACCCGGCGAACCCCTTCACCGTCGTCGGAACCTGGACGGGATACGACTCGCCGTACACCTGGCCCGAGGGCAACCTCGCCGGTCAGCCGGCGGGCGCGGCGAAGACGTGGGCGCAGGTCGGCCGCGAAGGCGGCCGCGCGCACCCGACGCAGGCGCGCGTCATGCAGAAGAGGCTGTGGGACCCCACGTGCCAGCGCTACGGCGTCTCGCAGTCGATCGTGCCGATGCAGCCGAACGGCGCGGACGCAGCGGCGAACGATGACGCGGTCCTGTACGGCGCCGTCGTCGCCGACCCGGGTGGGATGCCGCTCGGCTCGACCGTCGCGATCGAGCCCGCCGACTACTTCGTGGCCGCGGGCGAGCCGTTCGAGGTCACCGTCGCGCTGCGGTCCGGCGCCGGAGCGCTGGCCGGGGGCGACGTCTCTCTCGTGGCCCCCGCGGGCTGGACGGTCTCCGACCCGGTGAGCGTCACCGGCATCGGTGACGGCGAGCCCACCGAGGCGGCCTTCACCATCACGCCCGCCGCCGACGCCGCCGCGACGCGGTACAAGCTCGCGGCGACCTTCGACGGTGGCGACGTCACCGCCTACAACGACACCAGGGTCGAGGTCGTCGCCCCGGTCGAGGGCCGATTCGAGCGATGGGGGACCGCGGCCGAGTACGACGAGTGGACGCAGGCGAACCAGGTGTTCGTCGGCGGCCGTTCGAACGCCGTCGGAACCATCGGCGCGGGCGAGTCCGTGACCGTGCCGGTCGAGGTCACCAACCGTTCCGCGGACACGCAGTCCGGGACCGTCACGTTGGGTCTGCCCGCCGGTCTCGTCGCCGACGAGGCGGCGAAGCCGTACACCGGGCTCGCCGCCGGCGAGCGGACGACCGTCGAGTTCATCGTGACGCACACCGACCCCACGGATCCGGGCAGCCGGACCGTGCCGGTGACCGCAACGACCACCTCGTCCGCGGGGACGGCCGAAGAGTCGATGACCATGTACGTGGTGCCGAGCGTCGTGATCCCCGAACTGGACGCAGCCCCGGTGGTCGACGGCTCGGGTGCGGATCTCGCCGGCACGGCGGTCGGCATCGGCACCCGATGGGAAGGCGCGGAGTGTGCGCCCGACGGCGTCGACTGCGGCACGGGCAGCACCGCGACCCTCGGCTGGTTCGACGACGCCCTCTACGCGCACATCCGCGTGGTCGACGACGTGGCGAGCGCTGCGGCGACGCCCGACCGGTGCTTCGGGCACTGGCTGGTCGACTCGGTCGAGCTGCTGCTCGACCCGCGCGGTGAGTCCATCGACACGTCGTCGACGTTCAAGCTCGGCATGTTCCCCTTCACGGATGACGCCGAGGGGGCGAACGGCAACGGCGAGAACGGGCCGTGCTGGTCGCGTGACGCGGACAATCACCAGGGCTTCTCGACCGGGCCGCTCGCGGACACCGTCGAGAACGCGCCGAACGCACCCGGCGTGAAGGTCGCCGCCCAGGTCAAGCGCGACGAGGCCGGCGCGTTCGTGGGCGGCGCCTACGAGATCGAGGTGAAGATCCCGCTCGCGGATCTTCCCGCCGCGGTCGGCCCGACCGGGGCGACCCCGCAGGGCACCCTCGACCAGAACGAGGTCGACCCGCAGTACCTCGGCCTCAACGTGACGCCGTACGACTCGGACACGCAGGACTTCATCGGCCAGACGAGGACCGCCTGGTCCGCGTTCGGCAGCCAGCAGTCCGAGCCGTACCGCTGGGGACACGCCTACCTCGCGGGGTACGAGCCGCCCGCCGACCGGTCGACCGAGGCGCCCGCCGCGATCATTCCGGACACCGCCCTGCAGGGCGTCGAGTCGCCGCAGACCGTGTACCAGTCCGCGGTGAGGGGTGGCACGGTGTCGGGTGTGCAGCCGAGCGATGCGCTGACCATCGGTGACGTCTCGATCGACGCCGCCGCGGTGAGCCTGCCCTACGAGTCGGCGGCCGACGGCACCGTCCGGATGTTCCTCTGGAAGGGCGACCCGCGGTTCATCCCGGTCTGGACGTCGAGCTGCCCCGGCGACACCGACGGATTCGATGCGTGCGCGGAGTCCGACGGCGCGGCGCCCCAGTGGGCGCCGAACATGGGCGGGCGCCTCCTCGCGTCGACCGTGGCCGAGGTGGGCGCGGGTGCCGGAGTCGTCGAGCTCGCGCTCGATGAGACGACGTACGGAGCCCTCGGTGAGGACGTGCTCGTCCTGGCCTCGTTCGCCGAGTCGGCGGGCGAGTCCGGTGACGGGGTCAACGCCTGGAGCCTCCCGGTCGTCCCCGCCCAGCCGACCGAGCCCGGCACGCCGACCGAGCCCGGCACGCCGACGGAGCCCGGCACGCCGACCGAGCCCGGCACACCCGGCTCGCCGGGCGACCCCGGTCCCGGCAGCGACAACGCGTCGCAGCCGTCCGGGGTGCTCGGTGCCACGGGTGCTGATGTGCTGCCGTACCTCGGTATCGGCCTGGTGCTCCTGCTGCTCGGTGGTGCGGCCGCGCTGATCGCGCGCCGCAGGCACCGCGCGCACCAGCAGTAGCGGAACGAGAGCGGAACGCGGGCCCGGCGACAGCCGGGCCCGCTTCACGCCCCGATGCCCACCCTGCGCTGCGCCGCCTCGGGCGACACGAGGGGCGGCCGGCCGTGCTGCGGCACGAGTTCGCCATGCTCCACGAGGCCGGCGTCTCGGCGCGCGAGCTCGTCGGCGAGCCGATCCCGCCACCGCCGCAGCTCGTCGCCGTGCTCGGGGTCCGCAGCGAGATCCACGCGTTCGTACGGGTCGGCTTCGAGGTCGAACAGCTGCTCGGCCGGAGCCCCCGCGGCGTTCCGGGGGAACCAGATGTACTTCCAGCGGCCGTCCGTGAGGAACTGCATCTCCTGAGAGGCGTCGTAGCAGGTCGAGTGCTCGCCGTGCACCCAGTCGCGCCACGTCACCCCGTCCTGCCGGATGAGCGGAAGCAGGCTCCGCCCGTCCACCTCGGCCGGGACGGCGACGCCGCAGGCGTCGAGGATCGTCGGCATCACGTCCTGCAGGCACACCGGCTCGTCGACGGTCCGGGCGCGGCCGGCCGGCCGTATCCGGGTGGGCAGCCGGACGAGCAGCGGCACGTGCACGGACCCCTCGTAGCCGTATGTCTTCCGCCACAAGTGGTGGTCGCCGAGCATGTCGCCGTGGTCGGACACGAACACGACCATCGTGTCGGCATCCAGCTTGCGGTCGCGGAGGACGCGCATGAGCCGGCCGACCTGGTGGTCGATGTGATGGACGAGTCCCGCGTAGCCTGCCCGCGCCTCGCGCACCTCGTCGTCACTGCGCCGACCGCGCCAGGCGTTGACATCGCCGGCGTCGTCATCGTCCACGTCGTGGATCGACGCCCACTCGCCCACCGCGGCATCCGGGATACCGCCCGTCCGGCCGCGGGCGACGTAGTGCTCGTAGTAGAACGGCGGCGGATCGTACGGCGAGTGCGGACGGGCGAACGAGGTCATGAGGAAGAACGGCCGCGTCGGATCGCGTCGCTCGAGGAACCTGATGGACTCCGTCACGGTCCAGTTCGTCGGATGCAGGTGCTCGGCGACGTGGAACGGTCGCGACATCCACGAGTTGACGTCAATGCCGTGGTCGGCCTGCCGGACGTCGGCGGGCGCGTGCTGCTCGAACCACGCGGTGTAGTCCGACACGAAACGCTCGTCCTGCACCCGCAGCGACTCGTCGATGACGGTCTCGTCGAACCCGAACCTCGCCCGTTGCGGAGTGAAGTGCATCTTGCCCACGCCGTGCGTCTGGTAGCCCGATTCGCCCAGGAGCTCGGGCAGCGTGCCGGTGAGCCCGGCGAGCGGCGGTTGCCCGGCGCCCATGCCCAGGATGCCGGTGTTCCACGGGTCGCGGCCCGTGAGGAGGGACGCGCGCGCTGGCGTGCACGACGGTGTGGCCGAGTACGCGCGGCGGAAGCGCGTGCCCTCCGCCCCGATGTGGTCGAGATTCGCCGCCTGCACGTATCCGCCTTCGCAGGACAGGCTGTCCCAGCGCTGCTGGTCGGTCACGATGAGCAGGACGTTCGGGCGCGTGGTCACGGCGGGCTCCTCACCGGTCGATCCGATCCAGGATGCCCGCCGCGGCGTCGAGCGGGTCGATCGACGATCCGTCGTCGCTGCCCCGCGCCGCTCGCCAGGACTCCTCGATCGCGACGATGCGCTCCTGCAGCACGGCCTCATCGGGTTCGGCGTCGCGGTCGGCCGCATCCGCGAGCCAGTCGGCCCAGGCCGTCCATCGGGGCAGGTAGAGGTCGCGGATGAGACCCGACCAGTGGCGACCCGAGTAGTCGTGGAGCCCGCTCGTCTGGTGTCCCCACACGGAGACGAGACTTCGGGCGTCCCGCTCGAGCACATCGGCTTCGTCGTCGGTGTCACCCCACGCCCGCGCCGCGGCGATCCAGGTCGATGCGCGGGAGTCGGAGCGGGTCGCGACCAGCCCGTCGAGCTCGAGCAGGTCCTCAGTCAGCTGCGCGCCATGGTCGCGGATGCCTGCGGCATCCCCGGCGGCATACGCCGTCAGGATGCCACGGATGCGCAGCCGCATGCGCTGGGCGAGGATGTGCCCGGTCAGGTCGACGACGTCTCGTTCGAGCGACTCGCGGAGCGGGGCCCGGTCGCGCAGCCCGAGCAGCGCCCGGGCGGCACCCGCCAGCGCGGGCAGGTCTCCCAGCACCGATGGATCGTTCTCGGCGTCGATGTTCGCTGACATCCGGGTCGGCTCGGCAGGCAGCGCCTCGCCGGCCAGACGCTGACCGGCGAACGGCGCGGTCGCCCGCCAGGGGCGCGCGATGACGGGGGAGGGGATCGAGCGCGTGCGACCCGGGCCGTAGAGCGTCCTCGACAGCACGCGCCACGCCTCGCGGGCGGCCTCGTCGTCGACGCCGTACCGCTGGGCGGCGAACTCGCCGAGCCACTCGTCGATCTCGACGTGGCCCCAGACCAGGTCGCCCGCCAGCTCGTAGAAGACCGCGTTGTTCTCGATCGCCTCGGGCGCGAGCCCGATCCCTTCCAATCGCTCGGGCGCGCCGTCGCGCAGCTCGTCGAGGTCCCGGACGAGGCCGCGGACGTCGCCGAACACCGCGAACCGGCCCCCGAAGTTGTGCACGGCGGTCCAGATCCAACGGCGGCCGTGCATGCCATCGCGCCACATCGGCGCATGCTCACCCCACAGATCGATGAGCAGGAGGCGCTCGAACGGCACCCGTGACAGGTACGCCTCGATGCGCTCAGGCGACCAGAACTGCCGGTGGTAGTGGAACGGCCAGCCCTGCAGCAACCACGTCGCCTCCGGGTGCACGGCGGTGAGCGCGAGGTGGATGCCGTCACCGGCCGCCGCCAGCGCCTCGGCGTCCCCGCTCGGCGGAAGCGACTCGATGTACGGGTCGACCGCGAGCACCGGCGCGTCGCCGAGATCGCCCAGCAGCTCCTGCTGCACCTCGAGGAACGTCCGGACGAACCGCGCGAACGCGGCACCACCCGGATCGAGCACGGGCGTCCGCCACCCCTGCCACTCGATCTCGGCGCCATCGGGTCCGGCGAGCGAGGCCGGGACGTGGCCGCCGGCGACCGGGATCACCGGCGTCATGCCGAGCTCGCGGACGCGCTGCAGGATCCGCCGGGCGAGTTCCACGCGGCGCTCAGCCCACCGTGCCGGGAGCGGACCTCCGAAGTCGTGCATGCCGCCCATCGACATCCACGGCACGAACGGTGCGCCGCCGATCCAGTCGTCCGCCTCCTGCGCGTCGGCACCGCACCTGACCAGCGCCTCGCGCAGGACGACCTCGTACGCCGTGAGGACGAGCGGATGGGTCACCCCGTGCAGGGCCATCCAGTCCAGCTCCCGCTCCCAGCGGTCCCAGTCCCAGAACGGTGTGGAGTAGCCGTGGGTGACCACATTCAGGTGGTACCTGATGCCGAACCCCGTGCGCAGCGTCGTCTCGGGGGCGTCGGGCCACGAGTCGCCGAGGGGCACGACCGCCGGCGCCTCCCACGTCACGCGTCGCCCGTGCCGGCGCAGGTAGGCCGCGAACGCGCTCGCCGCAGCCACGGCGTCGGTGCCGGTGAGGGTCAGGATGCCTCCGCGCGACGCGAAGGAGCCGATCGCCGCGGCCCCCGGCTCCGCGGCGCGGTGCACGATCTCGACTCGATCGGCGTCACCGCCGCAGCGCGAGATGAGCGCGCGGACGGCATCGGCGAACGCGGGGCCGCTCATGCGCCGGCCCCTCGGCCGGCGTCGGCGGTCGGGGCGATGTCGAGCTGCGAGACCCACGACGCGAAATCGATGGGGTGCCCCGACACCCTCGAGTGCTCGGCCGCGAACGCGATCAGGTGGCTGTCGAGGGCGGTGTCGAACGAGAGCTCGCCTTCTCCGACGGTCGCCGAGACGAGCGCGTCGACGAACGCCGACATCAGTCCTGCGTCGCCGCCCGCGTGGCCGGCATGGTCGCCGAGGTCGTCCTCGGGCGGGCGCACGCGCAGCGTGTGCCGCTCGTGCCCCATCGGCGGCTTGCGCGTGACCTCGTGCTCGGCCACCGGAAGCCCGTCCGGCAGCGTCGCGCTCGGCGAGAACAGATCGACCACGATCTCCCCACTCTCCATGTGTCCGGTGAGCTGACCCGCGGATGCGGTGATGACGACGTTCCGCGTGTTCTCGGCGGTGAACGCCGAGGCTGTCAAGGTCGCGGTCAGCCCGCCGGGGAACATCATGGTCGTCTGCTGATGGTCGGCGACGTCATTGTCGCTGCGGTACACGCACCGACCGTAGTCGCCGGTCCGGAGGGCCGCGAGCCGGCCCTCCGGCGAGGGGTCGCCGCCGAGCAGATGGACCGGATGCCCCGAGACGCCCGCGAGCGCGTCGACGTAGTAGCGGGGCGCGAAGAACGGGCAGCTGTCCGCGACCGGGCAGCCGTCGAGGCAGAAGCCGGGTGCCCCGGGCGGCGCGTTCTCGGGGCGGAACCAGGTCAGCTCGCCGATGCTGTAGACGCGGTCGGGAGCGTCGCCCGCGAGCCACCGGATGAGGTCGAGGTCGTGCGACGTCTTGGTCAGCACCATGGCGCCCGAGCTCGCGCTGCGCCGCCAGTTGCCGCGGACGTAGGAGTGCGCGAAATGCCAGAAGCCCACGTTCTCGCGCACCTCGAGGGTCATCGCACGGCCGATCGCACCAGAGTCGAGGATCCGTTTCACGCTGCGCCAGAACGGCGTGAAGCGCAGCACATGACCCACGGCGAGACGCGACGAGGCCTGCCGGACGTGGGCGGCGAGCCGCGTGAGCTCGGCGAGGTCGGGCGCCGCGGGCTTCTCGAGCAGGAACGGCAGCCCGGCATCGGCGACCGCGATGGCCACGTCGACGTGGAGCGCGTCGGGCACGGCGATGACGACGCCGTCGGCCCGCAAGCGGCCAAGATCCGCCACGGCGTCCTGCCAGTCTTCGTACTCGGCCGCGCCGCCCGCCTCGGCGGCGAGGGCACCCCTGCGGATCGCCGAGAGGTCGGCGACGCCCACGATGCGGGCCCGGTCGGGGTGGTCGAGCGCCCAGCGACCGTACGCGTCGCGCCCTCGCCCACCGGCCCCGATGATGACCAGACGTTGCGGTCGCATCACTTCTCCGCTCCTGCAGTGAGACCTTCGACGAGATAGCGTTGCGCCACGAAGAACAGCACGATCACCGGGACGGTGACGGCGAGCGCACCCGCCAGGAGCACGGTGACCGGCACGTTGAAGTCGCTGAGCTGCGAAATGCCGAGCGGTGCCGTCCACAGCGCCCGGTCCTGCACGAGGAACAGCAGCGCGTAGAAGTACTCGTTCCAGGCGATCATGAAGACGTAGATCGCGGTCGCGATCACCCCGGGCAGCGCGACGGGCAGGATGACGCTGCGCAACATCTGCGGCAGCGACGCCCCGTCCATGATCGCCGCCTCCTCGACGCTCTCGGGGAGCGCCTGGAAGTAGTTGCGGAGCATGTAGATGGACACCGGCACCGTCGTGGCCACGTAGACGAGGAACAGCCCGACCAGCGAGCCCGTCAATCCGGCCTTCGCGAGCAGGACGAACAGGGGCACCGAGAGCACGATGCCGGGGAAGAGGTAGACGCCCAGGATGATGGCGTTGACCCCGCCGCGCCCCCGGTAGCGCAGGCGCGCGGCGGCGTACGCGCCGAGAATCGACACGAGGATGGACAGCAGCACCGTTCCCACCGCGACGAGGAGCGAGTTGATCACGAAGCGGCCGAGCCCGAACCCGCCCTCCGAGGGATCGAGCATCGCGGTCGTGTACGCCGAGAGGTCGATCTCGTCGAGGGCCGGGATCAGATCGAGCGGATCCTGGACGACGGCCGAGTACGGGCGCAGCGAGAGCAGGAATCCGTACAGGACCGGGCCGAGCGCGAACACCAGCGCGAGCACGATGATGACGACTCGGACGACCCGGGCCGCGGGTCTCGGCCGCAGGGGGGATCTCCGGCGGGTCATTCGACGTCCACCTTCCTCCGTGAGAGCACGACGTACACGGCGAGCAGGGTGATCAGGACGACCGACATGAGCAGCCCGTATGCGGCGGCGCTCCCGATGTCGGCGCGGGTGACCAGCTCGGTGTAGACCTTCAGCGCCATGACCTGGGTGCCGCCGGCGCCCTCGGTGAGCAGGTACACCTCGCTGAAGCTCTGGAAGGTCCAGATGAACCGCAGCAGGCACAGCAGCAGGATGACGCCCTTCAGCTGGGGCATCACGATGCGGGTGAGGATCTGCGCCCCGTTCGCCCCGTCGAGTGCCGCCGCCTCCTCGATGCTCGGCGAGACGCCCTGGAGGCGAGCAGTGATGAACAGGAACGACAGTGGCGCCGAGGTCCAGATCTCGAACACGACGACGACGAGCAACGAGAGCGGGATCGGGATGCCCCACACCTCGGTGGTCGCGGTGTTCAGGAACCCGACCGGCTGCTCCCAGCCGAGGAACTGCCGGCCGACCGCGTTCACCAGCCCGTACTGGGGGTTGAGCATGGTCTGCCAGATCGTGACGGCGGCGATGATCGGCAGCACGTACGGCACCAGCAGCAGCGCGCGCACGACTCCCCGGCCCCGGAACGGGCGGCGGAGGGCCAGGGCGAGCACGAGTCCGATGCCGACCGAGCCGACCATCGTCAGCGACGCGTACAGCAGCGTGGTGCCGAGCGCCTGCCAGAACGACGGGTTCGACAGCGCCCGGCGGAAGTTGTCGAGGGACCAGTCGATCGGCTCGGTGCCGAGCTGCGGGATGTCGACCAGGCGGATCTCGCTGAAGGCGAAGACCACCACGAGCACGAGCGGGATGAGCGAGGCCAGCGTGATGACGAGGAACGTCGGGGCGGTGAGCAGGAGCCCGTTGCGGTTGTCGCGTCGGGAGCGGGTGAGCGCCCGCCCCCGGCGCGAACGGATGGCTGCACTACTCACAGGCCGGCCTGAACCTCCTCGACGGCGGCCTTCATCGCCGCGGTGACCTCTTCCGGCGACGCCCCGTTGTAGAGCTGTTCGATCTGCCCGGCGAGCACCCCCTGGCTCGACACGAGGCCGGCCAGGACGGTGTCGGGCGTTCCCATGCCCCACAGCGAGACGGCGTTGATGCCGTCGGCGATGCCTTCGACGAACGCTTCGCCGTAGAGGTCGACCGAGGTGCGCTCCTGGGCCGGGCCGATGCCCTGCGCGCCCCAGGCGTCGATGAACTCCGTGGGGTTGTCGGCGGTGCCGTTGCGCAGCGGGACACGGCCTTCGGTGGCGACGGCGAGGGTGTCGATGTACCCCGTGCTCAGGACGTACTCGATGTACTCCTGTGCGGCCTCCGTGTTCGCGCCGGTCGGGATGCCGTAGCTGAGGATCGCCCCGAACTGCGCCGGGTTCTCCTCGTCGAACACCGTCACGAACTCGGTGTTCTCGGCGAGGAAGGCCGGGTTGTCCGCGCACTCCGCGCAGGTCGCCGGCGTGGCCTCGTCGAGGCCGGCCAGCTCATCGAGGATATGCGTCGAGAACAGCAGCATCGCCGCGTCGCCGTTCATGTACGCCGCGCGAGCGCTGGTGACGTCGAAGTCGCCGGCGACCGACGAGTTGCGTAGGCGCAGGAACTGCTCGGCCGCGTCAGCGCATGCATCGGAGTCGATCGTCACCTCACCGTCGGTCACGAGCTCGCAGCCCGCGCTGTGGAAGATGGACTGGATGCCCTCGGTCGCGGAGGCCGTGCCGGCCTGGGTCCCGAACGCGAGGCCGGTGATTCCCAGCTCCTCCTTGACCTGGGTCGCGACGTCGGCGAGCTCGGTCACACTCGTCGGCACCTCGGCGCCGGCCTGCTCGAGCAGATCGGCGCGGTAGGCGATGACGTGCGTCCATCCGTCTGAGGGGACGGAGGCGATCTCGCCGTCGACGGTGACGGCGTCGATC
The DNA here is from genome assembly GCF_031432255.1 of Agromyces aerolatus. Lineage (NCBI taxonomy): Bacteria > Bacillati > Actinomycetota > Actinomycetes > Micrococcales > Microbacteriaceae > Agromyces > Agromyces aerolatus. Next base: position 82,766 of record NZ_JAVKGQ010000003.1, on the reverse strand, counting down.
GCGTTCTGGTTGAACGTGTCGATCCCGAGCTCCTCGACGGTCCGGGTGGCGGCCGCGGTGTCGAGCAGGCCCTGCGAGGTCCACGCGCTCGTCTGCGGTGACGCGTGCAGGATGACGTCGGGGACGTCCCCGGTCGCGGCGCCGGTCACGAGCGCCTGATCCTGGTCGGCGCCGGCCATGGGCACCACTTCGACCTCGATCCCGCTCGCCTCCGTGAACGCCGCGGCGATCTCCTCCTGCGCGGCAAGGCGCTCCGGAGTCGTCTGCGGGGTCCAGAAGACGACGGTGCGATCGTCGCCGGCGGAGTCGGAGTCGCCCGCCGTACATCCGGCCAGGAGAGAAAGCGCGGCGATCGCCGCGAGCGATGCGGCGATCCGCGGCCTAGTGAGTCGGGTCATCTGCGTCACTCCTCCAATCATGTTCGACGCGCCTCTCGGCGCATCCGGCGAGGCGCCAGTGCCCGGCCGTACGAGCGATCCTTTCGTGGGACGAGCGATCTTGATGTCGAGACGGCTCAAGTTGCAAGGAAACTTCATTGGGAACGAGGCTGATGAATGTAAGGTGCAGTTCGTGGATGACCTCGATCGCCGCATCACGGGGGCGCTCCTGGCCAACCCGCGTGCCACGAACGCGCAGATCAGCGATGCCGTGTTCACGTCGGAGGCCACGGCGAGCCGGAGGGTCGCGCGCTTGCTCAGCACCGGCGCGGTGCGCGTCATCGGCGTCCTCGACGGCGAGGCGACCGGCCGCACGCGCTCGGTGTTCGTCCGGCTACGCTGCCGGCCCGGCGAGGCGCATCGAACGGCGCAGCGTCTCTCGGGGTGGCCCGAGTGCGGTTCGGTGAAGCTCGTCACGGGCAGCGTGGACTGCATCGCGGAGATCGGCTACACCTCGAACGACCATCTGCTCGCGATCACCCTCGAGCGACTGCCCGCCCTCGACGGGGTGCTCGCCGTGTGGAGCAACCAGGTGATCCGGCGGTTCGCGACGCCGCACAGCTGGCTCCCGGACCTGTTGCCCGCCGAGGTCGTCGGGCAGCTGCGCGCGCACCGCCTCGATCCCTGGAGCGACCCGCTTCCGGACCGTCAGGTCAAGACGGACGCCCTCGATCATCGGATCGCCGCGGCGCTCGGTGAGGACGGACGCATCAGCTGGCAGCGTCTGGCCGAACGGTGCGACGCGAGCGCGGTGACGGTGCGGCGACGCGTCGAGTCCCTCATGTCGGCGGGAGCGCTGCGCATGCGAACCGTCGTCGAGCCCGAACGTATCGGACTTCCCGTCAACGCGTTCGTGGCGCTGAGCGTGAACCCCACGCAACTGAGCCGCGCGGGTGAGCTCCTGGCGGAGCATCCGTCGACGCTCATGATCTCGGCGACCACCGGGGAGCGCGACCTCTGCGGCGAGGTCGCGCTCGAGTCGGACGCCGCGCTCTACGGCTTCATCTCGTCGACGATCGGCGGGCTTCCCGGTCTGCAGCACGCCGACGTCGCCGTCGCGTTGCAGTCCCTGAAGCGTGCCGGTCGCGCTCGGGAGCTCGCCACGACGCCGGTCGGCTGACGATCGAGGCGCGTCATCGGCGCCCTCGTGCGGGCCGGGCTCAGTGCCCGGCGCCGAGGGTGCCGGCGAGCCGGCCGTGCAGTTCGGTGCTGGCCTCGTTCATGCCGACGATGACGGCACGCTTGCCGTGGTGCTCGTATTTGGTGGTGATCGCGTCGAGGGCGGCGACGGTCGAGGCATCCCAGACATGCGAGGCGGACATGTCGATCACGATCCGGTCGGGGTCGTCGGCGTACTCGAACTGGGTCGTGAGGTCGTTCGACGAGGCGAAGAACAGCTCACCGTTCACGGTGTAGTACGCGGTGGGCACGGGCTCGTCGAGCTCGACCCGGCGCTGGACGGTGGCGAAGTGCGCGACGCGACGCGCGAACGCGACCATCGCGACGATCACGCCGACGATCACCCCGATCGCGAGATTGTGCGTGGCGACCACGACCGCGACGGTGGCGACCATCACGGTCGTCTCGCTCTTCGGCATCCGCTTCAGCGTCGACCAGCGCACCGAGTGCCAGTCGAAGGTCGCGACGGAGACCATGATCATGACCGCGACCAGCGCGGCCATCGGGATGATCGCGACGAGGTCGCCGAGGACGACGACGAGGATCAAGAGGAACACGCCGGCGAGGAACGTCGAGATCCTCGTGCGCGCGCCGGAGACCTTGACGTTGATCATGGTCTGGCCGATCATGGCGCAGCCGCCCATGCCGCCGAACAGCCCGGAGAGCACGTTCGCGGCGCCCTGGCCGAGCGCTTCACGGGTCTTCCTCGAGTGGGTGTCGGTGACGTCGTCGACGAGCTTCGCGGTCATGAGCGACTCGAGCAGACCCACCAGGGCCATCGCGAGCGCGTACGGGGCGATGATCGTGAACGTCTCCCACGTGAGCGGCACGTTCGGGATGAACAGCTCGGGCAGGCTCTTGGGCAGCTCACCCTGGTCGCCGACGGTCGGCACGTTGATCGCCGCGATGACGACCGCCGCGGTGACCAGCACGATCGCGACCAGCGGCGCGGGGACGGCCTTGGTCACCCGTGGCATGAGCACCATGATGATGAGGCCGGCGGCCACCAGCGGGTAGACCATCCACGGCACGTCGATGAGGTGCGGCATCTGGGCGGTGAAGATCAGGATCGCGAGCGAGTTGACGAAGCCGACCATGACGCTGCGCGGAATGAACCGCATGAGTTTCGCCACCCCGAGTGCGCCGAGCGCGAGCTGGAAGACTCCGGCGAGGATCACGGTGGCGATGAAGTAGTCCATGCCGTACTCGCGCGCCACGGGTGCGATGACCAGCGCGACCGCGCCGGTCGCGGCGCTGATCATCGCGGGGCGGCCGCCGAGGAACGCGATCGAGACGGCCATGACGAACGACGAGAACAGCCCGACCCGCGGGTCGACGCCCGCGATGATCGAGAACGAGATCGCCTCGGGGATGAGCGCCAGCGCGACGACGAGGCCCGCGAGGACCTCCTTGTCAGGATTCGAGGTGTGCGAAGCGCGGTGAGCACTGACGGTTCCGCGCGATACCGCGTGGTGTCGGGGCTCTGGGCGGCAGCCATGTAGGGTCTCCCGGGGTTGGGGGGCTCGACGAGCCTGGTGATGAGTGTCGTGGGGCGCCCCATTGCGCGGCCGTGAGACGGCAGTGCGGCTGATCAGCCGGCGTTCAGAACCCTACCCTAACGTAAGGGTAGGTTTTGCGAAGTTCGAGAGGAGCGGGATGAGCGGCGACGCCACCATGCACATCGGCGAGCTCGCCGAACGCACCGGACTCTCCCTGCGCACCATCCGCCACTACGACGAGACCGGGCTCCTCAAGCCGTCCGGGCGGAGTGAGGGCGGGTTCCGGCTGTACACGGAGTCGGACTTCGACCGGCTCATGCTCATCCGTCGGATGAAGCCGCTCGGGTTCTCGCTCGAAGAGATGAGCGAGCTGTTGAAGATCATCGATGCCCGTCGCGCAGGGCACGCGGATGGCACCATTGCGGCCTCGTATCAGCACTTCGTGGACGAGACCGTGAGCCGGCGCGCGAAGCTCGAACAGCAGCTCGCCATGGCCGACGAGTTCCTCGAGCTCCTGCGTCAGAACTGAGGGTCAGTCGCCGTCGACCGCCGCGCTGACGTCACCGGCCTCGACCGCAGAAGGTTCGCGATCGTCGAGGACTGCGCCGGTCGAGGTGCCGAGCGCATCGCCCGCACGCAGATTCGCTGCCTCCAGAGCACGCTCGATCGCGAGATCCGAGTCGGACTTCAGGTCGTCTGATCGGTCGTTCATGTCGCCGATGCCTCTCTCTCGTCCACCGCGGGCTTCGCGGTCATGTCCTCTTCGACGAGTTGGATGCCACCCGTCGAGTTCGCAGAGCGCATCAGTTGGTCGATCCAGCTCCGGTTGAGGTCCGGCCGCTCGAGTTCGTCGAACATGAACCGAAGCGGGATGGTCGGATGCATCCAGATCGTCGAACGCCCGGCGGGATGGTCGACCGTGCGACCCCATGACAGTGTGAAGCTCTCGCCGCGGCGCAGTTTGGTGATGATCGCGACCTTCAGATGGGCCAACGTCCGATCCTCGACCTGAATCGGGGTGCCCGTCTCTCCATAGAACAGGGTTCCCATGCACGCACGATACTCCTTTCGCGTGTCGCCCTTGAGATCGCAGCTGATCCGTTCGTGAGACGACGGTGCAACGCAGTACGCGGAGACGCAACCCCCTTTTCGTCGGCCCGCTCGAGACGCAGAGTGTGCACGGGAGGGGAAGGGTCTCGCATGGGTGAGCTGAGGTACGGCGCCGGACGAGTGGTCGAGGTGGACGATCGTCTTCTCGCTCACCTCGAGCCCGTGATCATGAACAAGCTTGCGCGAGGCGAGCCGTTTCCACTGACGCTCGAAGACGGGGACGGGTCGGAGACCTTTTGGATCACTGAGCGCGCGCACGTCGAGATCGTCTACGCCGAGCCTGCATCGCCCGCCCTCAACCAGCGGTGGATTCACGAGCTCGCCGCGGTGGCCGAGTCGCCCGCGGGTCTGTGGGCGACGCCCGAACCGTGACCGAGCCTGAGCGAGGGCCACTCCGCTTCCGCCGACTCGTACCGTCTCGTCCTGCGCGAAACGCCCTCTGCGGGAATACCCCATCGGGGTATATGTTACGGTGGACGGACATACCCCGTAGGGGTACCGACCGAAGGAGCAGGAATGACGACGACCGAGTACCAGGTGACGGGCATGACGTGCGGTCACTGCGAGATGTCCGTCCGCGAGGAGGTCGGTCAGGTCGCAGGAGTCCAGGAGATCCGGGTGAGCGCGCAGACCGGCAAGCTCGTCGTGACCACCGATCAGCCGGTCGCCGATGCCGACGTCCTGGCGGCGGTCGACGAGGCCGGCTACTCGGCCGTTCGCGTCTGATGAACGCCGCGGGACGGCTCGGCCTGTTCTCCGCCGGGGCAGTGGTCGCGTTCGCGGCCGCATTCGGCGTTGCCGCCGTGGCCGTCCCCGGCGATCCGTCGGGCGGCCCCGCGGGCGGCCCGAGTGAGGGAGAGACCATGAAGGACGAGAGCAACACCAACATGGGAACGGCGACCGCCTCTGGCGCTCCGGCGGGAGTGTCGCTCTCCAGTGGCGGCTACGTCCTCTCGCCCGTGACCGCGCCAGCGGTGACCGGGCAAGCCGGCGAGCTGCGCTTTCAGATCATGACGGCGCAGGGCGAGCCGCTCACCGAGTACGCCGTCGCTCACGAGAAAGACCTGCATCTCATCGTCGTCCGCAGCGACGGCACCGGCTTCCGGCACGTCCACCCCGCACTCGAAGCGGACTCCGGCACGTGGTCGCTTCCGTGGGAGTGGGACGCCGCCGGTACGTATCGCCTGTACGCCGACTTCACTCCCGGCGACCGGGATGGCGAAGGCGTGACGCTGACCCGCACGGTGCAGGTGGCCGGCGAGTATCGGCCCGTCGCGGCCGAGGTCACGCAGACCGACGAGGTCGACGGCTACACCGTGACGATCGACGGCGATCTGGTCGCCGCCAGCATGAGCGACCTGACGATCTCGGTCAGCCGCGACGGCGAGCCCGTCACCGCCCTCGAGCCGTACCTCGGGGCGTTCGGGCATCTCGTCGCGCTCCGCGACGGCGACCTCGCCTACCTGCACGTGCACGCCGACGGCGACGAGCCGCAGCCGGGCGACACGTCAGGGCCCGAGATCGCATTCATGGCGGAGGCCCCCACCGCCGGCCGATACCTGCTCTACCTCGACTTCCAGGTCGGCGGGCAGGTGCACACCGCCGAGTTCGTGCTCGACGCGACCGGCCACGGGTCGAACGACGCGAAGACGCACGAAGCACCGCACGAGGAAGCGCCGCACGAGGAAGCGCCGCACGGGCACTGACCCGGCGCGATGACGATGGAAGGAACGATGAGCACGATGAGCACGGTGGAAGCGACGAGTCCGACCGGGCCGAGCGTCGAGCTCGAGATCGGTGGGATGACATGCGCATCCTGCGCCATGCGCATCGAGAAGAAGCTCAATAAGCTCGACGGCGTCGCGGCGACGGTCAACTACGCCACCGAGAAGGCCAAGGTGACGGTGCCGCTGGGCTATGACCCCGCCCGGCTCATCGCCGAGGTCGAGAAGACCGGGTACACCGCGGTGCTCCCTGCCCCCAAGCAGACGAACGCCGACGGTCCGGCGGGCGCCGACGGCGCCGCGGATCCGGAACTGACGTCGCTGCGCGATCGGCTCCTCGTGTCGATCGTGCTCTCGGTCCCGGTCATCGCGATGGCGATGATCCCGGCCCTGCAGTTCACCTATTGGCAGTGGGCGTCGCTCGCGCTCGCGGCACCCGTGGTCGTGTGGGGCGCGTTCCCGTTTCACCGGGCGGCGTGGGCGAATCTCCGTCACGGCACCGCGACCATGGACACCCTCATCTCGATGGGCACGCTCGCGGCGTTCGCCTGGTCGCTGTACGCCCTGTTCTTCGGGACCGCGGGCACACCGGGCATGACCCACGGCTTCGAGTTCGCGCTCGCGCCCACCGACGGCTCGGCGAACATCTACCTCGAGGTGGCCTCCGGCGTCACGGTGTTCATCCTCGCCGGACGGTACTTCGAGAAGCGGTCGAAGCGACAGGCGGGTGCCGCCCTGCGGGCGCTGCTCGAGCTGGGCGCGAAGGACGTGTCGGTGCTGCGCGACGGCGTCGAGGGCAAGATCCCGATCGACGACCTCCGGGTGGGGGATGAGTTCATCGTGCGCCCCGGCGAGAAGATCGCGACCGACGCCGTCGTGGTGTCGGGGACGTCCGCCGTCGACGCCTCCATGCTCACGGGTGAGTCGGTGCCCGTCGAGGTCGTCGCCGGTGACCCGGTCACGGGCGCCACGGTCAACGCCGGCGGCCGGCTGGTGGTGCGCGCGACGCGCGTCGGCTCCGACACGCAGCTCGCGCAGATGGCGAAGCTCGTCGAGGACGCGCAGACCGGGAAGGCCGAGGTGCAGCGCCTCGCCGATCGGATCTCGGGCGTGTTCGTGCCGATCGTGATCCTCATCGCTGCCACGACCCTCGGCGCCTGGCTCGGAGCCGGCTTCCCCGCATCCGCCGCCTTCACCGCCGCCGTCGCCGTCCTCGTCATCGCGTGCCCGTGTGCGTTGGGCCTCGCCACGCCGACCGCGCTGCTGGTCGGCACCGGCCGGGGGGCGCAACTCGGCATCCTGATCAAAGGTCCCGAGGTGCTCGAGTCGACCCGCACGGTCGACACGATCGTGCTCGACAAGACGGGGACCGTCACCAGCGGGCGGATGACCCTGACCGATGTCATCGTGGAGCCGGGCGCCGACCGGCTCGAGCTGCTGCGGTTGGCCGGCGCACTCGAGTACGCGTCGGAGCATCCCATCGCCCAGGCGATCGCGGCCGCCGCGGCCGCCGAGGTCGGCACCCTGCCCGACGTCGAAGGGTTCACCAACCTGGAGGGGAAGGGTGTGCAGGGCGTCGTCGACGGGCACGCCGTGCTGGTCGGACGTGAAGCGCTGCTCGCCGAGTGGGCGCTCCGGCTCACTCCCGGGACCGCTGCGGCCAAGGCCCGGGCCGAGGCCGAGGGCAAGACCGTGGTCGCGGTCGGCTGGGACGGTGCCGCGCGGGGCATCCTCGTCGTCGCCGACACGGTCAGGCCCACGAGCGCTGAGGCCGTCTCCCAGATGAGAGCCCTCGGGTTGTCGCCGGTGCTGCTGACCGGCGACAACGACACCGTCGCTCGGCGCATCGCGGCGGAGGTCGGCATCGACGAGGTCATCGCCGAGGTCCTCCCCGCCGACAAGGTCGACGTCGTCGCTCGGCTTCAGCGGGAAGGCAAGGTCGTCGCGATGGTCGGTGACGGCGTCAACGACGCTCCCGCGCTCGCCCAGGCTGATCTCGGTCTCGCCATGGGCTCGGGCACGGATGTCGCGATCGAGGCGTCCGACCTCACGCTCGTCCGCGGCGACCTGCGCGGTGCGGTCGACGCGATCCGCCTGTCGCGCCGCACGCTCGGCACCATCAAGTCCAACCTATTCTGGGCCTTTGCCTACAACGTCGCGGCCATACCCGTCGCGGCGCTCGGGCTGCTCAACCCGATGCTCGCGGGCGCGGCGATGGCGTTGTCGAGCGTGTTCGTCGTCGGCAACAGCCTCCGGCTCCGCGGCTTCGCCAGCACCGCCCGCCCGACCGCCTGAACCTCTGCTCACGAAGGAGCGCTCCCATGACCACCGTCGACACGCACGAGCACCACACCCACCACGGATACATCACCGACAAGGAGCGGTACCTCAACCGGCTCAAACGCATCGAAGGCCAGGCGCGCGGCATCTCTCGCATGGTCGACGAGGAGAAGTACTGCATCGACATCCTCACGCAGATCAGCGCGCTGAAGAGCGCCCTCGACGCCGTCGCCGTCGGCCTCCTCGACGACCACCTCACGCACTGCGTGGTCGACGCGGCCCGCGCCGGCGGCGACGAAGCCGACCAGAAGATCAAGGAGGCCAGCGCGGCCATCGCACGGCTGGTGCGCTCCTAGCGGTCGTGCCCTGATGTGCCACGCCTCGCGCGGGTTCAGGCGCGCTCGACGGGGAACCAGAGCTCGCACGTCGCGGTGCTGAAATCCGGTGACTTCTCGAGCACGGCGACGATCGACGGACCAGGCCGGAGCCGCCACGGGTTCGACGGGAACCAGTCCGTCGCGGACGCCGCATACGCGCCCTGCAAGGCGGCAGGGTGCGGGCCGGATGTCCGGAACACCACCCACGGCCCCGCGTCGACGTCGATGACGTCGAGGTCGGCGGGAGGCACTGACGCGACCTCGACGGCCACGCCGTGCAGGTAGGTCAACTCGCTGCCCTCGGTCGAGTCGGGGTCGACGTCCGCGCTGACCTGCAGCAGTCCGGACGGCTCGGTGTCGCTGAGCTGCTTGAGGCGCTCATGCTCGGAGACGGGCAGCGACGTGATGTGCCGCTGGATGTGCGGGTTGACGCCCTCATGGATCAGCGGCACGCGTGCGGCGTGGCCGATGAGACGGAAGGCGGGTCGTTCGATGATTCGGGCATCCACGGGGGTGCTCCCTTCGACGGTCAGGCGGAACCTGAGTTGAGGTTGACTGCGAAGGGGGCCGCCGTCCCGGCGGACGTCGCCGTGACGGGCGCCGTGCACGGCGCGGAACGCTCGCCCGAACGCTTCGACCGAGCCGTACCCGTACCGCACCGCGATCGTGAGCAGATCCTCATCTCCGATGACGTCCGCGGCGGCGACGGTCATACGTCGCCGCCGCACGTAGTCGGACACCGGCATGCCCGCCAGCGACGAGAACATGCGACGTGCGTGATAGCCCGTCGTTCCCATCGAGGCGGCGAGCTCGTCGACGTCGAGGTCTTCGCCGAGGCGCTGCTCGATCTCGTCGACGAGCCGGTTGAGGATCCCGATCATGACCGCTCCCTTCGAAGGACCACTGTCGTCGAGGCAGGCGCCGATCCACCCGACTTCTCCGGTCCGATTCTGTCGGCTGCGGGCGGGGTTCTCGGGACGCAGGCTCGTGATAACTTTATCGCCGACTACGGAACCTGATAAAGTTATCAAGATGCGCACCCCGCTCGATAGCCCATTCAGCCCTGGGTCCGACAGCGTTCCGGCGGTCTGGGCAGGCCGGACCGAGCAACTGAGCGATTGGCGCGACATCGTTCGTCCTCGTCGGAATGCGGGATTGCCCGAGCGTGGTCGGACGATTCTCGGGGAGGCGGGGCTCGGAAAGTCGACGCTCGTCCGGCGGATCGCCCGTGAGGCGGCCGCCTCCGGGGACTGGGTGACGCCGCAGCTGCGCATCCCGTCGGGCGCCGACCCATTGAAGCTGATCGCCGACGCCCTGCTCAGGCTCGCCGAGGACGCAGGCCTCGCCGCTGCGCGAGAAGAGCGGATCAGAAGCGCGCTGAAGAGCGTGCAGGCCGTCGCCGTCAGTGGAATCTCGCTGACGATGCGTCGGCAGGACGGTCCTGAGCCGTTCACCGTGCTGACCGCTCTGCTCGTCGAGATCGGTCGCGCGGCGATGAAACACGGCGCCGTCGTGCTGATCCACGTCGACGAAGTGCAGAACATCACCGACAAGAACGCACTGTCGCAACTGCTGATCGCGCTCGGCGACGCGCTCGTGCACGAGGAGGAGGTCGTGGCCCCCGGCAACATCCGGGTGCTCAGGTCGTTGCCGATCGCCGTGTATCTGACGGGTCTTCCCGACTTCGCAGACCTGGCCGGCGCGAATATGGGAGCGACGTTCGCGCGCCGCTTCAAGACGACCACCCTCACTGCGCTCGAAGAAGCCGACCTGGCAACCGCTCTGCAGCAGTTCGTCATCGAGGGCTGGCCGGTGGACGAGGGCGCCGGGGTGTTGAGCCGCATCCACATGGAGCCGGAGGCGGTGGCGGCGATCGTCGAGCTCTGCCGCGGCGAGCCGTTCCTGTTCCAGCTCGCCGGAGAACGCGCGTGGTACGCCGGGACGGGCGACGTCATCACGCGGTCGCAGGTCTTGAACGGTTGGAAGGCCGCGAGGTCGGAGGCCGCGAACCACGTCGAACGGATTCTCGCGAGGCTGCCTGGGCGAGAACGCGAGTTCGTCCAGGTGATGGCCGATCTGCCGCCGGGTGAGCGGACGCTGACCCGCATCGCGTCCGGCATGGGCTTCGACAAGGCCACTGCGGCAGGCCCGACGTCGCAGCGCCTCGACTCGGTTCGCGGGATCATCGATCGGGGCAAGCCGTACACGTTCCGGCACCGTGCCGTGGAGGCGTACCTGACCAGTGATTGGCCTGACGTCGGCTAGCTCAACCGGCCGCGCCATCCCGCCGCCCGGCGGTGGCGATGAGGCGATCCCACGATTCCGAGAACGTGCGGATCCCGGCCGCCTCCAGCGTCGTCGCGACGTCCTCGAGCGAGATGCCGACCTCCTGGAGCGCCGCGGCCACATCGTGCGCGTCGGCGATGCCGTCCTCGAGGGCGCCGGGCCTGATGACGCCGTGGTCGCGGACGGCGTCGAGCGTCTTCTGCGGCATGGTGCTCACGGTGTCCGGAGCGACGAGCGTTTCGACGTAGCGGGTGTCGCGCAGACTCGGATCCTTGACGCCCGTCGACGCCCAGAGCGGGCGCTGCACGTGGGCGCCGGCCTCGGCGAGCTCGATCCAGCGCGGATCGCGCAGCGACTGCTGGAACAGCTCGTAGGCGAGACGCGCGTTCGCGATCGCGGCCCGGCCCGCGAGATCGGCCGTGCCGTCGCCGGTCGCCGAGGCGAGCCGGCGATCGACCTCCACGTCGACTCGCGACACGAAGAACGACGCCACCGAGCGGATGCTCCTGAGCTGAAGTCCTGCGGCGAGAGCCCGCTGCAGCCCCGTTCGGTAGGCGTCGATCACCTGGCGGTACCGGTCGAGCCCGAAGATCAGGGTCACGTTGATGCTCTGACCGGCCGCGATGCACGCCTCGAACGCGTCGATGCCGGCCGTGGTGGCCGGGATCTTCACGAAGACGTTCGGGCGCCCGACGAGCTCGCGCAGGTGATGCGCCTCGGCGATCGTGCCTCGCGCGTCGTGCGCCGCGGTCGGGCTGACCTCGATCGAGACCCAGCCGTCGAGGCCGCCGGTCCGGTCGTGCACGGGGCGGAGCAGATCGCAGGCCGCGCGCAAGTCGTCGGCCATGAGCGTCACGGCAGCGGTCGTGACACTCGCGCCGGCCTCGATGAGGCGGGCGAGCCGGTCTCGATAGTCGGCTCCCTCGGCGAACGCGGTGGCGAAGATCGTCGGATTCGTGGTCACCCCACCCAGCCCGAGGCCGACGAGATGCTTCAGCTCGCCCGAGCGGATGCGGGGGCGCGAGAGGTCGTCGAGCCAGATGCTGACTCCTGCGTCGTTCAGCTCGCGGACGGCGTCCATGGCCGTGCCTCTCCGAGTTCGCCGACGTCGGCGACGTCGTCCAGCGGGATGGACTCGTCGCGGAGCATCCGCTCGTCGACCGATGCGCCGGACCGCACCAGCGCCTGGATCGACTCGTTGACGTCCCACACGTTCACGTTCATGCCCGCGACGACGCGCGGCCCCTGCATCCAGAACGCGACGAAGGTGCCCGACGACGGGTCACCGCGGTACACGATCCGTGCCTCACGGGTCAGCGGTGCGAAGCCGGCGTACTCCATGCCGAGGTCGAACTGGTCGGTATAGAAGTAGGGGATCGCATCGTGCACGACCGCTTGCCCGAGCATGGACCGTGCCGCCACGGCACCGCCCGTGAGCGCGTTCGCCCAGTGTTCGCTGCGCAGTCGCACGCCGGCGATCGGGTGCTCGGCGGCGGCGATATCGCCCGCGGCGAAGATGCGCGGGTCGCTCGTGCGGAGTGCGGCGTCGACCAGGACGCCGCCATCGACCGCGAGCCCGGCGTCGCGGGCGAGCTCGATCGCGGGGACGGCCCCGACGCCGACGACCACCAGGTCGGCGGCCACGACCTCGCCGTCCGCCATACGCACGCCGGTGGCGGTGCCGTGCGCACCGACGATGGCGTCGACCGCGACGGACGGCCTGATGCTGACACCGTTGCGGCGGTGCAGGTCGGCGAAGTACCGGCCGAGCTCCTCGCCGAGGGCCGCGGCGAGGGGAACCGGGTCGCGTTCGAGCACGGTCACCTCGTTGCCGAGCGAGCGTGCGGTGGCGGCGACCTCCATGCCGATCCAGCCCGAGCCGATCAGCACGACGCGTGTTCCGCCTTCGGCGATGACGCCTCGGATGGTCTCGCAGTCGTCCACGGTGCGCAGCACGTGGACGCCCCCGAGCTCGGCGCCCGGAATCGGCAGGCGGCGCGGGGTCGACCCGGTTGCGAGCAGCAGCGCGTCGTATCGGATCGTCGCGCCCGACTCGAGCCGCACGTGCGAGCTGTCGCGGTCCAGCGCCGCGACGCGGGCGCCGGTCTGCAGGTCGACGTCGTGTTCGCGGTACCAGGCGCTGTCCACGACGTCGATCGAGTCGCGACCCTCGGTCCCCGCGAGGTAGCCCTTGGACAGCGGCGGACGGATGTATGGGGCGTGCCGTTCGGCGCCGATCAGGTGGATGCCTCGGTCGAAGCCCTCCTCGCGGAGGGTCTTCGCCGCGGTCGCTCCGGCCAGGCCGGCACCGACGATGACGACGTGCTCGGGATTCGAGGTGGACATCGGCTGCTCCTTCGATCGGGTCGTCAGATCGCCCGCGTCCCGGCGAATTGCGCCGGTCCGGCGAAGTGCGCCGGTCCGGCGAACTGGGCTGGTCCGGTCGAGGCGAGTGCGCCGGTGAACCGGGAGGTGCGCGTCACCGCGCCGCCGGCCTGGACGCCACGGATCGACATGCACAGATGCTCGGCCTCGATGACGACGCCCACGCCGCGGGCGTCGAGCGCGTCCTGGAGGAAGTCGGCGATCTGCACCGTGAGCCGTTCCTGCAGCTGCAGGTCGTGTGCGAAGTGCGCCACCACCCGGGCGAGCTTGGAGAGGCCGAGCAGGCGGTCGGTCGGCAGGTATCCGACCTGGACGGTGCCGCGGAACGGCAGCAGGTGATGCGCGCACAGCGAGACGAAGGGGATGTCTCGGACGAGCACGAGCTCGCCGTAGCCCTCGTCGTTCGGGAACGTGGTCAGGTCGAGCGGTGCTCGGCTCAGCAGTTCGTCGAACGCCTGGACCACACGACGGGGCGTGTCGGTGAGGTTCGGGTCGGCGAGGTCACGCCCGAGCGCCCCGAGGAACTGCCGGATCGCCGCTTCGGCGGCCCCGCCGTCTCGAGCCGGTGCGGCGCCGGCTCGTGCCGCGTCGGCGGCGTCGGAGGGCGGGTTCACGAGCCTCAGGGTGGGTTCGTCATCCGATTCACTCGACCATGACATGTCCGCCTCCAGCGATCTGAGGCGAGCGTACGTCCGCTCGAATTCTTTTGTCAAGAACCACATTTTTAGAGATAATCGGAAGATGGAAGCATCCGGGCCCGCGAATCATGCCGAGGTCATCGCGGCGCTCGCCGAACCGAGCCGGCTGACGCTCTACCGGCTGATCCGGCGGAGCGAGACTCCGCTCGGCCGGGACGAGCTGGCCGAGCAGACCGGGCTGCCGCGGTCGACCGTGGCGTTCCACCTCGACCGCCTGGTCGCCGTCGGCGTCCTCACGACGGGCTTCGCGCGCCGGTCGGGTCGCGGCGGACCCGGGGCGGGCCGCCCGGCGAAGTTCTACTCGGTGGCGGCCGAAGAGGTGAGCGCCTCGATCCCACCGCGCAGCTACGACCTCGCGGGCGATCTGCTCGCGACGGCGGCCGAGGTGTCCGACCGGACCGGTGCGCCGATCCGCGACTGCCTGGCCGACGTCGCACACGCCAGGGGTCGAGAGCTGGCCGACGGGACCCCATCGCTCACCGAGGTGCTCGACGACTTCGGATACGAGCCCGCCCCCGACCTCGACGGCGGCCTGCGCCTGACCAACTGCCCGTTCCACCGGCTCGCCGCACGCCACACCGCGCTCATCTGCGCGGCCAACGTCTCGTTCGTCCAGGGCCTCGCCGACGGCGCCGACGAGGATCGCGAGGTGTGGCTCGAGCCCGCCCCGCCCGGCTGCTGCGTGCGCATCGGACCGGGCGATGAGACGCGAGCGGGCGACCGGGAGCCGGACTAACCGTCGTTGCCGTCCGCGGACTCGATGATCGCGCGCATGGTCTCGACGGAGATCTCCTCGCGTGCGCCGTCGAGCCATTCGTGGATCGTGAACCCGAGGCCCAGCCCGGTGAGGTAGTCGGCGGTCTTCTCGAGCCGCGGCACGACGTCGAGGTGGTCGTTGCCGAACAGTGCCGCGACGTACACGGGCTCGCCGTCTCGGATCGCATGCCGCAGCTCGACCGTCGAGCGCCGGGTGATGCGGTACAGCGACTTCAGCACCTCACCGGGCAGATCGGGTGTTCCGGCGATGGTGAGCGAAATGGCGTTCTCGGGCGCAGTCACCCCTCCATCACACCACCCTCAGCCGCCCGAAGGGTTGTCCACGGGGCGGTCGTTCTCGTCCGTGGTGTCGGGCGGCTCGGGCGCACCGCCGGAGGCGGTGTCCGCCTCGGTGTTCTCGTCGGGATCGCCCTGCGTGTTGGGTTCGTCGCGTCCGGTCATGGCGCTACCGTACGGCGGCCGCCGCGGATGCGGGCAGGGCTTGACGGCGAGAGCCAGGCACCCGTCACGCCATCGACATACCCGACATCAGGTCGTTCGTTCGCCAGAGACGGTCGATCGGCATGACGTGCAGGCGGTCCTCGTAGCTGTATGAGCGGCGACCGGTGCTCAGGGCGATGCCCGCGATGAAGCGTGATCCGAGCGCATCCCGCAGCAGGCGCAGGGCCTTGAAATCACGGCCCGCGACCCGTTCGGCGGCCTTCACCTCGAACGCGAGCACCCTTCCGTCGTCGAACTCGATCACGAAGTCGATCTCGTCCGCGTCGCTGAGACGCCAGTGCCCGCTCATGACCCGCTCTTCGAACCACGAGATCTGCTTGCGCAGCTCGCCCACGACGAACGTCTCGAGGAGATGTCCGAACTCGGTGAGTGCGGTCGGGTCGAGCGAAGCGAGCTTCGCCGGGCTGAGGCGCAGGAGCCGGGCCGCCAGGCCGGAATCGACCACATGAATCTTCGGGCGAGAGGTCGCCCGGGCGTTGAGCGTCTTGCCCCAGGCGGGAAGGCGGGTGACCAGGAAGAGGTCCTCGAGCAGCTTTACGTACCCTTCGACCGTCTTGCGTTCGACGCCGAGACCGGCCGCTGCGGTGCTCACATTGAGGACTTGCGCGGTCTGCCCCGCGAGCCGGCCGAGCACATCGTTGAGCACATGTCGTTCTCGGACCCGTACGAGTTCCATCGCGTCTCGTTCAATCGAGGCGCGAATGTAGTCGTCGAACCAGCGGTTTCGGGCCGGCTCGGCTCGCGTCACGGCGAGCGGTAACCCGCCCGCGCAGATCCGATCGAGGTACTCTCCTCGCGAGGTCGCTGAGGTGGGCCAACGCGCGACGGTCGCCTCAGGTGCGTCACGGAGGCTCGTGACGAGGTCCTCACGGGTACCAGTGAGCTCACCTTGCGAGAGTGGCCAGATCACCAGGTTGTGAAGCCGACCCGTGAGTGCTTGCGCGGTGCGCGGGAGCGCGTCCTGTCGAGTGGAGCCGGTGAGCACCGCGGTACCGGGCTGCGCGCCATCGCGGTTCAAGCGTGCTTTGAGGGCGTCGAGGAGATCAGGCACGTGCTGGTATTCGTCGACGCAGAGCGGCGGGGCCGCGTCGATCGCGATGGAAGGACTTGCCGCGACGGCGTCCCTGACCACGGGATCGTCGAGATCGATGACCGTCGCTCCATTCGCGTCCGCGAACCGCCTGAGCACGGTCGACTTGCCGACCGAACGGGGGCCGTGAAGCGCGATGACCGGCTCCTCGGCCGCGAGAACGCCGAGCAGTGTCTCGATTCGGCGAGCGTGGATGGGAATGACGGCGTCGGACACTGGTCTAAACTACCAAATCTCGCGGGTCGTAACTACCAAATTTCGCATGTCTTAACTACCAAATCTCGCACAACCGAATGACGAAATCTCGCAGGCCTGAATGACCCAATCTTGCAGGCTTCATCGGCTGCTGAGACGGGGAGTCCTCCCCATGGTGAAGACGATTCTCCGTTTATAGCGTGAAGAGCGTGCCATTCCCGACTCGTACGGAAGGACGTCCCATGCACTCCCTCACGCCTCCATCGCCCCCGGCCCCGCGCCGGCGGCGGGTCCTCGCGGCGCTCGGCGCGTTCGCGCTGACCGCCGGACTCGCGGGCGTCGGCTCGCCCGCGCTCGCGGCCGAGCCCGAGCCGACCGGATCGATCGCCGGAACCGTGACGGGTGAGGCCGGTGCCCCGCTCGAGGGCGTGCTCGTGCAGCTCTTCCACTGCGCTCCCGACTTCGACCCGTTCGCACAGCGCGACTGCTGGAACCTGCTCTGGGCCGACGGCACCGACGCCCGGACCGCCGCCGACGGCAGCTTCTCGATCGCGGGACTCGAGCCCGGCACGTACCGCGCCGTGGTCCACCCGCAGGCGGCGACGGCGCAGTACGTCTCCGAGTACTGGGAGGGAGCCGACGCGCTCGAGGGCGCGACCGACATCACGGTGACGGCCGGTGAGGCCGCGGTCATCGAGCCCACGCTCGAGGTCGGCGCGAGCGTGACCGGCCGGGTCATCGACGAGGCCGGCGAGCCGGTCGCGGGCGGCTACGTCTACGCCTACCTCTCGGATCAGCTGACCTCGACGCGCGGGGGCGCGTCGGTCGCCGCCGACGGGAGCTACACGATCACGGGCCTGCCCGCCGGCGAGTACCTGTTCGAGGCCGGACCCGGCTGGGGGAGCGAGTCCGAGCTCGTCGACGAGTACTGGCAGGACGCGTACGACCCTGCGGCGGCCACGCGCGTCGACCTCGCCGCCGGGCAGTCGTTCGCGGCCGACTTCGAGCTGAACGCGGGTGGTGTCATCGAGGGCGCGGTCGCCGGAGACGGCGCACCGGTCGAGGGGCTCACGGTGACCGCGACGTACGACGGATCGTCGGATCGATGGGTCGAGCCCGTCACCGCCGAGACCGCCGCCGACGGCACGTACCGGCTCGGGGGTCTCGAGGCCGGCGACTACGTCGTCGAGTTCGCGGACTTCGAGGGCGGCTGGGCGCAGCAGTACTGGCAGGAGGCGAGCGAGAAGGCCGCGGCGACCCGGCTCGCGGTGCAGCCCGGCGACCTGGTCGACGGCATCGACGCGAACCTCACCGCCGGCGGAGCCCTCTCGGGCACGCTGACCGAGCTCACGGAGGACGGCAGCGCGCCGGCGGCTGAGGCCTACCTCGACGTGCTCCGCATGGACTCGGCCGGCGCGTGGCAGCGCGTCACCTCGGACCGCTCGGACGCGGCCGGTGGCTACGAGGTCTCGGGTCTCGCCCCCGGCGAGTACACGGTCGTCTCGTACGGCTCCTCGAGCGGCCAGTGGGCGACGACCTATCACGGCGGCGTCTACTTCGGCGACGAGGCGACGGTCGTGGATGTCTCGGCCGAGCAGGCCGCGACGGGGGTCGACGTGCAGACCGCACCCGGGGTGAGCATCTCGGGCTCCGTGATCGATGAGCACGGCGGACCCGCGACCGGCGCGTACGCGCAGGTGCTCTACGAGCGCGCGCCGGGCGTCTGGGCACGACCCGAGCTGTTCGGCGGGGCCGGCGATGACATCGCGTTCGGCATGGGCGGCCTGCCGCCGGGCGACTACGTCGTCAAGTTCGAGGACACGAGCGACGCGGCCGAGCCCTACGTCACGCAGTACTGGGAGAACGCCCCGACGCAGGAGACCGCGACCGTGCTCGAGGCGCCGAACGGCGGCGCGTTCACCGGCATCAACGCGGTCATGACCCGCACGGCACCCGAGCCGGAGCCCGAGCCCGCGCCGACACCCACGGTCGACGGCGTCGCGCAGGTCGGCCAGCCGCTCACGGCCACCGCCGGCGACTGGGGCGACGGCACGGAGCTCGCCTACCAGTGGCTCGCCGACGGCTCGCCCATCGCCGACGCCACGGCTGCCGAGTTCACGCCGGCCGACGACCTCGCGGGCGCGACGCTCGCGGTCACCGTCACGGGGACCCGCGCCGGGGCCGAGCCGGCGTCGGCCACGTCGGAGGCGACCGCCGCGGTGCTGCCCAGGTTCGCGGACCTGACCGCGGGCGGCCACACCGAGAACGTGCGCTGGGCCGGTGCGGCCGGGGTCATCGACGGGGTCCGCGGGGACGACGGCATCGTGCGCTTCGACCCGAAGGCGCCCGCGACGCGGGCCACGACCGCGATCGCGCTGTACCGGCTCGCCGGCTCGCCGGCGTTCGAGGCGCCCGCCGCGCCCACGTTCGCCGACGTTCCGGCCGACCACCCCGCGTACACCGCGGTCGAGTACCTCGCGAGCATCGGGGTCGCCTTCGGGTACGGCAACGGCTCGTTCGGTCCGGATGACACGCTCAAGCGCCAGCACCTCGCGGCGTTCCTGTTCCGGGGATCGGCGCCGTCGTTCACAGCTCCGGCGACGGCGACGTTCAGCGATGTCGCGGTGGGGTCGACGTACTTCAGGGCCATCGAGTGGCTCGCGGCCGAGCGGCTCACGACCGTGAAGGACACGTTCCGGCCGGGTGCGACGTCGTCGCGCGAGGAGCTCGCGACGTTCCTCAACCGCTGGCAGGCGCTCGACGGCTGAGTCGGTCGCCCACGTCGGGCGATGAGTCCACGAGCTGAGCGGATGCCCCGGGGTATCCGCTCAGCTCGTCGAGTGTGGTGCGCGCGCCGAGTCGTGCGCGCCCGGCGCGCACATTGTTCTACTACCATTGCGAACATGCTGTTCCGCGTCGACTCCGCCTCCACGTTGTCGCTCGCGGACCAGATCGCGACGCAGGTGCGCGGCGGTGTGGTCTCCGGCGAGCTCGCTCCGGGTGAACGGCTCCCGGCAGCGCGGGAGCTCGCCCGGGCGTTGCACGTCAACATGCACACGGTGCTGCGGGCGTATGCACGCCTGCGCGAGGAAGGACTCATCGAGATGCGGCAAGGACGGGGCGCGTGGGTGCGCCCGGAGGCGACCGGCGCGATGGTGCGCGTGAACGAGCTGGCGGCACAGCTGGCCGTCGAGGCCCGGAAGCTCGGACTCTCGCCGCGCGAGATCGCGGGGCTCGTGGAGCGCGCGTGCTGAACGCCGGAGCCCGCACGCGCTGGATCGTCGCCGTCGCGCTGCTCGTGCTTCCGGCGGTCGCGGTGCTCGGCTCGTTCCTCGCCTGGCAGGACGTGCTGCCCGAGCGGGTGGCCTCGCACTGGTCGGATGCGGGTGCCGCCGACGACACCCTGCCCACGATGGGCGTCTTCTGGTTCGCCCTCGGCGTCACCGGCGCCGCCGCGATCGCGGCCATCGTCACCGCGATGATCCAGCGGGTGCCGGCGCGCGCGAAGCGTGCCGCGCTGTGCTGGATCGGGATGCCCGCGGGGCTCGCGGTCACGATCTGGCTCGTGCCGACCTGGCTCACGATCCAGGCCGGCGCGGCCGAGGACGCCGTGCTCGGACCATGGATCATCGCCTTCCTGGCCTGCGCCCTCTACGGTGCGATTCCGTACGCGGTCGCACCGCGCGCGCACCTCGAGGTCGCCGAGCCGGCTGAGCCGGTCGAGCCGATCGAGCTCGGCAGCACCGAGGTCGGGGCCTGGAGCCGGACGATCACCGCCAACATCTTCGTCTGGGCGAGCCTCGTCCTCGTCGTGCTCGCCGGGGTCATCTACGTCCCGATGCTCGTGGCCGGCGAAGCCGGGGGCGCGACGTTCGGCCTGCTCATCATGGCCGTCGCGCTCGTCCTCGTCGCGAGCTTCATCCGCCTGCGGGTCAGCGTCGACTGGCGCGGACTCCGGGTGACCTCGCTCGTGCTCGGGATCCCGCTCAAGCGCATCCCGCTCGACCGGGTGCGCTCCGCACAGGCGACCGAGCTCCGCCCTGGCGAATGGGGCGGGTGGGGATATCGCATCATGCCGGGCCGCTCAGCCATCGTGCTCCGCACCGGCCCCGGCCTCGTGGTCACCACCACGTCGGACACGCAGTTCGCCGTCTCCCTCGCGGACCCGCAGACACCCGCGGCCCTGCTCGACGCCCTCCGAGGCCAGCACGTCGGCTGACGTGCCGGCCGCGTCGGCCGGGGCACGGACGGCTCGCCCGGAGTCTGGCCTGAAAGTCGCCGCGGGGGGTGCCGGAGCGTCGCGATCAGGGGTATCTTGACCGGCACACGCGTTATATCGCGTGCGCGAAGCGACGTGGCCCGTCGCATCCCGAGAGGGTGGTGCCCCGTGACCGGTATCGAGTTCGTGCTGATCATGCTCGGCGTCATCGTGCTGCTCTCGATCGGCGTGGTCGTGGGGGTCGTGCTCATCCTCAGATCCGTGGTGCGCCGGATCCGGCGGAGCCCGGCCGTCGGCGGCGCGACGCTGCGCGCGAGGGCGCGCGTCGCGAGGGGACCGCAGCGCACCGTGCTCGCGCTCCGGGTGCGACTCGACGAGACCGTGCGCAGCGGGCGCGCGGCCGTCGGCCTCGCCGCGCTCGGAGCCGGCCCCAGCGGCGAGCTGCCGCGGTTGTTCCGACGCGTCGGCCACGAGGCATCCGTACTCGACCTGCAGCTGCGGCTCATGGAGAGCGAGACCGACGCGAACGTGCTCGCCGAGGAGCTGCCGGCCGCGAGGGTGCGCGTCGAGCAGGTCGAGCTGCTCGTGCGCCGCGTGCGGAACGCGGTCGCCTCCGGCCTCTCGGGCACCTCCGACGACGCGCTCTCGGAGCTCGGCGCCGACCTGGACCGCGAGGTGGCGGCGCTGCACGTCGGCATCGATGAGCTGCAGCGACTCAACCGACGCGATGGTCGCGCCGGGACGACGGGGCGGGCGTAGGCCGCGCCCACCGTGCGAGAGCCCGACAGAAGGGGAACCGACCATGAGCAACGGCAACGCGTCGAGGATGCGGACGATCTTCCGAGCCAAGACCTCGAAGGCGCTCGACCATCTCGAAGACCCGCGCGAAACCCTCGATGACAGTTACGACCAGCAGGTCAAGCTGCTGCAGCAGGTGCGCCAGGCGGTCGCGGAGGTCGCGACCGCCAAGAAGCGCATCGAGCTGCAGGGTGAGGAGATGGGCGCCCGCTACCCGCGTCTCGGTACGCAGGCGGCCGAAGCGCTGGCCCAGGGGCGCGAGGATCTGGCGCGCGCGGCGCTCGAACGACGCGCGATGATAGAGGGGCAGGTCGCCACCCTGCAGCAGCAGTTCGCCGCGCTCGATCGTCAGACCGCGCAACTGCAGGATCGGGAGCGGCGTCTGACCGACCAGGTCGCGGCCTTCCGGATCGAGAAGGAGACCATCAAGGCCACCTACACCGCGTCCGAGGCGCAGGTGCGGGCCAACGAGGCGGTCTCGGGGCTCAGCTCCTCGATCCAGGACGTCGGCTCGAGCCTCGATCGCGCCCGCGATCGTGTCGCGCAGATGCAGGCGCGTGCCGCGGCGACCGACGAGCTCCTCGCGAGCGGCGCCCTGACCGACCTGACGGCGGCCCCCGATGCGGACATCGAGCGGCAGCTCGCCGCGGTCTCGGCCCAGGCGGACATCGACCGGCAGATCGAGGCCATGCGTCGTGGGGAAGCCGGAGGTGCCGCCGGCACGGGCGGCGGTCGCAGCCAGGGCGGTCGCAGCCAGGGCGGCGCGGGCGGCTGGCTGAGCATCGGGCGGCCGGGCGAGTAGCCGAGCGCCGGCTGCGTCAGCCGGCAGCCGTGAGCCGTCAGCCGTCGGCCGCGTCGCCGTCTCCGCGGGTCGGCGCGGCCGGGCGCCGGCGCGCGCCCAGCTCGCGGCCGAGCCGCACGCCGCCGAGGATCACGAGAACGAACCCGAGAATCGTGAACGCGGTGCGAAGCCACATCGGCGCCTCCGGGTAGAGCGAGGTCGCGGCGAAGGCGAAGGTCGCGCTGACGAAGAGCCAGACGGCGATCTGCGCGGGGGCGTCGGTGTTCGTGGACATTTCGAGCTCCTTCCTCGTCGGGGCCGACGCTACGTGGGCCCGGCGGGCGAGGCATCCGTCACGCGACGGATTCGGCCCGCCGGCGGGGTGAGTATTTCCATACGTGTGATTAGGAGTCGTTGCGGGCGACCTGCCATCGTCAGCTGATTTATCCACACGAACGGGGAGCACACACCGATGGTCAGCGCGTCATCCGAGGCGACGAAGTCCGCCGATGCGACTGCGGACGCCGCGCAGTCGAAGCACTCGGCGCACGCCGAGCACCACGGGCACTCGAAGCGCCACGGGCACGCCAAGCCCGCGAAGATCTCGCACCGCGGCAGCCGCACCCTCTGGGTGCTGCTCGGCGGCATCGCGCTCTGGGCCTACATCGGCCTCGTGCCGCTGCACCTCCTCCACAACGGCGTGCTCATCTACGTCTGGATCGTGCTCGGCGCGGCCGTCGTGCCCGCGACCGTGCTCTGGGCGATGGCGCACCGCCTCCTGCCGAGCGACTCGCTCCGGCCGAGCCGCCTGATCGTGATCGCCGTGTTCGGCGGGTTCCTCGCGGTCGCGCTGGGCGGCACGCTCGACAGCCTCGTCGCTCTCATCCCGCAGCCGCACCCGGGCGACAGCCCCGACGGCGTGGTCTCGCTGCTCGGCGCGGGCTTCGTCGAGGAGTTCTCGAAGGGCGTGATCGTGGTCGTCCTCGGCTGGCGCGTCGCGAAGACCCTGCGGAACGGGCTCTTCGTCGGCGGCGCGGTCGGCGTCGGCTTCTCGGTGCTCGAGACCATCGGCTACATCGCCGGCAACTACGGCGGCGAGCACCCCGTGTTCACCGCCGGCTGGGTCGCGATCCAGCGCGCCGTGTTCGAGCCGGTCGGGCATGTGCTCTGGAGCTCGCTGCTCGGCGCCGCCATCTTCTTCGCGGCGTCGAAGACCGGCCGGTACCGGCTCACCTTCGGCGTCATCGGCACCTACGTCGGCGTCGCCGTGCTGCACGGCCTCTGGGACGGCACCTCGCCGCTCGTGTCCGCCCTGACGGGCAGCGAGCCGCTCGCCGGCCTCGCCGGCGTGCTCTCCTGGATCGTCGTGATCCTCGTCGGCGGTCTGGTCTGGCGCCGGGTCGCGCGGTCGCACGACCCGCGCCGGGTCGGGTCGACGGCGACGGATGCCTCGGCCGAGACGGATGCATCGACGGAGACGGATGCCTCAGCCGAGACGGATGCCTCAGCGGGGGCCGTGGCGAAGTAGCACCCGTCGCGAACCGAGTCCGGCAGCCGGTCCGCGTGATGTCGACCTGGGCTCACGCAGGCGGGCCGCCGGGTCTCGCCATACCCGGGCCGCGCAGCTGCCGCGAAGCGGTCCGCCGAGGCATCCGGAATCTGACCTGACCGCGCCGCGACCGACCTCGCGCTACAGGTCGAGATGCACGAGCGCGACGCCGCGATCCCTGAGGACCGCCGCCGCCGAGACCGCGCCCTGCGCGGTGCCGCTCTGCGGCTGGTTCATGTGCGCGATGACGATGTCGCCCGGGTTCGCCCGCAGCAGCTCGGCGTGCACCGTGGCCGCATCATAGGTGGCTCCGCCGTCGCCGTTGACGGTGAAGCCGATCGGAAGCTCGCCGAGATCGTGGACGAGCTGCACGGCCACATCGTCGTAGTGCGCCGTGCCCGACCTGAAGTAGCGGGGCGACGCACCGGTCACCTCGGTGAGCAGCTCGTGATTGCCCCAGACCTCGCCGACGGCCTCCTCGACGCTGCCCGTGCCTCGGATGCCGTAGGCCTCCGCGCCGTCCACCGACAGCGGCAGATGCCGGGTGCCGTGATTGGCGAGCGCGAACAGCGGATCCGCGGCGAGCTCGGCCGTGAGCCCCGGATGGCGGTCGATCCACCGCGCGTTGAGGAAGAGCGTCGCGGGGATCGCGGCCGCGCGGAGGCCGTCGAGGAGCGCGTGGTCGACGCCGTCCCCGCCCGACCCGCCGCACGCGTCGAAGGTCCACGCCACCCGGGCGCGCCCGTCGGCCTCGAACGGGACGTGCAGCGAAGGACGGACGCCGTGCAGCGCCGTGCCCCAGGCCGTCGGGCGTGCGCCGGCGTGGTGCGCGGCGACCGCGGCCGGGTCGGGCTGGGGGTGCGCCGGAGCGGGATGCGCTCCGGCTGCCACGGGGGTGGGCGGTGCGGGAGCCGAGGGGCGGGGGCGGGTACGGATCGGGCCGGGAGTGTCCGCGGGCGCGGCTCGAGGGGCGGATGTCTCGCAGGCGGCCAGGGCGCCCACCGCACCCACCGCGATGACCGCGAGCAGGCTTCGGCGCGACACGGTCATCACCAAGAGGATATAGGTCTCCGGATAGGGCGGGTGCTCGCCCCGAACGCACCTCGCGGGGGGTCTCGATACGCGTGCTCGTTCCTCGCGCGCTACTCGACCGGCGGGGGCTGGGTCAGGCCGGAAGGCCGGCGACGAGCTCGGCGAACACGTCGGCGGCGCGATCGTGCACCGCGAGCGCGGCGGACTGGCCCATCCAGACCGATTGCAGGTCGGCGCGTCCTGCCTTCCCAGCGGGCGTGCGGAATCGCCCGGTCAGCCAGTTCTGGAGTGGGAACGGGGCGATCGCGGCCGCCGCCTCGAGGTGGGCGACGGCCGCATTGCGAGCACCGCGGGCGAGACGTCCGCTCATCGCGCGCGTCAGCACCGTCGCATCCGGCGGGGTGCCCGCGATCGCCGCCCGGTACGCGTCGCCGATCGCCGACTCCGTGGTGCGCAGGAACGCGGTGCCGGCCTGGACGCCGGCCGCGCCCAGCGCGACCGCCGCGGCCACGCCGCGCCGGTCCGCGATGCCACCCGTCGCGATCACGGGCACGTCCACCGCATCGACCACCTGCGGGACGAGCGAGAAGGTCCCGACGAGCGAGCGTTCGGCCTCGTGGAGGAACGACGGCCGGTGGCCCGCGGCCTCGAACCCGGCGGCCACGATCGCATCCACACCCGCCTCGGCCAGCGCGCGAGCCTCGGCCGGCGTGGTCGCCGACCCGATCACCCGGATGCCGGCGTCGCGGCACTCCCGGATCACGTGCGCCGGCGGCACCCCGAAGATGAAGCTCGCGACCGCCGGCCGCACCGCCACGACCGCCTCCCACTGCTCTTCGAACGACGGCAGCAGCTCAGCCGGCGGCCGTGCGGGGACCTCGGCCCCGACCGCCTCGAACAAGGGGCGCGCCGCCTCAGCCGCCTCCGCGAACCCCGCCGCGCCATCACGGGCGGGCTCGGGCATGGGCAGCCACAGGTTCAGGGCGAACGGCCGGGCCGTCGCCTCCCGGAGCGCCGCGCCGACCTCGCGGATCCGGTCGCCGTCGTACCCGTAGAGGCCGAACGACCCCAGACCGCCGAGCTCGCTCACGGCCGCGGTCAGCGGCACCGACGAGGCACCGCCGAACGGCCCGAGGACCACGGGGTGCGTCACACCGAGGAGCTCGGTCAACTCGCGCTGGGGCGTCATCCCCCCATCCTCTCGCCGCCTGCTCCCGGTCACCACCAGATGACGGCGCGAGCCGCCGACGCCGCGACCGGGCGCCGCGGCTACCGGGCGCCGCGGCTACCGGGCGCCGCCGCTACCAGATGACGGCGATGCCGGCGTTCGCCAGCGAGAGGATGCCGATCGCCCAGAAGATGCCCGTCGGCGCGCGCTCACCCGTCTTGCGCTGGCGCGCGTTCCCGATGCCGATCAGCGCCCCGAGCGCGATCAGGATCGCGAACTTCACGCCGATCTTGGCGTAGTCGAGCTCGATGCCGGCCGGCCACGGTGCCGCGAGCGCGAGACCCGTGACGAGGGAGATGAGGAGGCCGAGATCCATGAGGCGGTTGGTGCGGAACCGCCGGGTCGCCGCCTCGGTGACCCACGCTCCGAACGTGATCGCGAATCCGACGATGTGGAGCAGGACGACGACGTCACGCAGCGTTTCCATTGGCACTCACTCTCTTTGGGGGTCGCCCCCAACTCTGTCACGGCCGACCGCCCGGCCCGCGCCGCCGGCCGGGCGTGGGCCGCAGGACCCGACTTTCGATGGAGGCGGCAGCTCCGCCACCACCCAGCCACCCTCCCGGCTGCGCACCCCCACCACCGCTCACGAAAGTGTGATGCGAGCCGACGAGTGGGATGGAAGGCGTGCAGGGGCGAGTTCCGACCCACTTTTCGACCTCCAACGCGGCGGCGCCGGGCACCGCCGCCGTACCAATGGAGACGGGGTCAGCGGGGCGATTGTGACGCGCGACCGCTCGCGGGCCCGGTCGAGCGGATCCGCTCGCGACGCCCGGGCACGCCGTCGACGACCGGATGCCACGCGCCGCCGCGCGCGACCTCGTAGCCGCGAAACGCGCAGGGCAGACCGTTCGCGTTGAGCACGTCGGCCGAGTCCATGAGCTGGAAGTGCAGGTGCGGCGACGTCGAGTTGCCGGTGTGGCCGACGCGTCCGAGCAGATCTCCAGCGCGCAGCCGCTGCCCGGCCGTCACGGCGACGGTGCCGGGTGCGAGGTGCGCGAACCCCGCGAACACGTCACCGGCCGAGCGGTCGCCGCCGCGCGTCGCGGAGACATCCGTCGCCCTGAGCACCACGTGGTTGCCGAGGACATCCGGCAGCTTCTCGGGCGTGAACGTCGCGGCAGTGCGCATCGCGCGGAAAAGCTCGCGCGCGGGATTGACCCACTCGCGTTCGGCCATCCCATCAGACGCCGTGACCACTTCGGCGTCGAACGGCGCATGGACGGGTTGCCCCCACGCGTAGCACTCGCGCGTGCGGCCACCGATCGTCTCCGTGCGCCACGCGCTCGCCGGATGCACGTGCACGCCCGGCCGGTCGTCGACGCGCACGAAGTCGAACGCGTACCGCTGCCCGAGCTGATCGGTGCCGTGACTCGGCACCCGGTGCGCGGGCGTCGTGACGGCCATCCACCCCTCGCCGCGCAGCGGGAAGTCGACCACGATCGGGTGGTGCAGCGCGTCGTCCACGCGCCCGACGCTACCCGAGCCCGCTCAGCGCGGCGTGCTCAGCGCGGCGTGCGGTGGCCGCCGCCCGTGTCGAGGTCATCGCCCGCTTCGAGATCGGGGCCGTCGCTCTCGGTGATGTCCGCGCCCTCGAAGAACGGATCGACGCCGAGCTCGCGGTCATGCTCGGCGCGCAGGCGCGCCTGTTCGGCGTCGTCGTCGGCGAAGTCCCGTTCGTCGCGGTCTGAAGTGTCGGTCATGTCGCTCCTCCTCGCAGCTCGCTGCTCCGCGGTCGTCGGTCAGCGTAGGCCGCCTCGGCCACGGCGTCAGGGGCTTGCGTCGTCGCCGGTGTCGGGCATGGCCATCTCGGCTCTCAGTCCGAGCAGGCGGATCGGGCGGCCCGGCTCGATGCGGTCGGCCGCCAGGCCGAGGAACCAGGCGAGGACGTCGTCGCCGTCCGAGGTCGCCGGCACCTTCCGGCTGAACGTCTTCGTGATGAACGGCGCGTACCGCACCTTGAGGTTGAGGCCGACGACGGGGCGGCCTTCGGCCGAGACATCCGCCAGCACCGCCTCGGCGAGCAGCCGCAGCGCCGACTCGACCTGCGCGGGCTCGGTGAGATCCTGCTGGTAGGTCGTCTCGCGGCTGTGGCCGCGAGCCACCCAGGGCGTGTCATCGACGACGGATGCTCCGTCGCCGCGTCCGAGCTCGGCATACCAGGGTCCCATGCGGGGACCGAATTCCGTGACGAGCTCGTCGTCGGGCGCGGCCGCGAGCTCGGCGACCGTGCGGATGCCGAGCGCGGCGAGCCGCTTCGACACCTTCGCGCCGACGCCCCACAGCGCGATCGTCGGACGCTCGCCCATGACGTCGAGCCAGTTCTCGCGCGTGAGCCGGAACACGCCTCGCGGTTTGCCGAACCCGGTCGCGACCTTGGCCCGCACGAGCGTGTCGCCGATGCCGACGCTGCAGTGCAGCCGGGTCCGCTCGAGCACGTCGCGCTGGAGCGCCCGGGCGTCGCGTTCGGGGTCGTCGGTCGCGACCCCGACGAACGCCTCGTCCCAGCCGAGCACCTGTACGGTCGCGCCCGGCTGGGCGCGCAGCGTCGCCATCACCCGGCCGGATGCCTCGGTGTAGGCGTCGTGGTCGACGGGCAGGATCACCGCGTCGGGCACCTTGCGGGCGGCGATCCGCAGCGGCATGCCCGACCCGACGCCGAACTCTCGCGCCTCGTACGACGCGGTCGACACGACCGCGCGCTCGGTCGGATCGCCGCGCCCGCCGACGATCACCGGCTTCCCCGCGAGCTCGGGGCGCCGAAGCACCTCGACCGCGGCGATGAACTGGTCGAGGTCGACGTGCAGTACCCAGGGGGTCGGGCGTGCGGCCACGCGACCAGTCTGGCGAGGGCGCGCCTCGCACGCCAGGCCCCGCCGAGTCGACCGGGACTGTTCGCCGACCCGGTCCGGCGATACGCTGCGGGCATGCGGCGGCTCAGGTACACGATCAACGTCATGCTCGACGGCTGCGTGGATCATCGCGCGAGCACCGGGAACGAGGCCGTGCACCGGCACGCGACGGCCACGCTGGCGCGTGCCGATGCACTGATCCTGGGGCGCGTGACCTACCGGATGATGGAGGAGGCGTGGCGGCCACCGGTGTCCGAGGCCATGCCCGATTGGACCCGGCCGTTCGCGAGCACGATCGACGGGGCGAAGAAGTACGTCGTGTCGAGCACGCTCGAACAGGTCGACTGGAACGCCGAGCTCATCAGCGGCGACCTCGGTGAGGCCGTGCGGCGGCTCAAGGAGCTGCCGGGCGACGAGCTCTACGTCGGAGGTGTGGCCCTCCCGACCGCGCTCGCCGAGCTCGGCTTGATCGACGAGTACGAGTTCGTGGTGCACCCGCGCGTCGCCGGCCGCGGCCCATACCTGCTCGAGGGTCTGACGACCCCGCTCGACCTCGAGCCCGCGGGCCGCGACGACCTCGGCGACGGCATCGTCGCCATGCGCTACGTGCCCCGCGCGGCGCTGCCGATCGAGTAGCGCCCCTCGGTCGAGTAGCGCCACTCGGTCGAGTAGCGCACGGGTGGACTTCGAGGACCTCTTCGCCAGGCTCGACGCCGGCGGCCACCCGGGCTGGATCAGCACCCAGAGGGGGGAGCCCGTCGCGAGCTTCGACGTGTTCCGCGCAGTCGGCTTGCTCGGCGCGCGCGATACCGGGGCATCCGTCCATCCCCAGCTCGCGCTGCCCACGCCAGCGCACCATCGCAGATGGCGGGTCCGCTGGGGCAACACTCACCATCTGCGACCGTTCGCGTGATTCAGCGGCGCTCGTGCGGCCCTCGGTCCACGGTTCCGGGTGTGACAGGCTAACCGGATGGCACAGGTCGATGGGACGGGGCGCGTGCCCGAGCGCGACCCGCGACCTGCGCACCGGCAGTGGCGCTACGTCGGCCTGGTCGCGTTCGGTGGCACGGTCGGCACCGCGCTGCGCGCCGGGGTCACGCTGCTCATGCCCGAGGTCGAGGCGTTCCCGGTGGCCACGTTCGGCGTCAACGTCGTCGGCGCCTTCGTGCTCGGAGTGCTGCTCGAGACGCTGGCGCGCTCGGGACCGGACACCGGGCGACGGCTCGGCGCGCGGCTGTTCGTCGGCACGGGCGTGCTCGGCGGGTTCACGACCTACAGTGCACTCGCGACGGCGACTGCCGAGCTGACGTCCGCCGGGCTGCCGTGGTGGGCGATGGCGTATGCGTTCGGCACCGTGCTGCTCGGGGCTGTCGCGAGCGTCGCCGGCATCGCCGCCGGCGGGGTCATCGGTCGCCGACGGGGAGCGGCGGCGTGACGCCCTGGCTGTTCCTCGCCGTCGCGGCGGCGGGCGGTGTCGGTGCCGCCCTGCGGTTCGTGCTCGGCGGCATCGTCACCGGGTCGAGCCGGCGCGCGTTCCCGGTCGCCACGGCGCTCATCAATCTCACGGGATCGTTCGCGCTCGGTCTGCTGACGGGTATCGCGGGCAACGGATGGCTCGCGCCGGAGGTGACCGCGATCGTCGGTGTCGGCCTGCTGGGCGGCTACACGACGTTCAGCACCGCGAGCGTCGAGACGGTCCGCCTCGCTCAGGAACGCCGCTACGGCGCCGCCCTCGGCTACGGTCTGGGCAACCTCGTCGCCTGCACCGTACTCGCCCTCCTCGGCATCTGGCTCGGCTCCCTCGCCTGAAGCGCGTCTGCTTCCTCTTGGTGTTGGTGTTGGTGTTGCTGCCTCGGTGGCCCGCGCCGTGGGAGCCTGCGTCCGACTCTTGTCTCCGAGCCTGTCTTCCGGTCGCGGCGCGGGAAGACGGTTGCGGGCCTGGGTTCTGGTTCTGGCTCGGGTTGTGGGTTGAAGCGGGCTGTGCCGCCGAGTCGTGGGGTTTGGTTGGGGTCGAGGTGTGGGGGTGGGATGAACCACACCTGGCCGCGGCGGTCTGTCCTGTCGATGCGGACTTGCCAGCCGTGGTCGTGGATCTGGTGGTGGCAGTTCGAGCAGAGCATGACTCCGTTGGCCAGGTCGGTCGCGCCGCTCCGACTCCACCATCGGATGTGGTGGGCGTGGGCGTAGGTGATGTTCGCTCCGCAGGATGCGCAGCCGCCGTCGCGTTCCATCAACGCCATCCGCTGGTGTCGGCTGAACAGTCGGGTGCCGCGCCCGAGGTCCAGCGGGACGCTGTCGCTGCCGAGGACAGCGGGGATGAGTTCGGCGTCGGCGGCGAGCTTGCGTACCGTGCTCGCCGCGATGGGCCGATCCACGCCGTCGATCTCGGCCACACCGAGTTCGTCTTGGAGGTTGTCGAGGTTCATGCGGACCACGATCGTGGTGGTGGGCACGGATCCGGGTGCGGTGGTGCAGCCCAGGGCGTGCCTCGCGAGTTCGGCGAGCGCGTCGGCCCGGATCTGCGGGATCGACCGCCGATCCTCAACCACCGGCCCCACACCCTCGGACCCGGTATCGCTCCCAGCCCCGGCTCCGGCTCCGGCCCCAGCCCTCGCCGCAGCCCCAGCCCCCGCAACGACGCCAGCCCCAGCCCCAGCCTCAGCGCCCGTGCCAGTGGTCGTGGCGGAACCGAACGCGGTCGCACTCGCGCGTGTGACCGAGGCCGCCGCACCACCTGCAGCACTTGCGCCACCGGTCGCAGCCGCACCACCGGCACCACCCGCAGCCACCGCGGTGCCGGTGCCGATTCCGGCGTCGGTGATGGTGGTGGTGTGGCCGGAGCCGCGTTGGCGGAGGGCGTCGCTGACCATCGCGTCGAGTGCGGCCTTGATCGGTGCGGCGGTGATCGGGTCGAGCCGGCCCCGCAGGTGGAACACGCCGTCGGGGTCTTCCCGGAACGTCAGCGACCGCTCAGCGTGCAACCGTTCATCGGCGGGGCCGAGGCTGTCGGTGTCGAGTTGGGCGTGCGCGGTGGTGACCGCGCGTCGCACGAGCGACAATGGCTGCCCGGCCGCGATCTCGACCAGTCGCTGCTCGTACGACCCCACCCGGTCGGGGTCGGCGCGGAGTTCGACCCTGCGGAGCATCCCGGTGATCAGGTTCGCCGCATCCACACTCAACCGCCCGGTATCGAGCGCGGCGCGCACGTGCGGGAACTTCGCCGGCACCGTCCCGGTGAACGACTCCCGTTCCTGGATCGCTTCACCGACCGCGACCAGCCGGGCCGCTTCACCAGCCGCACCGCCGGTCGCGGCCTCGATCAACCGGACCGGGCTGGCATGCCCGTGCTGTTTCGCCAAACCGCCCGCACCGAGCTCCGGCACCGACCGCCGCACGACCTCGGCGCTGGCATGGGCGAGGAACGCGTCCACGATCCGTTTGACCTGCGCCGCCCGCTCGATCACCCGTACCAGCCCCGGACCACTCAGCTCCTCGAACCCCAGACCCCCACCACTTCCACCCGCGCCGACGTCGACGCCGCGCACACCACCAGCCGCCCGACCGCCATCCACCCTGCCGGCCGCGCCGGCCCCGCCGGCTGCGCCGGGGGCATCCGCTCTGCGTGCTGCGCCCGCATCACCCGCATCACCCGCACCACCCGCGGACGCCGCACCGAACGCGGGCAGCGCCGCCGCCCATTCGGCGGCGAGCTCAGCCACCTCGGCGTGCAGCCGGTCGAGCGGTGAGTTCGTCATGCGCACCAGTATCCACGTACCCACCGACATCGGTGGATCGCCTTCGCGACCACGGTGCACGGGCGGTATCCGCGAGTACCCGCGCACGCCGTGTATCGCATCGGCACCTACCGGCGGGACGACATCACCGGGTGCTGGAATCGGCGCGCCAGGCGACCTCGAAGCGTTCGAAGACGATGTCGTGGCGTTCGGTCCACTCGAAGCCGAGCGCGTCGCCCACTCGGGTCCAATAGCGTCGGTGGCCTTCGCGCCAGGAGGCGAGCGTGCGGTCGTCCTCGCCCTCGTCGTATGCGAAGCGCTCGTCGACGCTCGTGAACGGGCCGATACGCAGCTCGGTGCTTCGCAGCACGACCCGCGGCT
Organism: Agromyces aerolatus; assembly: GCF_031432255.1. Taxonomy (NCBI): domain Bacteria; kingdom Bacillati; phylum Actinomycetota; class Actinomycetes; order Micrococcales; family Microbacteriaceae; genus Agromyces; species Agromyces aerolatus. The sequence continues at coordinate 49,654 of NZ_JAVKGQ010000003.1, read as the reverse complement.
GGCCGGCGGAATCGCACGCGATCCAGTGGCTCCCGATGCGGGGGAGCGGCTGACCCTCGAGTGCGAACTCGGCGACCAGCGACGCCGTGGCGGTCTTGGTGCCGTCGAGCACGAGCCCGAGCAGCTCGTCGGTCAGCTCCGCATGGTCGCCGAACCGCTCGATCGACGGCGGCTCCGGGTCGACCGCCCGATCGGGCCGCGCGGCCCGGTACTCATTCCACAGCCGGAGGCCGTCCGTCTCGTCGATCGGGGCGTTGGGCGTGCGCGAGTCGGCTGCGTCGGTCATCACACCAGCATGACGGGCCGGCCGACGTGGCGAACGCCGACGGCCCGGGGGAGCGTGCGCTCCGCCCGGGCCGTCCATGGGAGGTGACCGCTAGGCGCGTGCTGCGCGGCGGCGGATCATGAGGGCCGCGCCGAGCAGCAGGGTGAGCAGGGCGGCGAGCGCCGGGAGCACCGGTGCGTCGAACCCGGTGTCGGCCAGCCCCGAACCGGCGTTGCCGCCGTTGCCGCCGGTGTCCGCACCGGTTCCGGTGCCTGCCCCGGCCCCGGGGTCGGTCCCCGCGGCTGCGGGCCACGCGAACTCGAGCCACTGCGTCACCTGGCCGTCGGCCGTGTAGGCCGCGAGGCGGTGGGTGCCGGCCGCGAGGTCGGCCGGGAGCGCGATCGTGACCACGCCGCCCGCCGCCGGCGTCACGGTCGCGAGCTGCCGCGGCTCCGAGTAGACGAAGAACGTCAGCGGCTCGCCGACGAACTGCTCCCCGGCCCGCACCGAGATCGTGCCGGAGGCACGATCCACGTCGAGCGCCTCGAGCGTCTTCAGCTCCGCCGGCAGGGCGTCGCCGGGCACCGGCACGATCGGCGCGGGCTCCGGCTCGGGCTGCGGCTCCGGCTCGGGCTCCGGCTCGGGCTCGACGGATGCTTCGACCACGGTCACGACGCGCGTCGCGGTCGCGGTGTTGCCCGAGGCATCCGTCACCGAGTAGGTGAGCGTCGTGACGCCCGCGACCGACGTGTCGACCGTGCCCGTCACGGTGATGCCGGCGGTGAGGTCGCCGTCGACGGCGTCGATCGCCGAGACGCCGGCCATCGCGTCGAACGCGTCGCCGACGGTCAGCTCGGTCGTCTCGGGCACGGTCAGCACCGGCGCCGTAGTGTCGGGCTCGACCACCTGGTGGAGCACGACGCGGTCGACGACCCCGCGGTCGGTGGTGCGGTAGGTCGTCGCCGTGAGCGCGTCGTCGGTCACCTCGATGTTCATGAAGCTCGGCACGCGCTCCTGCAGCGCGACCGCGTCGTAGCCGAAGTCGACCGTGTCGCGGATGCTGTAGTACTTGCTGCCGCTCGAGGAGTTGCCCGTCAGGTACAGCACCTGGCCCGCCTGAGGGTGGAGCTCGGCGTTCGTGTCGACCTCCTGCACCGGGGTGCGGCCGTCCATGAGGTAGCTGCGCGTGTACACGTGGTCGTGGCCCATGAGCACCAGGTCGATGTCGTTGGCCGTGAACACGGGCGAGAGCTGCTCGCGGCGCTCGACGATGTCGGCGCTGAGCGAGTGGTTCGCGACGCTGTAGATCGAGTGGTGGAACGTCACGACGCGCCACGTCGCGTTCGCGCCCTGCTCGGCGACGATCTTCTCCACGTACTCGGCGTGCCGCGCGTTGTCGCGGTTGTTCGAGTTCAGCGTGATGACGAGCACGTCCTTGTAGATGAACCAGTGGTTGCCGCCGGACTGGCTCGCCGATCCAGGAGCGCCGTAGGTCAGGTCGAGGTTCGGCATGTTGAAGTGCGTGTTGTACGCCGTGCTGCCCACGTCGTGGTTGCCGTTCACCGTCGCGACGGGGATCTCACGGACAAGCTCGGGTGCGAGGAATCCGGTGTACTGGTCCTCGTCGCCCGCGTGCTCGACCTGGTCGCCGCCCGAGAGCAGGAACTCGGAGGCCGGGAACATCTCGCTCGCGAGCTCGGTCGTGGCCAGCCAGCCCTCGGCGTCGCGCGTCGCGTTGCCCGATGCCCCGATCTGGGCGTCGCCGACGTACAGGAAGTCGAAGTCGCCGTCGAAGGCCGCGGTCTCGAAGCCGTACACGGGCGACCAGCCCCGCTCGTTGCCGACGCGGTAGACGTACGCCGAGTCCTCGGCGAGTGCGGGGATGGTGGCGTGGTGCCAGAACTGGCCGTCGGCGGCTTCGCCGCTCGTCGACTCGAACGCGGTCACACCGTCCGTGGGGAAGGTGTCGCCGGCCATGGCGGCGGCGGGCGCGATCTCGACGCGCGCGGCGCCCGGAAGGCTCGCGTACCAGGCGACATTGCGCTCGGCCTCGGTCGCGCCGACGTTCAGGATGACGTCGCTCACGGTGATCGGGGCGTTCGGGTCGAGCGGCGGGATCACGTCGAGCTGCTCGAAGTCGAAGAAGATGTCCGAGCTCGAGGCGCGGTCCTGGTACAGCGCGACGGCGACCGTGTTCTCGCCGGCCTGCAGCACCTCGTTGTCGATCGTGAGGCTGCTCACGACGGGCGAGCCGTTGCTCGCGCCGAGGTACTGCAGGTTGCCGAGGGTGGGGTCGAAGTCGTCGTCGAGGAATCCGGCGACCTTCTCGCCGTTCACCCAGACGCCGAGGGCGTCGTCGTAGCGCACCGTGCCGCGCAGCCGGATGCCGTCTTCGACCTGCTGCTCGGTGAGCTCGATGTCGGTGCGGAAGAAGAACGTCTCGATGTTCGTCGAGGTGCCCGGCTTGTACTGGGTGAGCAGGGTGTTGACGGCGTTGCCGCTCACCGGGTCCTTCGCGCCGCGGAGCGCGCCGAAGGAGGCCTTGGCCGTCGGCCACGACGAGTCGTCGTAGTCGGCGCCGGTCCACGAGAAGAGCTCGCCGGTGCCGGCCGGGTCGGCGCCCGTGTCCTGGTAGCGCCAGTCGGTGGCCTCGGTCGAGATGACGCGCGCCGGGTCCTGCGGCGCGGGCCCGCCGGAGCCCTCGCCCGTGACGAGCTCGAGCTCCTCGAAGTCGAAGTAGATGTCCGAGCTCGAGGCGCGGTCCTGGTAGAGCGCGACCGCGATCGTGTTGTGGCCCTCGATCAGCAGTGCGGGGTCGATCGTGAACGACCGCACGATCGGCGAGCCGCCGCCGTCGCCCACGTACTGCATGTTGCCCTGGGCCTCGTCGAAGCGCTCGTCGACGTATCCGACGACTCGCTCGCCGTTGACGAACACCGCGAGGGCGTCGTCGAACCGGACGGTCGCCTCGAGGCCCTCGGCCGCCTCGATCTCGTCGGCGGTGATCGCGACGTCGGTGCGGAAGAAGAAGGTCTCGACGTTGGTCGAGGTGCCCGGCTTGTACTGCGTGAGCAGCGTGTTGACGTCGTTGCCGCCGACCTGTGCGTGCGCGCCGCGGATCGCGCCGAAGGATCCCTTGGCCTGCTTCCACGACGTGTCGTCGTAGCCGGCGGCCGCCCAGGCGTAGATCGGGCCGTCGCCGGCGGGGTCGGCGGGCGCGTCGTGGTAGCGCCAGTCGGTCGACGCGGTGTCGACGAGGGTCCGGTTCGAGGCCGCGGCGGATGCATCGGCCTCATCGGCCGCGGACGCCGGCGCCGGGAGGGCGATCAGGCCGGCGATGACGGCCGCGGCGAGCGCCGCGGCGCCGGTCCGGCGCCGGAAGAGGGCATGGGAATGCACGAGACTCCTTGCGAGATGAGGCGCGCGGGAACACGCGCGAACGGGGGTCTCGGCAAGGCAATCGGGCGGCGGTGACCGGCTCGGGGGTCGTCGGTGAACGGACGGTTGACGTGCGGTGAGCGGTCGGCGGCGCGGCGTGGCGCTCAGGCCACGTCGGACAGCTCGCGCACCGGCGCGGGTCTCGCGGGCGCGACCGGCACCGCTCCGGGATCGCCGAGGTCGACCGTGACCCCTGACGTGGAGTTCGCCTGCTGGACGAGGGCGTCCAGGTAGGCGCGGCTGAGCGGATCGGCGGCTTCGCCGTCGAAGACGAAGCGCAGGGGGATGGAGGGCTGGAGCCAGATCATCGAACGACCGGGCGCCGCCTCCGGTCCGTGCTTCCAGGTCAGGGTGAAGGCTTCGTTGCGGCGCAGCTTCACGGCGATCACGACCTTGAGATACGCGAGCAGTCGGTCGTCGATCTCGACCGGGTGCGAGCCGGTGCCGTAATAGAGCGTTCCCATGGTGACTCCTTCGCGGGAAACCACGCGTGAGCGCGGCGGTCGGTGAGCGGAATCGTCGGTGCTCGGTGTCCCCTCCCCGACAACGGTACGCCTGATTAGCTAAAAATTCTAACAATTCGCGAAATTAGCTAAATTTCTGAGGTAGGCTCGCCCCGGCCCCGGTCAACGCGAGAGGATGTCTCCATGAGCGCCGACGCATCCTCCGAACCCGGGCTGGCGGCCGCTCTGCAGCAGTACATGCAGGCGAGGACCGCCGCGCTCATCACCGCTCGTAAAGAGCTCCAGATCGGTGAGCTCGACGCGAGGGCGCTGCTCTTCATCGCCGATCATCCGGGCACGAGGCCCAGCATGCTCCGGGACTACCTCGGCATCACCTCGGCCGGAGTGACGACCCTCGTCGACCGGCTCGCCGAACGCGGGGCGGTCCGGCGCGAGGTCGATGCCCAGGACCGCCGGGTCAACCGCCTCTCGGTGGCCGTCGACCTCACCGGCGAGCCGTGGTCCGCGCTCACCCGATTCGATCGGGACTTCAGCGCCGCGATCGACGCCGGCGACCCGCGTGCGATGGCCGACTTCGCGTCGGCGCTGTCCGCGCTCACCACGACGACCACCGGCGCGGCTCATGCTTCCGCCGGGCAGGGCTGACGGCCGCGCTCGCGCGGGGGTCAGACCAGGTCTTCGCCGGCGAACTCGGCCGACTTGGCCTGCAGGAAGGCGCACAGGGCGGAGATGGTCGCGAGCTCGGATGACAGGTGCAGCAGGCCGGCCGGGTCGAGCACCACGGCGCTGTCGCGCGGCTCGAACGTGACGACCCACCTCGACGATCCGACCGCCTCGGGCTGGATGTAGGTGTCGGTCGAGGCACTGGTCAGGGTCACCCCGACGAGGCCGGTGTTCGCACCGCTCGCGCCGTCCTGCTGCATGACCTTGATCTCAGCGCCGATCGGGTAGCCCAGCGTGCCGAACTCCTCGAGCCACGTCTCGAGCGTGTGCAGGCTGCGGAACGCCATCCGAACCCCTCCGCGTCCACCCCCGGCGGACCATCCGCCGTCAGAGCAAGTATGCCCCGGCGAGCCCGCGGGCGCAGCGCCTCGGCGGGCAAGCGCCGGTCCGCCGTGCTCAGCGGCCTCACGCGAATGCATAGATGAGCGAGACCGCGAGCAGCGGCAGCCCCGCGATCGCGCACGCGATGCCGATCAGCTCGACCTTGTCTCCGCGCCCCGGCTCGATCCGGCGAGCCCGCTCGAGCACCCAGACCGTCCCCGCGGCGGCGGCTCCGCCGACCACGAGCAGCAGTGCGATGACTAGGAAGACGTTCACGCGCACATCATCCGCTCGGCCGCACGCCGCCGCAGCAGACTTGCGCACGATGGTCGTCCCGCGTACACGCCGCACCCCCTGGCAATGCAACCCGGTGGCGCCGGCGGATCGGCCGCGTACCGTCGAACACGACGAACACGACGAACACGTCGAACCGCACACGAGATGGGACGCACATGACCGAGATCACCGCTCACCACGGGCTGTTCAAGGACACGAACCTGCACGTCGACGACACGGGCGGCCCGGGTCGCCCGGTGGTCCTGATCCACGGCTGGCCGATGTCGGGCGAGGCGTTCGCCGCGCAGGTGCCGGCCCTCGAGGCCGCCGGCTACCGGGTCATCACGTACGACCGACGCGGGTTCGGTCGCAGCGACAAGCCGCTCACCGGCTACAGCTACGACGCCCTCACCGAGGACCTGCACACCCTCCTGACCGAGCTCGACCTCGACGACGTCACCCTCGTCGGGTTCTCGATGGGTGGCGGCGAGGTGGCCAGGACCTTCACGAAATACGGGCCCGAGCGCATCCGCAGCGCCGTGTTCGCGTCGGCGGTGCCGCCCTATCTGCTGCACACCGAGGACAACCCCGACGGACCCCTCGACCCGTCCGAGGCGGCGAAGATGGCCGCGCAGCTCACGGGCGACGAGGAGGCCTTCTACGACGGGTTCACGACGGCCTTCTTCTCGGTCGACGGCGTGCTCGAGGTCACCGAGGCGCAACGACAGGACGCGCTCAGACTCTGCAGGCAGGCCAGCAAAGCGGCGGCGCTGGCCTGTCAGGCCGCGTTCGGCACGACCGACTTCCGCGGCGATCTGGCCAACGTCTCGGTGCCGACGCTCGTGCTGCACGGAGGCAGCGATGAGATCGTCCCGGTCGAGGGGTCGGGTGCGCGCACGCACGCGGCGATCCCGGGCAGCGAGCTCGTCGTGATCCCGGGCGCGCCGCACGGGGTGAACGTGAGCCACCCCGACGAGTGGAACCGGGCGCTCATCGCCTTCCTGGAGAAGTGACCGCGACGAGCAGCTGACTTCTCGTCGGCGACCTGTCAACCCCTTAGGATCCGCCGCGGTGAGGTGCCTACGGTGGCGCACCAGCCATCGAGGAGAGGAGCCACTGCCGTAGAGAAACGTTCAGGACCCCCCAGGGAGCCGGTCATCAGCCCTCTACGACCGGCTCTCGCCCTGTCACGAGTTCGTGCCATGGGCCCTCGGTCCGCTCGCGTCGTCGTGTGACGTGTGCACGTGACGGTGGGTGGCCGCCGTCGGTGGCGGCGCCTACGCTCATCGCATGCTCGTCACGATCATTGCGACGAATCCGAGCACCCACGAGGTGCGGGTCATCGAGGCCGACGGCGTCGACGAGGCGACCGCCACCGAAGCGGCGCGCGCCCAGGTACCCGAGGGCTGGCAGGCGTTGAGCATCCGCAAGGTCTGACCGGAACGCCACCTCGGCTTCGCTGGGCAGTCCATCGCCGCGGTCGCGCGCGGCAGCGCGGCAGCGCGGAGCAGCATCGAAGCGGAGGCATCCATGCACATCTTGTTGTTCCAGGGAAACCGGCTGGAGACGACCGACGAGGTCGCGCTCGCCGTCGTGGACTACGCGGCGGTCCTCGCGCGCACCGGCAAGTTCGACGACGTCTCATTCCCGGTCGTCTTCGACGGGGTGATCTCGCAGTGCCGTTCGCAACTCGGCCCGGGCGCCGTCTGGACCGCGGTGTCGATCCCCGATTCGCTTCCGGGCGAGATCGACGGCAGCACGCGGGCCGCCGAAGACATCCGTTCGCGACGCGACGAGCTGGTCTCGTCCCTGCTCCTCGAAGGCTGAAACTCGTCACCCAACGGAAACCTGAGGGCCCCTAAGCTGTGATCCGTGAGCGCCCCCTCCGCCACGACGCACGAGCGCAGCGTACGCAAGGCGAAGCACCTCGGATCCGGTGATCGCCCGGCCGCGGCGCTGCTGCTCATCTTCACGCTGCTCGCGATCCTGTGGGCGAACTCGCCGTGGGGCTGGACGTACGAGGCGTTCTGGGAGCTGCACCTCGAGATCGGGCTCGGCGACCTCCAGCTGAGCGCGTCGCTGCATCAGGTCGTGAACGACGCGATCATGACGCTGTTCTTCTTCGTCGTCGGGCTCGAGGTCAAACGGGAGTTCACGATCGGCGACCTCACCGATCGTTCACGCGCGATCGTCCCGGTCGTCGCGGCGATCGCGGGGCTCATCGTGCCGGCGCTGATCTTCGTCGCCTTCACGTTCTCGACCGGCGAGGCGCAGGCCTGGGGCGTCGTCATCTCGACCGACACGGCGTTCCTGCTCGGTGCGCTCGCGATCATCGGACCCAAGTTCCCCGCGCGCCTGCGCACATTCCTGCTCACCCTCGCGGTCGTCGACGACGTCGGCGCGCTGCTCGCGATCGGCGTCTTCTACAACTCGGGCATCGACCCGCTGCCGCTCGTCATCGCCGCCGTGCTCATGGTCGCGCTCGCGCTCGTCCGTTTCCTCCGAGCCGGCCGGGGCATCGCGTACGCCGTGCTCGGCATCGCGCTCTGGATCGCCGTGGCCCAGGCCGGCATCCACCCGACGCTCGCGGGCGTCGCGGTCGCCCTGCTCATCCCCGTCTTCCCGCCGAGACGCACCGACGTCGAACGCACCGCCGAGCTCACCCAGGCGTTCCGAGAATCGCCCAACACCAAGTACGCGTCCGCGGTCGCGCGGAGTCTGCGCGAGTCGCTGTCGATCAACGACCGGCTGCAGGCCGCATGGGGTCCGTACATCTCGTTCCTGGTCCTGCCGCTCTTCGCACTCGCGAACGCGGGCGTCCACCTCGACCCCGAGACGCTCGGCGCCGCGTTGGGCTCGCCCCTCACCTGGGGCGTCGTCGCGGGCCTCGTGGTGGGCAAGTTCATCGGCATCGCCGGGGCGACCGCGCTCATCCGGGCGATGGGCAAGGGGCGGCTCGCGCCGGGTCTCGGGATGCCCCGCATCGCCGGCGGTGCGGCGCTGTCCGGCATCGGGTTCACCATCTCGCTGTTCATCGTGACGATCGCCCTGCCCGACCCCGAGCAGCAGGACCTCGCGAGAGTGGGCGTGCTCGGGGCATCCGTCATCGCGTTCGCGCTCGGCTGGGTCATCTTCGTGGTCGCCGACCGGCTGTCGCCGCCCGTGGCGGTCGGCGCCGTGCTCGCCCGACCCGTCGACCTCGAGCGCGACCACGTGCGCGGCCGGCCGGACGCGCCGTACACGATCGTCGAGTACGGCGACTACGAGTGCCCGTTCTGCAGCCGGGCCACGGGCTCGATCGACGCGGTCCGCGCCCACTTCGGCGACGACATCCGCTACGTCTGGCGGCATCTGCCGCTCGAGTCGGTGCATCCGCACGCCAAGGAGGCCGCGCAGGCGGCCGAGGCCGCCGGCCGGCAGGGCAAGTACTTCGAGATGGGGCACGTGCTCTTCGCCAATCAGCGCGAGCTGCAGACCGACGACCTCGTCGAGTACGCACGCGATCTGGGTCTCGACGTCGAGCGATTCGTCGAGGACCTGCACTCGCCCAAGGTCGTCCGCCGGGTCGAGGACGACCAGCTCGACGCCGAGATGATGGACCTGCACTCCACGCCGACGTTCTTCATCGGCTCGCGCCGCCACGTCGGCCCCTACGACTCGGCCACCCTCATCCGCGCGCTCGAGGCGCAGGGCGCTCAGGTGCCCGACCACCCGGTCGGCGAGGCCCGCGAGCCCGAGCCGCCGTCGCGCTGAGCCGGCTGCCCGCGCTGAGCCGGCTGCTCCGGCTCACGCGCCCGCCGCGTGCTGGCCGCCACCGGTCGCCTCGGCGGCGTGCCGGACGGCTCGCGCGAACTGCTCGATGTCGGCGGTGACCGGATGCGTCGCGCGGCGGTCGAGCGCGGTGTCGAGGTCGATGGCGGCTCTGATGAGCGCCAGGTGCGTGAACGCCTGCGGGAAGTTGCCGAGCTGCAACCCGTTCGGGTTGATCTCCTCGGCGTACAGCCCGACGTGGTTGCCGTACGTCAGCATCTTCTCGAAGGCGTACTCGGCCTCGTTGAGGCGGCCGGCGTCGGTGAGCGCCATGACGTAGAAGAACGTGCACAGCGAGAACGTGCCCTCCTCGCCGGGCAGTCCATCGGGCGAGGCCGACGGGTTGTACCGGTAGACGAGGCTGTCGGTCACGAGCTCCTCACCGATCGCCTCGAGCGTCGACACCCACATCGGATCGTGCGGCGAGATCATGCCGACGAGCGGCATGAGCAGCGTGATGGCGTCGACGACCTCGGTGTCGGGGTGCTGCGTGAACGCGCGCCGCTTCGGGTTCCAGCACTGCGTGAACACCTGCTCGTAGATGGCGTTCCGGGCGGCCATCCAGCGTTCGAGGGGTGCGGGTCGCCCTCGTTCCTGCGCCATCTTGATCGCCCGGTCGAACGCGACCCAGCACATGATGCGACCGTACGTGAACGCTTGGCGGCCACCGCGCGTCTCCCAGACGCCCTCGTCGGGCTGGTCCCAGTGGTCGGCGAGCCAGTCGAGGATGTCGAGCAGCTGGGTCCAGCCGGGGTGCCCGAGCGGTGCCACGCGGTCGACGATCGCGATGGCATCCAGGGCCTCACCGTAGATGTCGAGCTGGAGCTGGTCGGCTGCGCCGTTGCCGACGTGCACCGGACGTGAGCCCGCGTACCCCTCGAAGTGGTCGAGCGTGAGCTCCTCGAGATCGGAGGAACCGTCGATGCGGTACATGATCTTCAACGGTCCCGAGCCGTCGCCGGCCTGTTCGAGCACCCGATCGCCCATCCATCGGGTGAAGGCGATGGCCTCGCCGACGTACCCCAGCGCGAGCAGCGAGTACACCGAGAACGACGAGTCGCGGATCCAGGTGAACCGGTAGTCCCAGTTGCGGACGCCGCCGAGCTGCTCGGGCAGGGCCGCGGTCGGCGCGGCCACGAGCGCCCCGGTCGGCGCGTACTGCAGCAGCTTCAGGACCATGGCCGACCGTTCGACCGCCTCGCGCCACCGGCCGCGGTAGGTGCCGCGCGCGAGCCAGGCGCGCCAGAACGCCACCGTCTCGGCGAACCGGGCCGACCCCTCGTTCTCGCTGAGCTCGCGCGGTGCCCCGGCCGGCTCGGTCTCGAACGCGAAGCGCCGGATCTCGCCCGCGGACATGGTGATCGTCTCGTCGACGTCGGCGCCGTCGAGCGCGTCGGGTCGCAGCCCGTGCAGGGCGGCGTGCAGGTCGCCCGCCTCGAAGCGCACGCCGTGACCGGTCACGGTCGCGGTGTGCGCCCGCCGCCCGTAGTCGAAACGCGGGCGGCACTCGATCCGGAAGGTCAGCTCGCCACGCACGACACGGATGCCTCTCGCGATCACCCGATTCGGGGTGGCGACCGTCGGGTCGTCGGCGACGGGCATGAAGTCGATGACCTCGCCGACGCCGTCGTCGCTCATGAAGCGCGTGATCAGCACCGCGGTGTCGGGGAAGTACATCTGCTTGACGCGCACACCCTCGCCCACGGCTCGAATACGGAAGAACCCGCCGCGCTCGCGGTCGAGCAGAGACGCGAAGACCGACGGCGAGTCGAAACGCGGGGCGCAGAACCAGTCGATCGTGCCATCCGTCGAGACGAGGGCGATCGATTGCAGGTCGCCGATCATGCCGTGGTCGGCGATCTCGGGGAAGTCCTCCATGGTGTCGTCCTTTCTTCGGATGCGGGCGATGCGGGCGATGCGGGCGATGCGGGCGATGCGGGCGATGCGGGCGGTGCGGATGCCTCGGGGCTCAGTCCGTCGCCGCGGTGACCTTGCGCGGCAGGAGGAGCGCGGCGATCAGACCGATGACGCTGATCGCGGCGAGCCAGATCATGGCGTCGCCGTAGGCGCGGCTGCCGTCGGCGATGTTGACCACGAGGATGGTGCCGGCGATCGCCATGCCGAGCGACGACCCCAGGTTCGAGACGCTGCGCGAGAGGCCGGAGATCTCGCCCTGCAGCCGTTCGGGGAACGCCGACTGCACGACGTTGACCGACGGGGTCAGCATGAGCCCGATGCCCGAGCCGAGCAGGAAGAGCCCCGGGGCGTACGACCAGGCCGACGTGCTCGCCGTGGCGAGCCAGAGCAGCACGCCGACGCCGCCGACGGTGAGCACGAATCCGGCCAGGATCAGCGTGCGCTGCGCGAACGTGCGCGCGAGCCGCCCGGCGGCCACCGAGGTGAGCAGCAGTCCGACGGTCGCCGCGGTGAAGATGACCCCAGTCTCGATCGCGTTGTACCCGTGCACGACCTGGAGGTACGCGGACACCACGAACGACGAGCCCATGAGCACGAGCCACTGCACGTTCTGCGTGACCAGTGCGAAGTTCGACGTCCGGTTGCGGAAGAGCTCGAGCGAGAGCAGGGCCTCCTTGCCGTGCCGCTGCCGCCGGCCCACCCACCAGAAGAACACCGCGAGCAGTGCGGCGCCGCCGACGAGCCCGATCGCCATGAGCGCGAGGCTGTTGTCGGCCGCGAGGATGCCGAGCACGAGGACGATCAGGCCCGCCGCCGACAGCACTGCACCGACGGTGTCGAACGGGCGCTTCGGGTCGGCGGGGATCGGATCCTCGAGGTTTCGGCTGAGCAGCAGGATCACCACGATGATGAGCGCCTGGAACACGAACGCCGCTCGCCAGCTGATGCTCGTCGCGATGAGCCCGCCGATGAGCGGCCCGGCTGCGGCGCCCACGCCGCCCATGCCGCTGATGATGCCGAACGCCAGAGCCCGCGTGGGGATGTCCGGCAGCAGCACGGTCGTGAGGATGTAGACGGGCGGGATGAGCAGGGCCGTGCCGACGCCCTCGAGGATCGAGTTGCCGATGATGAGCACGCCGAGACCGGGCGCCACGGCGCTCACGAGTGCGCCGAGGCCGTACACGGCGAGCCCCAGCATGAAGAGCCGCTTCCGTCCGAACAGGTCGGTGAGCTTGCCGCACGGGATCATGAGCGCCGCCATGGTGAGCAGGAAGAGCGTGATGCTGACCTGGATGCCCTGCACGGTCGTGTCGAGGTCCCGGCTCATGTCGTTGATCATCACGTTCATGTTCGAGCCGGCGAAGCTGCAGATGAACTGCGCGAGCGCGAGCGGGGCGATGACCCGCCGGAGCTGCGCTCGAGGTGTGCTGGGTGCGGCTGCTGCGGTCATGGCGACCCTCCGAACGTGCCGGAACCTCAGGACAGCACCGGATCGTAGTCGTGTACAGGGCGCCCCGATAGAGCGAGGTTCCCTCGGGTCCGCCGGTCGGGCGGGGTGTCCACGGCGCGGACGGGGGCGCCCGCGGGTGTCCGGCTGATGAACGCCCGGCGCGTCCGGTGAAGTGTCGATGACCGTTCGCGGATGCGGCCGGCGTGCCGTGACCGTCATCGATACGTTCGCATCGGCGCATACGGCTGCTTCGCTCCGGATCGCGTCCCCCCACCCCCGTTCATCCGACGAAAGGTGCTGCCGCGCGATGGCGAGCAAGCTCCGAACCACGTTCCTCGCGCGCGGAACCGCGCTCGCCGCCGGCGGCCTGGTCGCCGTGCTCGGCCTCACCTGCCTCGGCGGCGGGATCGCCGTCGCCGCTGGCGGCCTCAACCCGCCGGCGGTGTCGCCGGCGACGGTCTTCGTTCCCTCCGCGGTGCCCGACCGGGTCATCCTGACTCCCACGGCGACGCCCATGACGAGCCAGAGCGTGAGCTGGCGGACCGCGAGCGACGTCACCGCGCCGCGCGTCCAGCTCACCGCCCTGACCGTCGATCCGGTCGATCCCGGCGCGGCGCGCACGGTCGAGGCGACGACCACCGGCTTCGAGTCGAACTACGGCTACGAGATCGCTCACCACTCGGCGACGATCGACGGGCTCGAGCCCGGCTCCACGTACCTGTACCGCGTCGGCGACGGCGAGACCTGGAGCGAGTGGCTCGAGTTCACGACCGCGGCGGACGAGGTCGGCAACTTCAGCTTCCTCGTCCAGGGCGACGCGCAGAACGACAACAAGGCCTACACCTCCCGCGCCTTCCGCGCGGCGTTCGAGGCGCGACCGTACGCCCGTGCGGTGGTGCACGCGGGCGACCTCATCGACACCGAGACCTCGGACGCCGAATGGGGCGAGTGGCATGAGGCCGCCGCGTTCTCGAACCAGTACCTGAACGTCATCGCCGCGACCGGCAACCACGAGTACTACCCGGGCCCCGAGCTCTCCGAGCACTGGGACGCCCAGTTCGAGTACCCCGCCAACGGTCCGGAGGGCGCGGGCCTCGGCGAGACGGTGTACGCCGTCGACTACCAGGGCGTGCGTTTCATCACCCTCAACAGCACGCAGGGCTTCGACCCGGCGAGCCTCGCCGCCCAGACGGAGTGGCTCGAGGGCATGCTCGCCGAGAACCCGAACCGGTGGACGGTCGTCGAGTTCCACCACCCGATCTTCTCGGTGACGTCCGGCCGGGACAACGCCGCGCTTCGCGAGGCCTGGCTGCCGCTGTTCGAGCAGTACGACGTCGACCTCGTCGTGCAGGGGCACGATCACGCGTACGGCCGAGGCAACCTGCTCGCCAACGAGGCGGAGCTGCCGGAAGGCGCCGACGCCGAGACCAGCCACACCGGCCCGGTCTACCTCGTCTCCGTCGCCGGGCCGAAGATGTACGTGCCCGACCCCGCCGAGGCGAACAACTGGACCGCGAACGAGGCGAACCTGCGCGTGGTCGGCCGCGATGTCCAGCTGTTCCAGACGGTCGATGTCACCGCGGACGAGCTGCACGTCGAGGCGCGCACCGTCGACGGCGCGCTCTTCGACGCCTTCACGATCGAGAAGGATGCCTCGGGCGAGAAGCTCGTCAGCGATGACGACGCGTGGCCCTCCGGGCCGGGATCCACACGCTGGGGCTTCGAGACCGACCCCGGCACGGACCCGGGCACCGATCCCGGCACGGACCCGGGAACCGACCCTGGCACCGACCCGGGCACCGATCCCGGCACCGATCCCGGCACCGACCCGGGCACCGATCCCGGCACCGACCCGGGCACCGATCCCGGGACCGACCCGGGAACCGACCCCGGGACCGATCCGGCCGCAGCGACCGTGACCTTGTCCACCGGTCAGGCGGCACCCGGCGCCGAGCTGTCCCTTCGTGGTGCCGGCTTCGAGGCGGGGGAGCGCGTGTCGATCGAACTGCACTCCGAGCCCGCGCAACTCGCGGTGGTGAGCGCGGATGCATCCGGTGCGCTCACGGCGACGGTGCGGATCCCCCGAGACACCGTGCCAGGTGAGCACGAGATCGTCGTCGAGGGCCTCGGCTCAGGTGCGATCGCGCGCGCCGCCCTCCTGGTGACCCGGCCTGCAGGTCCGTCACCGGCCGGCGGACTCGCCGACACCGGGTGGGCCGGTGGCGGCCTCGCCGCGCTCGGCGCGCTGCTCGCCGCGGCCGGCATCACGTTCGTCGTCCGTACGCGTCGAGGCGGTCAGGCCGCATGAGACGCCCATCCTTCCGAACCGAACCCCCGAAAGGCCGTATCCCGATGACCAGCACCCGTACCCGGCGGCGAGCGCCGTGGCGCGTCGCGGCGGGCGCGCTCGCCGGCGCCGTGCTGCTCGGCGGAGGCATCCTGACCGCTCCCGCGCCGGCGGCCGTCGCCGCCCCGGTCGCTCCCGCCGAACGCTGGGCGCCGTCGGTCCTGCCGGACCGGATCGTGCTCACGCCCGCCGCGGACCCGACCACGCAGCAGACGGTGACCTGGCGCACGACGGCCGACACCGACCGCGGACTGGTGCAGTACCGCACGCTGACGCCGGCTCCGTATCCGTCGGGCGTGCTCGAGGCGGAGGCGACCTTCACCTCCGTGACGACCGACCTCGGGTACGAGCAGAACCTGCACTCCGCCACCATCACCGGCCTGCAGGCCGGGACGGAGTACATGTACCGCGTCGGCGACGGCACGAACTTCTCGGAGTGGCAGGACTTCGCGACGGCGAGCGCGACCGACCGCAGCACGTCGTTCATCTTCCTGGGCGACATTCAGAACGGCATCCTGAGCGACGGCTCGCGAGTCCTCCGCAACGCCTTCCGCGACCGTCCGAACGCCGACGTCGTCGTGCAGATCGGCGATCTCGTCGACGACGCGAACTCGGATGCCCAGTGGGGTGAGGTCTTCGACGCGTTCTCCTACTCGCTCGGCACGCAGAACCTCATCACGACGCCGGGCAACCACGAGTACGACGGCGGACTCTCGCGCACCTGGCGCGCCCAGCTGCCGTACCCGGCCAATGGGCCGTCGGGCGAGGGCGGCGTCTACGAGGAGCTCGCCGGCACGGTCTACTTCACCGACCGTGAGGGGGTCCGCTTCATCTCCCTGAACAGCAACATCACCTCCGAGGAGGGCCTGTCGATCCAGGCCGAGTGGCTCGAGGCGGTGCTCGCCGACAACCCCAACACGTGGACCGTCGTGCTGTTCCACCACCCGGTGTACTCGCTCGACGAGGGCCGCAACAACCTCGGCATCCGCACGGTCTGGGGCCCGATCCTCGAGCAGTACAACGTCGACCTGGTGCTGCAGGGCCACGATCACGCGTACGGCCGCGGCAACACGCTCGCCTCGGAGCAGAACCTGCCTGCGGGCGCGGACCCCGAGCTCAGCTCGACCGGCCCGGTGTACGTCGGCTCGAGCGCGAGCGTCAAGCTGTACGAGTACGGTCCGCGTCTCTGGAACGAGAACGACGCCCACCTGCGCCGGCTCGACGGCGGCAAGCAGTTCTACCAGCTGGTCGACGTCACCGACGGCACCCTCCGGTACGAGTCGCGTACGGCCGACGGGGAGTTCTTCGACGGCGTCACCATCACGAAGGATGCCTCGGGCAAGCTCGTGACCGATGGCGTCGATCCGCAGGAGATCGACCCGGGTCCCGTGCAGCCGTGCCTCGGCTGCGGCGGCAACCCCGACCCCGACCCGAACGACCCGGAGGGCCCCGAGACGCCGACCGGCGAGGTCGACTACGAGGTCGTGAAGTCGCTCGGCTCGGTCAATCAGTCGAACGCCCGGCTCGCGGCGGGTGTGGCGTACTCGGAGTCGCGCGACGTGCTGTACCTGGGCGACCAGAACAGTCAGAAGATCTTCGAGATGGATCCCGAGACCGACACGGTGCTGCGTGAGATGGCGCTGCCCGAGAACATCCGGGATCTGGGTATCGACGATGAGCGCGACCTGCTCTACGTCGGTCAGCAGAACCGGAACTGGGTGGTCGTCTCGATCGCGGACGACACGTTCGGTCAGGTCGTGCGCGGGCCGTACGCGTTCATCGAGTCGAACCGTTCGATCGACGTCGATCCCGAGGCGGGTGTCGTCTACGGCGCGATCCCGTCGCGCGGCATCGAGGTCCTCGACGCCGAGACGGGCGCCTCGCTGGGTGTCATCAACGGCACGGCCGATGCGTACTACGTCGCGGCGGACCCCGCCTCCGGCACGGTCGTGAGCACGAAATTCCACGACCTGACCGACGTCGTCAACATCGAGGCGTTCGACGCGACCGACGGCTACGCGAAGCTCTGGGGCAAGGCGACTCGTCCCAACCCGCGCCAGGTCGACATCGACTCCACGAACGGGCTGCTCTACGTCGGGTACACGGGCACGACCGCCGGCTCCGGCGGCTTCTCGGTGCATGACCTCTCGACCGGCACGACGCTCGGCGACTTCGCCGACCCGGCCTACGGCAAGGACGGGTACGGCATCGCGGTCGACGAGGAACGTCAGCGGGTCTTCGTCTCGAACCGCGACTTCCGGCTCAACCCGCCCGGTGAGGAGCTCGTCGGTGCGGCCGTGACCGTGAGCGAGCGCGTCCTGCCCGAGGAGCTCGCCTACGAATCGGCGGGGCATCTCTCCTCGGTGAACGAGCAGAACGCGAACCTCGCGGCGGGTGTGGCGTACTCGCAGTCACGTGACGTGCTGTACCTGGGCGACCAGAACAGCCGGAAGATCTTCGAGATGGATCCCGAGACCGACACGGTGCTGCGTGAGATGGCGCTGCCCGAGAACATCCGGGATCTGGGTATCGACGATGAGCGCGACCTGCTCTACGTCGGTCAGCAGAACCGGAACTGGGTGGTCGTCTCGATCGCGGACGACACGTTCGGTCAGGTCGTGCGCGGGCCGTACGCGTTCATCGAGTCGAACCGTTCGATCGACGTCGATCCCGAGGCGGGTGTCGTCTACGGCGCGATCCCGTCGCGCGGCATCGAGGTCCTCGACGCCGAGACGGGCGCCTCGCTGGGTGTCATCAACGGCACGGCCGATGCGTACTACGTCGCGGCGGACCCCGCCTCCGGCACGGTCGTGAGCACGAAATTCCACGACCTGACCGACGTCGTCAACATCGAGGCGTTCGACGCGACCGACGGCTACGCGAAGCTCTGGGGCAAGGCGACTCGTCCCAACCCGCGCCAGGTCGACATCGACTCCACGAACGGGCTGCTCTACGTCGGGTACACGGGCACGACCGCCGGCTCCGGCGGCTTCTCGGTGCATGACCTCTCGACCGGCACGACGCTCGGCGACTTCGCCGACCCGGCCTACGGCAAGGACGGGTACGGCATCGCGGTCGACGAGGAACGTCAGCGGGTCTTCGTCTCGAACCGCGACTTCCGGCTCAACCCGCCCGGTGAGGAGCTCGTCGGCGCTGCGGTGACGGTCAGCGTCCGGGTGCTCGACGACCCCACGGACCCGACGGATCCCACGGACCCGACCGACCCGGGCACACCCGTATGGGCGGCTCGCCCGCTCGGCGTGATCGCGTCGGCCACGGACGTGCCCGAGGCCGACGACCGCCCGGTCGGCTCGGTCGTGGACACGCGGTCCGGGCACCTGTTCGTCGGCAACGAGATGCGGCCGGCGCGGGTCTGGGAGATCGACCCCGCGACCGACGAGCTCGTCCGGACGCTCGACGTTCCGGCACCGACCGCCGCCGACGAGGGCGTGCGCGATGTCGCCCTCGACGAGGCATCCGGTGAGCTCTACGTCGCGTACGCGGCGAACTGGCTGGTCATGGATGCCGCGACCGGGGCGCTGAAGCGTGGCCCGTTCGCCTTCCAGGCGAACGTGCGCGGTCTCGACGTCGATCTCGAGGGCAAGCGCGTCTTCGGGGCGACGCGGAACGGCGGCGTCGAGGTGATGGATGCCACGACGGGGGCGCCGATCACGATGACGCCGACCGTGGGCTCGCCATGGCGCTCGCACGGCATCGCGTGGGACGGCGTCGCGAACCGCCTGTACGTGGGGACCGCGGACAGCGACGGCTCGACCGAGGGTGTGCGCGTGCTCGACGGCACGACGCTCGAGCTGACCGGCAGCATCCCGATGGCGTCCGCCGACCTGCGTTCGCTCGCCGTCGATCCCGAGGCCGGACTGCTCATCGCCGGCCACCAGTCGACGACGTTCAACGCCAGCGGCGTCTCGCTGTACTCGACCGCCGATCTCTCGCTCGTCGAGCGGTTGAGCGCCCACGAGTTCGGCAACAAGGTCTACGGCGTCTCGGTGAACCCGGAGCTCGGTGAGATCTACGTCTCGGCGCGCGACCGGCATCCGGCCGGCCTGATCGCCATTGCGAAGGCCGGCTGACGTTCGAGGGCGAGGAATGATCTTCCTGCTCGACACCCACCTCCTGCTCTGGGCTGCGCTGGACGACAGGCTCGCCGCGTACGGCGAGCCCGTCATCATCGTCTAGCCGGGCTTCGCCGGCCCGTGCCCGGGTCAGGCGGTGTCGGCCGGTGCGAGCCGGAATGTGGTCTCCACGACGTCGGGGCCGACCACGGTCTGCACCACCCGCGGCGGATGCGCACGGTACTTCTCCTCGTAGGCCGCGTCGAGTGCGGCGTGCGTCTCGGGGTCGGCGTCGACGAACGCGACGTCGCGTTCGACACCGCCCGCCCGGACTCGGCCGGTGCGGCTCGCCTTCGCGCGGCGGAACCAGCCGTTCTCGGGGCCGTACGCCGAGCGCACGTACAGGTCGTCGCCCGATCGCACGACCCAGATGGTCACGTACGGTCGCAGCGATCCGTCCGCTCGGTACGACGCGACCTGGAGTTCCTCGGCCTCGCCGATCCGGTGCAGCTCGTCATCGGTCCACGCGCTCATCGCGCACCTCCCGCTCTGATCCGAAATGCCGGCTCTGTCCGAGTATGCGCTCGGCCCGCGACATCCGCCCGGGTTGCGGACCCGGCCGTTCGCCGCCATGCCAAACTGAGGCCGGTCTGTCGTTTCAGGCCGGTCTGTCGTTTCAAGGGGAGAGGACCATCGGTGACCGCTTCGGCCGACGGAGAGCAGAACCGCACGCGCCATCGCTGGTGGCACCGGCTCCGGCTCTCCGAACGGGGCCGCCGCCGCCTCGGCTGGACGGCCGCGATCATCGTGTTCGGCACGGTCGTCGTCGCGATCGTCCTGCGGTCGACGCCGTGGCCGTCGGCGATGCTCATCCGTGCCGTGTTCGAGCGGGGCGGCGCGCAGACCGTCGAGGAGATGACGCCGTACGTCCCCGACACCCCGCTCGCGGAGCACCTCGACGTGCAGTACTCCGATGGGTCGGCGGGCGCCGACACGACGCTCGACGTGTTCAGCCCCGGCGCGGGCACCGAGCCGCTGCCGACCGTGGTCTGGGTGCACGGCGGCGCCTGGATCTCGGGCTCGAAGGCGAACGTCGACCCCTACCTGCGTATCCTCGCCAACGAGGGGTACACGACCGTCGGGCTGAACTACACGGTCGGGCCCGAAGCCACCTACCCGACCGCGGTCCGGCAGCTGAACGAGGCGCTCGGCTACCTCGTCGAGCATGCCGACGAGCTCGGCATCGATCCCGGCCGGCTCGTGCTCGCCGGCGACTCGGCGGGGTCGCAGCTCGCGAGCCAGCTCGCCGTGCTCATCACCAATCCCGACTACGAGACGCTCGCGGGCATCGAACCCGCCATCGAGCCGAGCCAGCTCGCGGGAATCGTCTTGAACTGCGGCGTCTACGACCTGCAGGGCATGGCCGACCTCGGCGGCCTCGCCGGATGGGGGTTCAAGACCGCGCTCTGGGCCTACACGGGCGAGCAGAACTGGTCCGACACTGCCCAGTCGACCCTCATGTCGAGCCTCGAGTTCGTGACCGCGGACTTCCCCGCGACGTTCATCACTGGTGGCAACGGCGACGGCCTCACCTGGCTGCAGTCGGTGCCCATGCATCGCGCGCTCACGGCGGCGGGCGTCGACGTGACGGCGCTCTTCTGGGCGGAGCACCACGAGCCCGCGCTGCCGCACGAGTACCAGTTCCACCTCGCACAGTTCGAGGAGGCGCACACCGCGCTCGAGCAGACGGTCGCATTCCTCGATCGCGTCACCGCAGCCCCGCCGCTGGTCGAGTAGCGAAGCGTATCGAGACCCCGCGAAGCGGGACCGAGACCCACGGATGCCTCGTCGCAGCCGCGCCCGGTCAGCAGCCCGATCAGAAGAGCCCGAGCTGCGTCGCCGCATCCCGCGCGACCAGGAACCCCACGATCCCGACGATCCACGCCGTGTTCTCCGCCGAGTTCCGCTCGAGCCATCCCGCCAGGCGGCGGAGCGGGGGTTCGACGAGGCGCCGTGCCAGGACGCGACCCGCGAGCAGGACGAGCGCGGGCGCGATCATGACCGCGCAGTAGGCGGCGAGCACGCCGATCCACACCTCGGGCGGAAGTCCCGCGGCCGTGATCATGCCGACCGCACCCAGGTACGGCAGCATCGTCGCGAGCTCGATGAGCCCGGCGCCGAGCGCGAGGCCGACGACGATCGCGGGCGGGCCGTCGCCCATCGCACGCTCACGCCACCGCGCGAGCCGGCCGGGGCGTCGCGGTCCGGCCGGCGTCGCGCCCGAGTCATCCGACCCGCCGCCGACTGTCTCGCCGCCGGCCGTCTCGCGCCCGACCGTCTCGCCACCCGACGTGGCGGCGACCCTCGCGTCACTCACCGTCGCGCGCGTGCCGGCGGCTCGCGCGCGCACTGCCGGGGACTCCGCCGGCTGCTTCCGGCCGATGAAGAAGCTGCCGGCGAGCAGCGCGCCGCCGATGACGAGCTGCAGCCAGCGCGCCGCCGGAGTCTCGAGCGCGCCCGCGGCGCCCTCGACGATCACGCCGGCGCCCGCGGTGAGCGCGATGCCCACCGCGAAGTAGAACACCGCGATGGTGCCCAGGTAGAGCAGCACGCGGCCCGCGCGCACCCGGCCGGGCGCGACGAGGAAGAACAGGGGGATGAGCAGCGTGCCGATGCTGAGGCTGTCGACGAGCGCGAGCGCAGCCAGCGTGAGGCCGAGTTCGATGGTCATGGTTCCAGCGTCGGTACGCGAGCGTGCGCTGCGCGTCGGGCGAACGTCGTGGGCGACGTACATCGTTCGACGGAGCGCGCGCCCTCGGCGATGTGCTGGGATGAGAGGCATGGCGGCGGATGGGCTTGGAGCGCGTGCGGCGCGTGCGTACCGTGCCCACCCCGACGCGTTCGCCGCGCTCGGCACCGCGGTCGCCGGGGTCGGCCTGACCCTGCTCGGCATCAGCGGCCTCTGGATCGATGCGCCCTGGGTCCAGGCGATCGACCCGCTCTGGCACCTGCTGCCCATCCTGCTCGGGTCGGCGGCCATGCTCGTGAAGCGGCGGCTGCCGTTCACCGCGCTCGCCGTGGGTTCGGCGCTGTTCCTCGCCGACGGCGTGCTGGGCGGCAGCCTCGGCATGCTGCTCGTGTTCTTCGACCTGCTGTATTCGGCGGTCCTGTACGGCGCTCCACGCCGGGTGCGGGTGCTGCTCGCCGTCATCGTGCTGGTGGTCGCGGCCGCGCTCATCGCACCGATGCTGGCCGGCAACGACCTGAGGAACAGCGTGTTCTTCGCGCTGCAGGCCTTCGTGCTGCTCGGCACACCGTACTGGTGGGGCATGTCGGTGCGGCGCAGCCGCGAGCTCGCCGCGGTGTCGGAGGCGCGGGCTCGCGATGCCGAGCGGCTGATCGCCCTGGAGCGCGACGAGGCGGTGCGCGAGGAGCGCGAGCGCATGGCGCGTGACCTGCACGATGTCATCGCGGGCAACCTGTCGGCCATCGCGATCAACGCGGAGGCGGCGCTCGCGGCGGAGTCCGGTGAGCGTGACCGTGCGGCCCTCCGCGCGGTGCGCGCGGCGAGCGTCGCGGGCCTCGACGAGATGCGGTCCATGATCGTCGTGCTGCGCACGGGCGACGACCCGCTCGTGGCCCCGCCGAGGCTCGCCGAGCTGCCCGAGCTCGTCGCGGGCGCCGACGGGGTGCGCGCCTCGCTCGTCGGTCACGTGCCGGTCGTGCCGACCGCGGTCGACCAGGCGCTCGCGCGCGTCGTCGGCGAGAGCCTCACGAACGCGGCTCGGCACACCCCGGGCTCCGAGGTCGAGATCCGGTTCGACGACGCATCCGACGCGGTCGAGGTGACGGTGACCTCGACCGGAGGCCGGCGGCAGGCCGGGTCGCGCGGCACCGGCCACGGGATCGACCTCATGCGCGAGCGCGCCGAACGGCTCGGCGGCGTGCTCGAGGCGGGGCCCGCGGGCGACGGATGGCTCGTGCGCGCCCGCGTGCCGAGGAGCATGTCGTGACTGAGCAGCCCACGAGCGTGCGCGTGCTGCTCGCCGACGATCACGCCGCGATCCGGGCGGGGCTCCGGTTGCTGCTCGACGGGGACGGCATCGAGGTGGTGGGTGAGGCGGCCGACGGCGCTGCGGCGATCCGCAACGCGCGTGCCTTGCGCCCCGACGTGGTGCTGATGGACGTGCGCATGCCGGGCACCGACGGCATCGAGGCGACGAGGGCCATCGTGGCCGACGGGCTCGCCGACGTGCTCGTGCTCACCTCGTTCGACCTCGATGAGGTGGTCTTCGGCGCGGTCCGCGCCGGTGCGGCCGGCTTCCTGCTCAAGTCCGCGAGCGGACCCGCGATGCGCGAGGCCGTGCTCGCGGTCGCCCGCGGCGAGGGCGCGCTCGCGCCCGAGGTCACCAGGCGCCTGCTCGACCGTTTCGCCTCGACTCCCGATCCGGCCGGCCCCGAGCCGGTGCCCGGGCTCGACTCGCTCACCGACCGCGAACGTGACGTGCTCTCAGCCCTCGGCCGGGGCCGCTCGAACGCCGAGCTCGCCCGCGAACTGGGCATCAGCGAGGCCACCGCGAAGACGCACGTCTCCCGCGTGCTCGCGAAGCTCGCGGCCGCCTCCCGTATGGAGGCCGCCGTGCTCGCCCGCCGCGCGGGCCTCGCCTGACCGCATGCCACGTCCGCCGCGATTCCCTGCTCAGGAAGAACTCACCGATCGCCGGCGCGGCGCGCTGCGCCGCGCCGCGTCGCCGTCGCTTCTTCCTGAGCAAGCGGCCGGGCGAGCGGCCTGGTGCAGATTTTCATAATCCGCGGCGAGCATTTTATGAAAACTCGCCGTTTCTCATAAAATGCTCCAGAAGCGTTCTGAAACCTGGAGGGACGGACATGAGCGAAGCGTCACCCGTCTCCTCATGGCCCTCCATCGCGCAGGAATCGCTCGAGTGGCGGAGCCGGCATCTCGGCGCGTCCGCCCGTGACGACCGCGAAGAGGTGAGCGGGACGCGCACGTACCAAGCCGCCGTCCCGCCCGACATCCGGGGCCTCGAACCGAAGCCGAGTTCAGCGGTGGCCGCGCTCGCGGCCTCGGCGGAGAACGCGCTCGTGCGCTTCGATGCCGGATTCGGTGAGCAGATGGTCGGCTTCGCGCCGCTGCTGCTCCGCTCCGAGGCCGCCGCCTCCTCGCAGATCGAGCACCTGACGGCGAGCGCTCGCGCCATCCTGACGGCCGAGCTCGCGGACGCGATGGGCGAGCGGGTCTCGCAACGGAACGCGAACGAGATCGTCGGCAACACCAAGGCGATGCGATCGGCGCTGGCGCTCGCGGCCGACCTCGACGTCGCGTCGGTGCTCGAGATGCACCGGGTCCTGATGGCCGGGAGCAATCACACCCCCGGGGCCTTCCGAACAGAGCCCGTCTGGATCGGCACGAACGGCCGAACTCCCATCGGTGCCGAGTTCGTCGCTCCATCGTTCGAACGCGTGCCGGCCCTGATGGACGATGTGATGGCCTTCGCCCGCCGCAACGACCTGCCGATCCTCATCCAGACCGCGATCGCGCACGCGCAGTTCGAGACGATTCATCCGTTCACCGACGGGAACGGGCGAACGGGGCGGGCACTCGTCCAGGCGATGCTGCGCAACAAAGACGTGACGCGCGCGGTGGTCGTGCCCGTCTCCGCGGGCTTGCTCGCGGATGTCAGCGCGTATCACGCCGCGTTGACGTCCTACCGCGCGGGCGACGTCGATCCGATCGTCGAGCAGGTCGCGCTCGCCGTTGAGGACGCCATCGCGAACGCCACTCAACTCCTCGGCGAGCTCGGAGCATTGCACGAGCGCTGGCTCGCCGAGCTGACGCCGCGGTCGGGGTCTCAACTGGACGCCGTGATCCGATACGCGTCTCGCCAACCCGTCTTCACCGCGGCGGTCGCCGCCCGAGACCTCGGCATCGGCGTGACGAACATCTATCCGCATCTCCGTCGGCTCGTCGAGCGCGGGATCCTGAAACCGAAGAACGAGCACAAGCTCGGGCAGGTCTGGCGCGCGCCGCAGGTCTTGCAGGCGCTCGACCGATTCGCGGAGCGGGCGGGCCGCCGCGGCTGATCGAGCCGAGACCAAGACGACGGATGCCTCGTGGCCGGCGCCGGCCGCGAGGCATCCGCCTGCTCGCTAGTGCGTCGCTGCCGGCTCGCGCTCGGCGACCGGCGTCGCGTGGTGGCGGCGCTCGAGGGCGGCGCCCTCGACGTCGACGTTCGGCATGATGCGGTCGAGCCACCTGGGGATCCACCAGGCCGAGCGGCCGAGGAGGTGCATGACCGCGGGCATCAGTAGCATGCGCACCACGAACGCGTCGACCAGCACGCCGAACGCGAGTCCGAAGCCGATCGACCGGATCATGGTCGACTCGGCGAAGATGAAGCCGCCGAACACCGAGATCATGATGAGTCCCGCGGCGATCACGACCGAACGCCCGGCGCGGAAGCCGCGCACGACCGCGAGTCGTGCCGGAGCCCCGTGCACGTAGGCCTCGCGCATGCCCGAGGCGAGGAACAGCTGGTAGTCCATCGCGAGCCCGAACAGGATGCCGACGAGGATCACGGGCAGGAAGCTCAGGATCGGCCCGGTCTGGATGCCGAGCGGCTCGGCGAGCCACCCCCATTGGAACAGCGCGACGGTCGCGCCGTACGTCGCGAACAGCGACAGGATGAACCCGCCGGTCGCGATGAGCGGCACCAGGATCGACCGGAAGACCAGGATCATGATCAGCAGCGACAGGCCCACGACGACCGCGAGGTAGAGCGGCAGCACGTCGAGCAGGTTCTCGGAGATGTCGATGTTGATCGAGGCCTGGCCCGCGACGCCGAGCGTGATGTCGCCGTCGATCGCCGGCAGGTCGCGGAGATCCCGGACGAGCTGCTCGGTCGACGGGCTGTTCGGGCCCTCGGTGGGCACCACCTGGAATGCGGCGAGGCGGTGGTCGTCGGAGACCGCGATCGGCGCGACGGCCGTGACGTGCTCCTGGTCGAAGATCGTCTGCGCGACCTCGAGCTGCGTCTCGAGCACGGCGTCGTCGTCGAGTCCCTCGGGGAGCGCCGCGGTGACGAGCAGCGGGCCCGTGGCGCCCGCGCCGAACGCCGCCTCCGTGGTCGCGAAGGCCTGATACGACGCCGACTCGTGCGGCTCCGAGGAACCGTCGGGCAGGCCGACGCGCATCGAGAGCGCGGGGATCGCGATCGTGAGCAGCGCGGCTGCGGTCGCGAGGACCGTGACCACCGCCCGCCAGGTCGACATGGGCTTGGCCTTGGTGTCCTCGTGGTGCACCTCGCCGATGCGCGCGCGAGCGCGCGTGCCGAGCACGCGCACGCCGATGAGGCCGAGCAGGGCGGGCGTGAGACTGACCGCGATGAGCACCGCAATGGCCACGCCGATGGCGCCGACCGTGCCCATCAGGCCGAGGAACGGCACGCCGGTCACGTTGAGCGCGAGCAGGGCCACGATCACCGTCGTGCCGGCGAACACCACGGCGTTGCCGGCGGTGCCGTTCGCGAGGCCGACCGACTCGTGCACGTCGGCGCCCTCCAGCAGTTGCTTGCGATGGCGGTTGATGATGAACAGCGAGTAGTCGATGCCGACCGCGAGTCCGAGCATCACGCCGAGGATCGGGGTCACGGACGCCATCTGCACGACGCCCGAGAAGGCGAGGCTGCCGAGTGCGGCGATCGCGACGCCGACGAGCGCGGTCATGATCGGCAGCGATGCCGCGAGGATCGAGCCGAGCATGACGAGCAGCACGACGGCGGCGAAGATGACGCCGACGATCTCGCCGATGCCGATCAGCGACGGCACGCCCTGCGCGATGTCGGTCGAGAACGACACCTCGACGCCCTCGATCGACTCGGACTCGAAGTGCTCGATGACGGCCTGCTTGGACTCCTCGGGGAGCTCGAGTCGCGGCTCGGTGAAGGCGACGTTGACGAGCGCGGTCGAGCCGTCCTCCGAGACGACGCCGATGCCGGCGGCGAGCCCGAGCAGCTCCTCGCCCTGTTCGAGCTGCGCGGCGCCTGACTCGAGCTCGTCACGGCTCGCGTCGAGCGTGGCCTGCTGGGCCGCGAGCTCGGCGCGACCGGCGTCGAGCTGCGCCTGCTGCGCGTCGAGCGGCGCGAGCGCTGCGGCGGGGGCGCCCGCCGACTCGGCCTGCTGACGGGCGGCGTCGAGCTGGGCTTGGCCCGCGTCGAGCTGCGCGGTCGCCGCGTCGAGCTGGGCCTGGCCCGCGTCGAGCTGGGCGCGGCCGTCGTCGAGCTGCTGTGCGCCGTCGGCCAGCTCCTGCTCGCGGGCGGCGCGCTCGGCATCGGCTTCGAACGGGTCGACGAGGGTCGCCACGTCGGGCAGGTCGTCGCCGGAGGCGACGAGGTCGGAGATCGCGGCGCGCTGGTCGGCGGTCAGCTCCGAGCCGTCGGTCGTCTCGAAGACGACGGTGCCGGATGCCCCGCTGAAATCGGGGAGCCGTTCCTGGAGCTCTTCGGTGACCTCGCCGGAGGCGGTGCCGGGGATGTCGAAGCTCGTGGCGAGCCCCTTGAACCCGATCGCGAAGCCGATGCCCGCGATCGCGAGGATGCCGATCCACGCGACGATCACGGTCCAGGCGCGCCGCGCCGCGAAGGTGCCGAGTCGATAGAGCAGTTCCGCCACGTCAGTCCTCTCCGAGATCCGGGCTTCTCCGCGATCCGCGCACAAGAATACGCAACGGATCGTCTCGTTGACTGAACATAGGATGTGAGGATGGCGGAGGGACGGCGCGGGGCGGCGCGGAGCGAGACGGCGCGGCTCGCCATCCTGCACGCAACGGTGCACCAGTTCGCCGAGCGCGGCTACGACCACCTCACGATGGAGGGCATCGCGGCCGAGGCCGGCGTGGGCAAACAGACCATCTACCGGTGGTGGCCGTCGAAGGGCGCGCTCGTCGCCGAGTGCCTGCTCGAGGGCATGCTCATGCCGGACCGATTCCTGCCGCCGGACACCGGGGACGTGCGCGCCGACCTCACGACCTGGCTCGACGAGGTGCTCGGGTTCATCGGCGACGAGCGGAACGAGGCCCTGCTGCGCTCGCTGGTCGCCGCCGCGAGCGAGAACGCCGAGGTCGGGCGCCGGCTCGACGAGAGCATCTTCGCGGGCTCGGCACTCGTCACGAGGCTCGAAGCCGCCGTCGAGGCATCCGACCTGCGGGCCGACGCACCCATCCCCGAGATCATCGAGGCGCTCGTCGGCGCGCTCGTCTTCCGCGTCCTGACCCGCGCGGCCGTGTCGCCCGGACTCGCCGAGCGCCTCGTCGCTGCCGTGATCGGGCCCGCGACGCAAGCCCCTGCTGAGGACGCGCCGCCCGCGCCACGATGAGTCGAGGGCCCCGCTGGGGGAGCAGGGCGCGGATCGGGGGCGGGCCATGCGAGTGGTGTTCACCGGCTGGCTGGCGGTCATCGCCGGCGGCCTCATCTACATGTTCGCGATCGTCGCGCTGGGGCGGTGATCCGGATGCGTCGCGGAGCGCTCAGGCAGCACGGGCTCAGCATCGCGTTCGGCGTGATCTTCGCCCTCGCGCTGCTCGGCCAGTCGTTCGCCGGGCTCGCGGTCTTCAACGAGGAGCAGCTCGCGCACGGGCTGCTTCCGACGACGTGGGGTCAGTTCGTCACCTCGTCCGACTTCGTCGTCGACGTGGCCGAGAACTGGCAGTCCGAGTAGAGCATGCACGCCCGGACTCGCCCAAGTGGGCGAGGGTGCGCGGGCTCCGGCACACGCTGTTCTCGAACTCGCTCCTGATCGTCATGGGCACGATCTTCGTGCTGTCGTGGCTCGCGCAATCGCTCGCCGGCGTCGTCGTCTACAACCAGGACCAAGCCGACCACGGCCAGGCCGCGGCCACCTGGGCCGAATACCTGGTGTCGGCCGACTTCTGGAACCGCACGCTGCAGAACTGGCAGTCGGAGTTCCTCGCCGTGGGCAGCATGATCGCGCTGTCGATCTTCCTCAGGCAGCGCGGCTCGCCCGAGTCGAAGCCCGTCGGTGCCCCGCACGACGAAAGCCACGTCGCGGGCTGAGGGGGCGCACCGCCGCCTCAGATGAAGTCGTCGACCGAGGGGACGTCCTCCATCTCATCCGGCCACTCGGGCCGCGACGGTTGCAGCCGATGGGTGCGTCGTTCGAGCTCGGCGACGACGCCCGATGCCGGGAACTCGTCGATCGCGTCGCCGACCGGAACCGAATAGAGCTGGCTCGCGGGGCCCAGGAGCAGGTGCGCGCTGGCGATGGTGCCGCCCTCACCCAGGACCGGGATCGAGACGACGTCCGAGGTGCGCTCCTCGGCGAGCGCGCGAGCGTAGCGCAGCGTCGCCTTGCAGACGGCGTCGGCGGTGATCAGGTGACCGCCGGTGTAGTGCAGGCGTCTCATGGACCCGATCCTGCGCGCGGACGGGTGGTCTGCAAGGGGGTTGCGGACTGTCCCGGGGGGACGACAATGGCGGCATCGGGACAACCGGAAGGGGGGTCCGGTGATGGGGAAGTTCGTCTACGACTCCACCGTTCGCGTGGACTTCGAGGACCGGGTTCTCGCGCATCTGCAGCTCGTCATCGGGTCGAAGCTGCGCCGCGGCGAGTCCTTCCACTTCACCTGGAAGGACGACGTCTCCACGGGCGACGGGCGCACCATCATCTGGGTGCACCCCGCCGCATCCATCGTGTACAAGTTCTACGGAAGCCGGACGCCGGCTATCAACCGCGCCTGGCTCGACCGGCTCGCGGAGACGGCCAACGGCTCGACCGGCCTGCACATCGTGCCCGAGCCGCCCGACTATCCCCCCGAGCACTCACCCTGACCGGGAGGTCGCCATGCACAGCACTGCTCGTTCCGACGGACGCACCCGCTACGCGGAGACCGCCGTCCAGAAGGTCGCCCTCGTCTACGGCATCGTGTTCCTCGTCGTCGGCATCGCCGGGTTCATCCCGGGTCTCACCGTGCAGCTCGAGACGATCCAGTTCGCGGGACACGAGTCCCAGGCGCTGCTGCTCGGGGTGTTCCAAGTGTCGATCCTGCACAACATCGTGCACCTGCTCTACGGCCTCGTCGGGCTCGCGGCCGCCACCGGCTTCGCCGCCTCGAAGAACTACCTCATCTGGGGTGGTGTCGTCTATGCCGCATTGCTCGTGTACGGGCTGTTCCTGAGTGGAGACCACCCGGCCAACTTCGTGCCACTGAACAGCGCCGACAACTGGCTGCACGGTGCGCTGGCGGTGACGATGATCGTCCTGGGCATCCTGCTCGGTCGGAACCTCGCACGCCGACCACACGAGTCCCGCACAGCGTCGTGACGCGCTCTTGACGCGGCACGGTTTTGGGGAGATAACTGGGGGCGAAGGTAGGGAGGCGCCCGTGACCGCCCAACACGAACCCGAACCGGCCCGCCACGCACCCGACGCGTTGGATGCCGAAGCCGTTGCACGCCTGAGCGGTGCGATCCTGCCCCTCAGGCGTGCGCTCGTGCGGCTTGCTCGAACCGATGTGCGGCTGCCCGAGCTGCCCGATTCGCAGGTCGAGCTGCTGCGCGCGCTCCCGCCGGGAGCGGTGCGACCCCCCGGTGAGCTCGCCTCGGAGCTCGGCCTGAGCCGGCCGGCGGTCAGCAACCTGCTGAAGGCGCTCGAGGCCGACGGGCTGATCACGCGCCATGTCGCCGAGACGAATCGGCGGTACGTCGACGTGCAGGCCTCGAAACGCGCGGTCCGACGGCTCGCGCGGTTCGACCGGGCGAGCGCGAAGCGTCTCGCCGAGGCTGCGCGTGAGCTCTCATCGGGGGAACGGGAGGCGCTGGTCGCGGCATTGCCGGCGCTTGAGCACCTCCGTGACGCGGTCCGCGCCGTGAGCGCGGCGCAGCGCGCCGAGCACTGAACCGGGGCGGCCCGCCGGCCCGCGCCCAGGCGATCAGCGGATGATCTCGTCGAGGTGTTCGAGCAGGTCGGCCGGGTCGTCGTACACCGCGGCGGCGCCCGCGGCGACCAGCTCGCTGTCGGAGACGCCGCCCGAGCGCACGCCGTACGCGCGCACGCCTGCGCGCCCGGCCGCGATCATGTCCCAGGTCGAGTCGCCGACGAACACCGCCTCAGCCGGTTCCGCCCCGGCGCGGTCGAGTGCGACGGCGACGACCTCGGGGTCGGGCTTGGCCGTGTCGACGTCGTCGGCCGAGGTGTGTGCGTAGATCCAGCGATCGGCATCGAGCGTGCGCCGGAGCAGCGCGAACTCCTCCTCGGGTGCCGAGGTCGCGAGCACCGCCCGGAGCTCGCGTTCGGTCACGGCTCGCAGCAGGTCGCGCGCGCCCGGGAGCGCGCGCAACCGCGGCGCAAGGTCGTCGTAGAACGCGGCGTGCAGCGCTCGGGCGCGCGCGTTCCAGGCTTCGTCGCGCTCGCCGACGAGCGATCGCAGCAGGTGTGCCGAGTCCTCGCCGATGGCCCGGTGGATGCGCCACGCGTCGGTCGGCGCGCCCAGCTCGGCGAACGCGTGCTGCCACGCTTCGACGTGCAGGTAGTTGGAGTCGACGAGGGTCCCGTCGATGTCGAACAGCATGGCGCGCACGGTCATCGCGCTACGACTCGAGCGGCTCGATGAGGGTGGGATCCTGCGGGTCGATGCGGCGCTGGTTGTTCACGCGCGGGTCGACCTCGTACTCGCTGATGGTCGGGGCGACCCGGTCGGATGCCTCGTGCAGGAACTCGACCATCGCGGCCATGCCGCCCGCGTCGAGCTTCGTGGGGTCGAGATAGTGGTCGATCTCGTCGAGTGGCAGGTAGACCGGCATGCGGTCGTGGATCTCGCCGCTCGCATCGCGCGCCTCGCGCGTGATGATCGAGGTCGACACCTGCCACGAGCCGTCGTCGAGCTTGCGGGCCGTCGCGATGCCCGCTGCGGCGAGCAGCTCGTCCGGTCCGTGCAGGAAGTGCGCACGCTTCGAGCCGGGCTCGCCCGTCCACTCGTAGTAGCCGCGCATGGGCACGATGCACCGGCCGGACGCGAAGGCGCCCTTCCAGAGCCCGTTCGTCGCGACCGTCTCGATGCGCGTGTTGAACTGCGGGCGTTTGGACTCGCGCATGAACGATGGATGGAAGTTCCACACCGCGGGCTCGAGACGCCGCACGAACTCGCCCGTGTCGGACTTCGCGCGCTCACGCACGATGGGCACGGTGTCGGTCGGCGCGAGGCTGAATCGCGGCTCCCAGTCGGGGAAGTCGTCTTCGGCGTCGAAGACCTCGGTCAGATCGGTGACCTTCTGCGAGACGACGAATCTTCCGCACATGCGCCCAGCATGGCACGGACCTCCGACACCGTGCCGGACTCGATACGCTGCGCTACTCGACCAACGGCTACGTCGCGGACCACCCGCCGTCCGATGCGAGCACGACGCCGTTGACGTTCACGCCGTCGTCGGAGAGCAGGAACGTGATCGACGCGGCGAGCGCCTCGGCCTCGGCCGCGTCAGGCAGGATCGCCATCGCCTGACGCACGCGCTCGGCGCCGAGCGGCGACGCGAACGTCGCCTCGATGTTCGTGATCGTCGGGCCGGGCGCGACCGCGTTCACGCGCAGGCCGCTCGGACCGTACATGAATGCCGTGGACTTCGTGAGCCCGACGACGGCGTGCTTCGAGGCGGTGTAGGCGACGCCCGCGGCGGAGCCGCGGAGTGCGGCCTCCGAGGCGGTGTTCACGATCGAGCCCTTGCCCTGTGCGAGCATGACGGGCACGACCGCGCGCATGAGCTTCATGGTGCCGTCGACGTTCACGGCGAACACGCGCTTCCACACGGCGTCGCTGAGCTCGCCGATCGGCGTCATGTCGTCCATGATCCCGGCGATGTTCGCGAGCCCGTCGATGCGGCCGCCCGCCGCGGCCACGATCTCGGCGACCTTGGCGTCGTCGGTGATGTCGGCCACGAGCGTGACGATCTCCGCCCCCGCGTGTTCGGACGCGAACTCGTCGAGGCGTTCCTGCGAGACATCCACCGCGATGACGCGGCCGCCCTCGCGCGCGATCCTCGAGGCCGTCGCCCGGCCGATGCCGGATCCCGCGCCGGTCACGATCGTCGTCGTGCCGGCGAACCGGCCCTGGTCGATGCGCTCGGTCCACTCGGCCACCGGCACCGCGGCCGGCGTGCCGACGGCGGTGCCCTCGGGCGCCTCGGTCGCGGGCTCAGGTGCTTCGGCGGCGCCTGCGCCGGCCGGGACGTCGCCCGCCGCGGCGCGCGCGACGAGCTGGTCCACCATCTCCTGGCTGAACTGGCCTTTGCTGAGCTTCACGAGCCGTTTGAGCGCGAGCCGGCTCACGGGTCGCAGCACGTCGGGGCTCTGGCCGGCCTGGGCGAGCAGCTCCCGGATGATCGGGCCGCCGACGGGATGTTCGAGCCAGGTCTTGATCGAGTCGTCGCCGGTGAGGGTCTTCGGGTCGCTCATGCGGATGCCTCTCTGTGCCGGTGGAGGCTGCGGTGCAGCTCCGGACATCGGTGTCCGGTAGTACGCTAGCACCCGTGCCTGATCCGGGGAAGACCGCATCGGCGGGCCGCAAGGCCAACCGAGGGCCGAGCGCCGGGCCCGCGAACCGCCGCGCACTCATCGCGGCCGCACGCGAGGTGTTCGCCGCCGACGGCCTCCAGGCGCCGTTCAACGCGGTCGCGAAGCGCGCGGGCGTGGGGCAGGGCAGCCTGTACCGGCACTTCCCCGACCGGTTGTCGCTCGCGCTCGCGGTGTTCGACGAGAACCTCGACCACCTCGAGGCATCCGTCGCCGCGCCCGACGCGACCCTCGACGATCTGCTCGACGCGCTCACCGAGCAGGCGGTCGTCTCGACCGCGCTCATCGACCTGATCTGGCTGAATCGCGACGATGAGCGGGTCACCCACCTCGGCGCCCGGCTCGAACGCATCGCCGACCTCGCGCTCGAACGCGGCCGCACCGCGGGCCGCGTGGGCGAACAGATCGAGACCTCCGACCTCCTGCTCGTCGTCACCATGCTCGCGGGCCTCACCTCGCGCACCGACGAGTCCGATCGTCGCGCCGTCGCGGCGCGCGCCCGCGCCCTCTTCGACGCCGCCCTCGCCCCCCGCTGACCCGCGCGGTCGAGCAGCGAGCGACGGTGCCCCCTGGCCGCCCCTCCGCTGGTCGAGTAGCGAGCGACGAAGGAGCACGCGTATCGAGACCGACTCACCCGGTCTCGATACGCTCGCTGGGCTCGCTCCTCGACCTGCGGGCTGCTCACAGCGCCGGGTCGAGCTCCTCGTGATCGGCGAGCAGGTGCACGGCGTCGGTCTCGAGGCGCGCGACCGACGACCACGGCACCAGGAACGTGCCGCGGTGCCGCCACGCCAGGTAGCGCGCGATCAGCGCCGGTCGCGTCTCCTCGGTCCGTTCATACCCCCAGTACGACGACTTCGTCCGCGGGGACACGACGAAGCCGGCGAGCCGCGCGTCGGCGAGCGGCACCCGAGGCACGCCGTCGATAACGAACCGCACGTCGATCACGTGGCCGAGCCGCTCGCCGCGCGCGTCGCGCACGGGCAGGCCGAGCAGGTCACCCAGGATCATGACGACCTCCTGGAATGCGGCGGATGATCCGGTCGCGCACCCACCGCTCGGTCCACGCCGCATCGAGCCCGGTGCCCACGCTGCCCAGCCGCACCACGATGCCGACCTCGGCGACCAGACGCCAGGGGATGCGCTCCCACCGCGACGCCGGCGGCCGGCCACCGAAGATGCGCGTCGCGAGCACCGGGCCCGTCAGGATGTCCGTGATCACGGGTGGCGCCGCGTCGTGGTCGATCGGCTCGCCGAACGCGATGTCGGTGAGCTCGACGTCGTCGACCGTCGTGATGGGTGTGCCATCGCGATCGAGCACCTGCCGGTCGAGCAGGTGCAGCACGGCATCGAGCACCTGGCCGGCGGCCGGATGCTCCGTGCGGGCCCCGCGCGCATCGGCCCCGCGCCCGTGCTCATCGGCCCCGCGCCCGTTCGCCCACCCGCGATTCCGAGGACTCATGCGCCCGCCCCCGTCGCGATCATGAGCGGGATCGCCGCGAGCGACGCGACGAGGATGATCACCAGATACACGAGCGCGATGGCGTTCATGCCGCGGCCGTTCACATGCTCGCCCATGTACTGGCGATCGTTGGCGATGAGCAGGATCGGCAGGTAGGTGAGGGGGAGCGCGACAGCCGAGAAGACGACCGAGAACTCCGTCACCGCGATCGGATCGACGCCGGTCGCGAGGATGCCGGCGGCCACGATGAGGCACACGATCATCGACAGGTGGAAGCGCGAGGCATCCGCCGGCCGCCGGAACTTGCCCCACGACCAGCCGAAGAACTGCGCAAGCGTATATCCCGACGACAGCGTGGTCTCGAGCGCGGCCCCGAACGTCGCCGCGAGCACGCCGACCAGCACGAAGCAGAGCAGCAGCACGCCGCCCGCGTCGGCGACCGGCAGCACGACCTGCGAGAGGCTCGTGACCTCGATGTCGCGCGGCAGCAGCACGACGGCCGCGCACGCGGCGATCGAGATCGAGAGCAGCCCGCCGAGCGGGAATCCGACGAGCACGTTCGCTCTCGACTGTGCGAGATCCTTCTTGGTCCAGCCATCCTCGATCGCGCCCGACGAGAAGAAGAAGACCTCGTACGGCGTCATCGCGGCGCCGAACAGCGCGACCGCGTAGAAGAGGTAGGTCCAGGTCGTCTCGCCCTGCGGCACGTGCGGCACGAGCTGCCCGCCGAGCGCGCCCCAGTCGGGCTGCCGCATGAACAGCGCGACCACGAACACCGTCAGCGACAGCCCGAGGAGACCCGTGATGTTCTCGAGGAACGAGAACTTCGCCCGCCAGACCGCGATCCACACCCCGAACGCGGCGAGCGGGATCCAGAGCGCCGGCGGCAGGCTCGACGCGAGCTGCAGCGTGAGCGCGATGCCGCCGATCTCGGCGCAGACCGTCAGCAGATTAATGAAGAACGACCCCGTGAGGTTCGCCAGGGCCGCGCGCGGCCCGAGCCGTTCGCGGATGATCTCGAACGTCGCCCGGCCGCTCACCGCCGCGACGCGTCCCGCCATCTGCGCGTACACGCAGATGCCGATCACCCCGACGATCACGACCCAGACGAGCCCGAGCCCGAACCGTGAGCCGACCACCGCGTTCGTCACGAGGTCGCCGATGTCGACGAACCCGCCGATGGCGGTCAGGATCCCGAGCGCGACCGCGAACAGGCTCGCGATGCCGGACTTGCCGCCCGACTTCCCGCCGGACGTGCCGCCGGACTTCCCGCCCGACGTGCCCGCGGGCTCGCCGAGGCTGCCGGACTTGCCGCCGGACTTCCTGCCGGACCTGCCGCCCGGCGTGCCCGTGGCCTGGCCAAGGCTGGCGGACCCGCCTGGCGTCGTACCCGGCGCGTTCGAACGGCCGGCCGTGCCGTGGCGGCCGGACCCGCCCGGCGTCGCGCCCGGCCCGCCGGGACGGCTGGCATCGCCGAGGCTGCCGGACGCACCCGGCATCGCCCCTGGCCCGCTGGAACGGCCCGGCCCGCTGGCCCGACCCGCCGCGCTTGCGCCGGGCTCGCCGGCCTGCCCGGCGCTCATCCGCCGGCTCCCGCATCGACGAGCGCACCCAGCCGGGCGGATGCCTCGTCGAGCTCCCGCAGGGCCGCATCGGGGTCCGTGACGCCTCGCATGCTCTCGCGCGCGGCGTTCACCGCGTCGAGCCCGAGGCGCAGCGCATCGGCGGTCTCTGCGCGGAGCGCGCGGTCGGCCTCGGTCGAGACATCCGCCTCGTCGACCGTGGTGGCGGCGTCGCTGAGCTCGCGTTGCGCATCGTCGAACGCCGTCGAGCTGACGCCGAAGATCGACCGGCCGTCCTGTTCCAGCTCGAGCGCGAGGCTCGCGGTCTCCACGGCGGAGCGGCCCTGCGCCGCGGCATCCGTCATCGTCTGCGCGACCGGCGCGCAGCCCGCGAGCGCGAGGCTCGCGCTCGCCGCCACGAGGAGGACTCCCCACCGCGCGCGCATCCCCCGGCTCGGCGACCCTCCGCCGATCAGCACCGACTGCCGCATAGCGCCACCGTAGCCCGCCCTCCACACGCGCGAGCCCCATTGACGCGGGGCGATTCCCTCTGCCCCGCCGCCCCGCCGCCCCGCCGCCCCGCCGCCCCGCCGCCCCCAGAAGTGTGATGGAGGTCGAAAAGTGTGATGGAGGGCCGTCCGGTTCGGCCTCCAACACACTTTTCGACCTCCAACGCGCTGGGGCGGAGGGTGGGGCGCGGCCGGGGTGTGCCGGGGCGGGGGTGGAGAACGTGCCGGGGCGTGCGGGGCGGCGGGCGGGAAGCGCACACCGGAGCGTGCGCAGCGTGGCGGGCGGGGAGCGGGCCAGCGTGCGCAGGGCGCCGGGACGACGGATGCCTCATCGCAGGCGTGTGCGATGAGGCATCCGTTGCGCATCGGGCGGGCAGGCGGGCCCCGCCGCGGGCCAGCCCGCCGCGGGTCAGCGCTTGGCGGGGCGGCGCCAGGCGATGGCGGCGAACACGACGCCCGCCGCTCCGACGACGAGGCCGCCGATGCCGAGCCAGCGCGCGACCGGGTCGTCGCCCGTGTCCGGCGCGGCGTCGCTGGACCCGGCGTCGCCCGGCTCACCGTCGCCGTGCGCCCCGCCGCCGTGCTCGCCGGCCGAAGCGGTGTCGGCGGCACCGTGCCCGTGCGCGTCGCCGGTCGCCGCCGTCACGACGATCGACGGCGCCGGGCTCGCGGGCTCCGCCTCACCCTCCTCCGCGACCTCGTTCCAGTCGGTCGAGCCCTCGACGCACTCCTGGAGCACCGGGAAGACGAGCGTGTCGCCCGCGGTGTCGGCCGGCAGCTGCAGCGACAGCTCGATGACGTCGCGCAGCCCGTCCGGCAGCGGCGTGACCGCCGTGTAGACCACCTGCGCGTCGCGGTCGACGAGGTTCGCGCCGTGCGAGTCCTGGAGCGGCTCGGGCAGCTCCTCGACGACCTTCTCGATCGTCCAGTTCGGGTTGACGGTCGGGGTGACCCGGTTGACGCCCTCGGGCATGGTGAACGTGAGCTTCGTGGTGGGGCTCGCGCCGCAGCCGTGCGGGACGCTGAAGCTCAGCACGGTGTACGAGCCCTCGGCGGTGCTCGACGGGTCGACGCCCACGTGTGCGGACGCGGCGAGCGGTGCGCCGAGCGCGAGGAGGGCGCCCGCGC
Organism: Agromyces aerolatus; assembly: GCF_031432255.1. Taxonomy (NCBI): domain Bacteria; kingdom Bacillati; phylum Actinomycetota; class Actinomycetes; order Micrococcales; family Microbacteriaceae; genus Agromyces; species Agromyces aerolatus. The sequence continues at coordinate 11,314 of NZ_JAVKGQ010000003.1, read as the reverse complement.
CGAGCGCGGCGGTGGCGGTGAGGCCCATGCGGCGGGCGCGGTGGCTGCGGGGCGAGGTGTGGATGGCGCGAGTGCGCGTGGTCATGTCGTCTGCTCTCGGATGGTGCGCGGGCACGCGGTGCGGGCGCGGCAGTGCGGCGCCGGTCGCGGGCGTGCCCGCGCGGGGTGATGATGGTCGGCGTGGCCGCTCAGGCGGCCGCGATCACCACGGGAGGGCCGCGCCGGGGCGTGGCGAGCAGATGCCGGTCACGTGCGGCACGGATCGGGCGAACGCCGACGGGCGCGGGGCGCGCGGGGGCGCGCCGGATCGCGAGCGGCGCACGGGTGAGCACGAGGGCGACACGGATGCCTCGGGCCGACGCCGCGACGGCCGCCAGCACCCGGTCGGCGCCGGCGATGAACGCGATCGTGAGCACGGCGGCGGCCGCGTGGGTGACGACCATCCAGACGCCGGGGTGGGCGGCATGCGCGACGGCGCCCGCTGCCGCCTCCCCGCCCGGGACGGCGAGGGCGGTCGCGGCATCGCCGGAGGCCGGCAGGCCGGCCGGGACGTGGTGATGCGCATGGGCGTGGGGGGAGAGCGCCCGCCCCGAGGCATCCGTCAACGCCGTCGCGGTCGCGCCGGTCGTGCCCAGCGAGTAGAGCGCGTGCAGCGCGAGCTGCGCGCCGAGCGCCGCGACCCCGGCGCGTGCGAGGCCGGTTCGGCGGCCGACCGCGACGACCGCGAACGGCACCGAGAACGCGAGCGCGAGCGCGAGGGTGAGCAGGCCGGGCGGCATGCCGCCGCCGAGTGTGTGCGCGAGCGAGGCCGTGAACGTCGCGAACAGCGCGATCGCGCTGCCGCGCGCGACCCGGGCGCTCCGCTCATTCCGCACGGCTCAAGCGTAACCGGGCGGTCGGCTCCGCCCGCACGCGTGCCTCGGTCGGCCGCGCCGCGTGCCGCGCCGCGCCACCCGGTCCTGGCCGGATTCCTTGCTCAGGAACAGTTCGGCAACACGCCGCGAGGGTCGTGCCGGGGCCGGCGTGGCGTCCCTGGCTTCCTGCGCAAGGAATCGGGCGGGGAGGGCGCGGACGGCGGAAAGATCGGGGAAGTGGGGGACGCACGGGATGGGCGGTCGGGGTCGGGTGGGGCGCGGCGTCACGCCATGGTGTCGAGGATGGCGGTCAGCTGCTCGAACGTGGTGCGCGGGTTCATGACCGCGAACCGGGTGTTCGGGCGTCCCGCGTGCGAGCTCGGCACGACGAACGCGCGCTGCTCGTCGAGCAGCCGGCGCGACCACGCGTCGTAGTCGGCCTTGGCCCATCCGTCGCGTTCGAACACCACGATCGAGAGCTGCGGATCGCGCACGAGCGTGAGGCCCGGGCGGCGTGCGATCTCGTCGGCGATGTCGGCGGCGAGCCGGATCGACGCGCTGATCGCCTCGCGATACGCGGCCGCACCGTACGTCGCGAGCGAGAACCAGAGCGGCAGGCCGCGCGCTCGCCTGGTGAGGTGCGCGGCGTAGTCGGACGGGCTCCACTCGCTCGCCTCGGTGAGCGTGTCGAGGTACTCGGCGTGCTGGGTGTGCGCGCGGCGTCCGGCCTCGGGGTCGCGGTAGATGAGCGCGCACGCGTCGAACGGGGCGAACAGCCACTTGTGGGGGTCGACGATCACGGAGTCGGCGTGCTCGACGCCCGCGAACCGGTCGCGGGCGAGCGGCGACAGCATGGCCGAGAGGCCGTAGGCGCCGTCGACGTGCAGCCAGAACTCGTGGTCGGCCTTGAGCACGGCGATCGAGGCGAGGTCGTCGACGATGCCGAAGTTCGTCGATCCGGCGGTCGCGACGACCGCGAAGACGGATGCTCCGTGCTGGTCGAGCGCCTCGCGCACCGCGTCGCCGTGGAGCACGCCGCCCGCGTCCGGCGCGACCGTGACGATGTCGACGTCCATGACCCGGGCCGCCGACGCGACCGAGGAGTGCGCCTCGGCGCTGCACACGACCTTCCACCGCGGCGGATGCTCACGTCCAGCCTCGGTGGCCGAGAGCCGTGCGGCCTCGCGCGCGGCGACGAGCGCGGAGAGGTTGCCCAGCGTGCCGCCCTGCACGAACACGCCGCCGGCGCCGGCCGGCAGGCCGAACTCGTTCGCGAGCCACGTCAGCACCTCGTTCTCGGCGTGCACGGCGCCCGCGCCCTCGAGCCACGAGCCCGCATAGAGCGCGCTCGCCGACACCACGAGGTCGAACGCGATCGCGGCCTTGGTCGGCGCGGTCGGGATGAACGACAGGTACTGCGGGTGGTCGGTCGTGATGCAGGCGGGCGCAAGCACGTGCTCGAACACCGAGACCGCGCGCTCGGCGCCGATGCCCTCTTCGTGGATCGTTCGCCCGGCGAGCCTGGCGAGCTCGATCGGGGGGAGGGGGCGGTCGAGTGGCGTGTCGGGGTCGAGCATGCGGCGGCGGGAGTAGTCGAGCACGAGGTCGACGAGGTGCGTGTTCTCGTCGGTCACCTCGTGCATGCGCGCGGGCGGATGCTCCCGGTCGGGATGACCGGGCCGGCTCGGGGCGCTGGGATCGCCGTCGGCGTGGTCCGTGGCGTGATCGGCGGCGTGGTCCGTGACGGTCACAGTGGTCCTCTTCCTCGATGCAGGCGGTTCCCGTCAGCGTCGCACAGCACACCAGAAACGCAAAGTACGCGCGATGTTTGTGCTCGACGCGCAATAAAGTTGCGAACAACCACCCGTGCGCGGTGAAATCCGAAGCTTGCCGCGTCAGCCGAGCGAGCGCCAGTCATCCGACATGATGGCGGCACCGGCCTGCGGCCCCATCTGCAGCATCCCACCGTCGACGACGATCGAGGCGCCGGTCACGTAGGCCGCCGCCGGCGACGCGAGGAATGCGATCACCGCCGCGACCTCGCGTGCATCGCCGGGGCGCCCCGCCGGGATGCCGGGCCGGTCGACGGTGTGCGGGTCGACGTCCTCATTGCCGGTCATGGGGGTCGCGATCTCGCCGGGCGCGACCGCGTTGACCGTGATGCCGTGCGGCGCGAGCTCGAGCGCGACCGACTTCACCAGCCCGCCGAGCCCGTGCTTGGCGGCGTCGTACGCGGACGATCCCACCATCGGCTGGTGCTCGTGCACGCTCGTGACCGCGATGATCCGGCCGCCGGCCGCGCCGTCGACGAGATGGCGGGCCGCGCGCTGGATGCAGCGGAACGCACCGTCGAGGTCGACCGCGACCACCGATCGCCAGTCCTGCAGCGTGAGGTCGAGGAACGGCTTCTGGATGCCTCGCCCCGCGTTGTCCACGCACACGTCGAGCCCGCCGAGATCGGCGACCAGCCGGTCGACGACCTCGGCGCACTGTTCGAGGTCGGCGGTGTCGAGCCGAGCGAGCGCGGCGCGGCGCCCGGCGGCCTCCACTTTGCGGGCCGTGTCCTTCGCGCCCTCCTCGTCCGAGTGCCACGTGATGCCTACATCCATGCCCGCATGCGCGAGCGCCACCGCAGTCGCCTCGCCGATCCCCGAGTCGGCTCCGGTGACGATCGCGCGTCGCGGCCGGAACTCCGGTCGCCGGCGGTCTCGCCCGTTCGGGGTGGGATCGCTCATGCCACTGCCTCTCGCTCGCGGATCGGGCCGCCCCCTCGCCCGTGCGGCCGTCGGAGGTAGCCAAGCAAGGCCGCCGGCCGCGCGACAGCGCGTTGACACCGCACGTGCCGCACGGTAGCGCGGGCGATCCGCTCGCCGCCTCCGAAGTACTGATATGTTAAAACTATGACTGTGCGTGATCAGGTCCGATCCGGTGTGGTGCTGGCCGCCATCGGAGGCATGCTCACCACCGTGCTCGCCTCGGCGGCACCGGCCGGTGCCGCCGAGGGCGACGCCTGGACCGCGGGGGATCGGTACTATCAGGTCGTCTTCGACCGCACCATCCCGGCGCATCAAGAGACCGGGTGGCGTGCCGCATGCCCCGACTCGCATCCCTACCTCGACGCGGGTGCCGGCGTGCAAGGGTGGAACATCGGGCAAGGCGTCGAGATGGTCCGCAGCAGCTGGAAGATCGACGCCTGGTATACGGGCCACCAGATCTGGCCCGAGGGCGCCGCCTCGGCGATCTGGGGCACGGCGAGGAACTGGCTGGTCGGCGATGATGCGATCCGGCTCACCATGGTGTGCACCAGGGTCCACGCCAACGTGTGGTGGCCGTGATCCTCACCTCCGGGCGGGCAGCGCTTCGGCGAGCCTCGGGAGCCAGGCCGCGATGGACGCGGCGCCCTTGCGGAGCATCTCGAGGCTCACGCTCTCGTCCGGCGCGTGCCAGTGGTCCTCGACGAGCCCCGTGCCGAAGAACACGACGGGCGCGCCGACCACGCGCGCGAGCAGGTCGGCCGGGCCGCCGCCGCCGTTGCCCATGCGACCCACCGCGGCGACCGGCACGTCCCACGCCTCCGCCATGGCCTCGGCGAGCGCGATCACCGCGGGATGATCGTGCGGGGTTCGGTACGGCGGGCCCGCGGTGTCGAGGGTCACCTCGAGCGACCACTGGTCGCGAGGCATCCGCTCGGCGAGCCACCGGTCGAGCTGGTTCGCCACCTTCTCGGGCCGTTGCGCGTCGACCAGCCGGACGCTGATCGATGCGGTGGCCGACCTCGGGATGACCGCGCGCGGCCGGCCGTCGACGTCGCCCGCGCGGATCTCGATGACGTCGAGCGCGGGGCGGATCCAGAGGCGTTCGGGCACCGTGTACCCGGGCTCGCCGACGATACGGTCGGTCCGCGAGCGTTCGACCCAGTCGGCCTCGTCGAAGGGGAGCTCCGCGAGCTCCGCGCGCAGGTCCTCATGCGGCTCCACGTCGTCATAGAACCCCGGGAGCGTGACCCGGCCGTCCTCACCGCACAGCGCCGCGAGCGTCCGGGCGAGGATGAGCGTCGGGTCGGGTGCGGCGCCCGACACGGCACCGCTGTGCACGTCGTGCTGAGGCCCGAACACGGTCAGGGTCGCGCCGACCATGCCCCGGATCGACAGGCTGACCGCGGGATGGTCGGCGTCGAGCAGCATCGTGTCCGTGAACACGACGAGGTCACCGCCGATCCGGTCGCGATGCTCGTCGAGGAGCGCCGCGAGGTTCGGCGATCCGAGCTCCTCCTCGCCCTCGATGAGCCACCTCAGGTTGACCGCGGGCGCGTCGCGCCCGGTGGCCGCCAGGTGCGCGCGCAGCCCCCAGAGGTGCGCGAGCACCTGGCCCTTGGCGTCGGAGGTGCCCCGGCCGAACACCCGACCGCCGCGTTCCACGGGCGTGAACGGGTCCGTCTCACGCCACAGCTCGTGCTTCACCGCGCGCACGTCGTGGTGGCTGTAGACGAACACCGTGGGCAGCGAGGCATCCGTCACCCACTCGGCGAAGACCGCGTGCCCATCACCCTGCGCCCAGAGCTCGACGAGCGGGAACCCGGCCTCGCGGCAGCGCGCGGCGAGCTCGGCCGCCGACCAGGTGACCGCCTTGGTGAGATCGGGGTCGCCCGCGACCGACGGGATCGCCACCCAGCGCATGAGGTCCTCGGCGAGCTGCCGTTCGTGCGCCGCGAGGAAGTCGTGCGCACGGGCCGCGCCCGTGCTCATGCCGGTGTGTCGAACACCACCGCGGGTGTGCGCTCCGGCCGGATGGTGCGGAATCCGATGACCTTGTGGCTGCCGTCGCAGAACGGGCGGATCGCGGACGCCCCGCACCGGCAGAGCGCGACCGTCTTCCGGTGCGGATCGACCGGCTCGCCCTGCTCGTCGAGGATCTCGACCTCGCCGCGCACGATGAGCGGCCCGTTCGGGCACGCGAACACCGATGGCGCCTCCGCGCGCGTCATGGCGTCGCCTCCCCGGCGGCGGGCACGGGCTTCCGCAGCGCGGTGCCTCCGGCTTCGAAGGCCGAGCGGATGCTGCCCCAGAGGCGACCGTCGACGGTCAGGCAGGCGGATGCCCCGAAGAGCACGTCGTCCGCGAGTGCGGGCTCGTCGTCGGCGAGGCCGCCGCCGAGGTCGCGCGCCGCGATCTGCTCGTGCACCGCGTCGGCTTCGACGTGCTCGTCGAAGTAGTCCACCGCGTCGTCGTCGAACCCCAGCCGGCGCAGCCCCGCGGCGTACGCCTTGCACGGGATCGACGAGGTCATCTCGTACGCGGCGAGGTGGCCGGCGATCGCGCCGCGCAGGCGGCGGTGCAGGCCGAACATCGACATCAGGTTCATCGAGGAGTACACCAGTGCGGGAACGTGGTCGGCGTACGCGCCGTACCGGTCGTCGAGCCCCATCGTCCGCATGGTCTTGGCGAACACCTCGGCGTGCAGCCGGTCGGGCCGGCCGCCGCCGTACTCGTCGGCCTGGATCTCGACCAGTGCGGCCTTCGCCCGGCCGTGCAGCCGAGGGATGGCCCAGCTGTGCGGGTCCGCCTCTTTGAGGGTGTAGATCGAACGGTGCACCATGACCTCGCGGACCTGCTCGGCGGTCGCGTCGCGCTCGACCCAGGTCGACAGCCCGGGTCCATCGTCGGCTGCCTCGACGAGGGCGACGAGCGCCTCGGGGACGTCACGCGTCGCGTGCGGCTGCGGGATCAGCTCGCGCAGCTCGGCCTCGTACGCCCGCTCGAGCTCACGCCGGAAGGCGAGCACGCCCGGCTCCCACTCGAGTTCGTCCGCGACACCGGCGATGCCGCCGTAGTGCAGCTCGTACAGCAGGAACAGCGCGAGCTGCACGTCGTCGTCCTCGAGCATGCTCGACGAGCGGCGTGCAGCGGAAGCCGCGACAGCCGGGTCCAGCTCGGCCGCGGACGTGCCGAGCAGCCGTTGCAGCACGAGCTCGCTCACCTCCCCCCGTGCCTCGGGCGGCCGCATGGGCCAACGCTCGTCGGTTCGAACGGCTCCCGGTGCCGAGATCGTCACATGTGCCCCCTCAGTGTGCTGTTGCCCGCCTCACGCTAGGGAACCGGGACCGGCGCCGAACGGGGCTTGACCGGCCCTCGGAGCAGGTGTACCCGGGTGCGCGCACAGCCCGCTGTCGGCCGTACGGTGCACACTTGTCCGGTGCACGCCCCCCACACGCTCGAGTGGCGGCCGAGGCATCCGACCGATCTGCACCAGACCGTCGGCAGCCTCCGCCGCGGGCCCGGCGACCCCACGTATGTCGCCGACGCGTCGGGTGCCGTGTGGCGCACCACGCGCACGAGCGCGGGCCCGGCGACGATCCGGCTCACGCAGCCCGACCCGGGCGTGCTGCGCTGCGAGGGGTGGGGCGACGGTGCCGCGCTCGCCGTGGCGCAGGCGCCCGAGCTGATGGGCGACCGCGACAACCCGGCCACGTTCGAGCCCGGCCTCGACCTGCTGCGTGACGCGCACCGGCGCAACCCTGGGCTGCGCATCCCGCGCACGGCGGCCGTCTTCGAGGCGCTCGTGCCGGCCATCCTCGAGCAGAAGATCATCACCCTGCAGGCGCACGCCTCCTGGCGTCGGCTCGTGCAGCGGTTCGGCGACCCCGCGCCGGGGCCGGTGCCGCGGCCCATGTTCGTCATGCCCGCCGCCGAGACCTGGGCGAGGGTGCCGACCTGGGAGTGGCATCGCGCGAACGTGGACCCCAAGCGGGCACGCACGATCGTGAACGCGGCGCACTTCGCCGCGAAGATCGACGCCGCAGCCGGGATGCCGGCCGAGGCCGCGGCCGCGCGACTCATGCTCTTCCCAGGCATCGGCCCCTGGACCGCAGCCGAGGTCGCCCAGCGCGCGCTGGGCGACGCCGATGCGGTCTCGGTCGGCGACTTCCACCTCTCGAACCATGTCGGCCACGCGCTCGCCGGTCGAGACATGAGCGACGACGAGATGCTCGAGGTGCTCGCGCCCTGGGCGGGACACCGCTACCGGGTCATCCGATTGCTGTTCGCCGCCCGCGTGCCGGGCCGTCCGCGCCGCGGTCCGCGGCTCGAGTTCGTCGACCACCGCGCCCACTGACCCGCCGTTGGTCGAGTAGTGAGCGCCAGCGAGCGTATCGAGACCCCGGTGGGCCGCTCTCGAGGCGCCTCACCGGGTCTCGATACGCGTGCTCGTTCGTCGCGCGCTACTCGACCAGCGGGGGGACCCGACTTCGTCGCGCGCTACTCGACCGACGATGCGGCGCGATCGCGGGCCGTGTCCTGCGCGTGTCCCCATTCGGCGAGCGGCTGCAGCAGCTCGATGAGCTGGATGGCGCGTGAGCTCGGGGTGTAGCTGACCGAGACGGGGGTCGTTGCGCGCACATGCCGTTCGATGAGCCCTTCGCCCTCGAGCTCGCGCAGGCGTGCGGCGAGCAGCCGGTCGGAGATGCCCGCGATGTGCGCGCGATACTCCGAGAATCGGCGGGCGCCGCGCACGCCGGCGAGCAGGATGGCCGCGTTCCACTTGCGGCCCGCGAACTCGACGGACGCCGTGAACCTGCGGCACGCTTCTTCGTCGATCTGTCCGAGCTCGTGGAGGCGGGTGCTGCTGCGGTGCCGGGCGAGCTCGTCGATGGACGCGTGCGCTCCGGACATCTGGGACCGTCATTTCACTAACTTCGAGTAAGTAGCTTACCTCGCATCTGCGCTGGCGAGGCATCCGGCGCAGGATTGAGGCACCCCACGATCAGAGGCACCCCACGATCGGAGCACGATGCACTACGGACGCCCCCTGCAGTTCGGCACCTTCATCACGCCCGCCAACGACCCGCCGCAGACTCCGGTGCGCCTGGCGCAGGTCGCCGAGGCGGCCGGCTTCGACCTCGTCACCTTCCAGGACCACCCGTACCAGCCGCGCTTCCACGACACGTGGACGCTGCTCACCTGGGTGGCCGCTGCCACCGAGCGCATCCACGTCGCCGGCAACGTGCTCAACGTGCCGCTGCAGCGGCCGCCCGCGGTGCTCGCGCGCGCGGCCGCGAGTCTCGACCTGCTCTCGGGCGGGCGCTTCGACCTGTCGATCGGTGCGGGCGGCTTCTGGGACGCGATCGAGGCGATCGGCGGCCGGAAGCTCACCCCGGGACAGGCCGTCGACGCGCTCGCCGAGGCCATTGAGATCATCCGCGGCACGTGGGACGCCGGCAATCGAGAGCGGTTCGTGGTCGAAGGCGAGTACCACCGGGTCGACGGCGCGAAGCGGGGGCCGGCGCCCGCGCACGACATCCCGATCTGGATCGGCGCGCTCAAGCCGCGCATGCTGCGGCTCATCGGCCGCGCGGGCGACGGCTGGCTGCCCTCCCTCGCGTACGTGCAGGAGGGGGAGTACGCGCGCTCGGCCGCGGTCATCGACGAGGCCGCGGTGCGGGCGGGCCGCAACCCGGCCGAGATCCGCCGGCTGCTGAACGTCGGCGGCCGGTTCGCCCCGCGCCGCGGCGGCATGCTCGACGGTCCGCCCGAGCAGTGGGTCGAGCAGCTGCTGCCGCTCGCGGTCGAGGACGGCGTCGACACGTTCATCCTGGCCAGCGACGACCCGTCGACGATGCAGCGGTTCGCCGCCGAGGTGGCGCCCGCGCTGCGCGACGCGGTCGAGCGCGAGGTGGGTACGGGCGCGCCGCCGGTGCGCGCACCCCGATCGAGCCTCGCACTCGCGAAGCGGCGCGAGGGCATCGACTATGACGCCGTGCCCGCGTCGCTCGCGGCCGAGGCGATCGAACCGGGCGACGCCGCGTTCGCCCGGGTGCGTTCGAACTACCTGCGGGGCGGCACGCCCGGCCTCGTGCTCCGGCCGGCCGACGCGGCCGAGGTCGCCGAGGCGGTCGCGTTCGCGCGCACCCACACGCACGTGCCGCTCGGCGTCCGCAGCGGCGGCCACGGCATCAGCGGGCGGTCGACGAACGACGGCGGGCTCGTGATCGACCTCTCGCGCCTCCGCGGGATGACGGTGCTCGACGAGCGCGCGCGGCTGGTCCGCATCGAACCCGGCGCGCGCTGGAAGGAGGTCGCCGCGTTCCTCGAGCCGCACGGCTGGGCGCTGAGCTCGGGCGACTACGGCGGCGTCGGGGTCGGCGGGCTCGCGACCGCGGGCGGGATCGGATGGCTCGTGCGCGAGCACGGCCTCACCATCGACCATCTCCGCGCGGTCGAGGTCGTGCTGGCCGACGGTTCGATCGTGCGGGCGAGCGCCGACGAGCGACCCGATCTGTTCTGGGCCATGCGCGGGGCAGGCGGCAACATGGGCATCGCGACGGCGTTCGAGTTCGAGGTCGACGAGGTCGGCGAGGTCGGCTGGGCGCAGCTCGTGTTCGACGCGAGTGACACGGCAGCGTTCCTGCGGGCCTGGGGCGACTGGATGGTGGACGCGCCACGCGACGTCACGAGCTTCCTGCTGATCGGCGGGGCCCGTCCGGGACAGCCCCGCTACGCGCAGGTCATGGCGATGATCGACTCGGCCGACCCCGACGTCGTCATCGAGCGTCTGCAGCCGCTCGCCGCCGCGGCGCACCTCGTCGACCAGGACGTGCGCATGACGACCTATCGCGCGGTGATCTCGAACTCGAGCGACCAGACGCACTCGGCGCAGGGCGAGCCCCTCACCCGATCCGGCATGGTCGGACGCATCACGCCCGAGTTCGCGGCCGACGCGGCGCGATTCCTCGACTCGGGGGCGACGTACTTCTTCTCGGTGCGTACGGTCGGCGGCGCGGTGCACGACGTGCCCGCGGAGGCGACCGCGTTCGCCCACCGTGACGCCGAGTTCTCGATCTCGGCGTTCGGCACCAGGGCGATGCGCACGAGCGAGCAGTGGGACGCGCTCATCGCCCCGCACTCGACGGGCGCGTATGTGAGCTTCGAGACCGAGCAGGGTCCGGAGCTGCTCGCGCACGCATTCCCCGCGGCGACGCTCGAGCGGCTTCGTGCGATCAAGCGCGAGGTCGACCCGGGCAATCTCTTCCGCGACAACGCGAACGTCGGCGTCTGATCCCGGTGGCGGTGGCGGGTGGCGGCGCTCGAGCGGCTCACTCGAGGTAGAGCCGCAGCTGCTCCTCGGTGACCCCGATGCCCGCCTCGCCGAGACGCTGCCGCAGGAGCTCCTCCTCGTCGTCCGCGTGACCCATGCGCACGTCCTCCTGCACCTGCGCGAGGATGCCGCGGATCTTCTCCTCGCGCGTCGCCTCGGTGGCGCCTTCCTCGATGGGGCCGTCGGTCATGTCATCCTCCAGTGCGCTGGGCGGTCGGGTCGCGGGCCGCGGCCCGTCCCCCATCCTGGGCGGGGGGTCGGGCGGTCGTCGAGGCGTTGACAGCGCGGCCGGTCGCACGCAACGGATGCCTCGCGGTGAACTGACCCCCGGGAGTTGGACTGAGTAATTCAGTTTCGGCTCCTGGGGGTTG
>NZ_JAVKGQ010000038.1:0-707 GCF_031432255.1 Agromyces aerolatus | reverse complement strand
CGACCTGGTGGATGCCGGCGGGTTCGCCGCCGGCGTCGGAGAGGCCTTTGATGAGTTCGCCGTGGGCTTCGAGCTCGGTCATGCCGGGGCGGAGGACGCTGGCGAGGTGGGTCAGGCCGGCGTCGCAGATCTCGGCGGCTTTGCGGACCATGTCGAGCTCGGCTTTGGACTTGGTGCGGCGTACGCGGCGTGCGGTGAGGGTGCCGTCCACGACGCGGCCGCCGGCGTCGAGGATCGCGCCGGAGATCATGGCCGACACGGCCGGGTTCGGTACGGCGGAGAACAGTTCGAGGCCGACGCGGGAGCCGTTGATCCAGCCCATGCCGACCGATTCGCGGACGATGTGCTGCAGCATGCCGGCGCGTTCGTAGCGGGGCAGGAGCCGGACGTCGTCGGCGACCGAGGTGCGGCGGATCATCTCGCCGTGCTCGATGCCTTCGAACAGGATGTAGCCGGCGTCGACGCGGACGACGGTGCAGGTCAGGGGCCGCCATTCGGTGGGGCCTTGCATCTTGTACCAGCGCAGGGCGAGGCCGTGCAGCCAGTTCTGCGCCTCGGGTGAGGACAGCACGAGCGTGTCGATGCCGTCCTCGGCCATCGCGGTCTGGAGTTTGCGCAGACGTGCGGCGTACTCCTCGCGCGAGAACGGGATGTGCGGCGGCGTCGAGGTCACCGCCTCGGCCTGCTCCGCCAAGAACGCAGCGATC
>NZ_JAVKGQ010000037.1:0-1264 GCF_031432255.1 Agromyces aerolatus | reverse complement strand
TGACCTGCCCCACGAATTCGGTTCCAGCCTGGGTCGCTAACTCGCGGCGTGGATGTCGTTGATTTCGAGTGTCTCGTATTCGATCGGGGTGCGGTAGCCGAGGGCGGAGTGTCGGCGCTGTCTGTTGTGGAAGATCTCGATGTACTCGAAGATCGCGTTGGCGAGTTCGACTCTCGTTTTCCATTTCTTCCGGTTCAGCAGCTCGATCTGCATCGATGACCAGAAGCTTTCCATCATCGCGTTATCCAGCCCGTCGCCGACCGATCCGAACGAGGGCAGCAGCCCGGCGGAACGGATCTTCTCTCCGAAGAGCCACGAGGTGAATTGCGTCCCATGATCCGCGTGGACGATTCCGCCCGGTCCGGGGCGACGATTGCGGATGGCCATATCGAGCGCGTTGATGACGAGCGTGGTGTCCTGCTTGGAGTCGATCGACCAGCCAATGATGCGGCGACTGTAGGCGTCGAGCACGGCGGCGCAGTAGACCCAGCCCTCGCGCGTGCGGTGCTGCGTGATGTCCGTCACCCAGAGTTCGTTCGGACGGGGGCGGGCGAACTTGCGGTTCACGAGATCATCCGCCGTGACGACGCCTCGGAGTCGTTTGGTGCGGATCGGGCCGGGGAGCCCGTAGATCCCGGCCAGGCGCATGAGCTTGTGCACCGTCCGCTCGCTGACGCTGACTCCCATCGCCATGGTCAGTTCGGCGTGGACGCGGCGGTATCCGTAGGTGCCGCGTGAGGTTACGTGCACTTCCCGGATCAGCCCGGTCAGCCACTGTCGACGTAGCTCGGACTGCGTCAGGGGCTTCTGTTTGACGCGGTAGTAGTGCTGCCTGGCGACCCCGAGGACGCGGCAGCAGCGGTCGATCGGGATCCCGGCGTCGGAGAGTCGGTCGATCACCGGGAAGAGTCTTTTGGGCGGGGACGCTCCTCGTCGAGGAACTTCGCCGCTTGCCGGACGATCAGCAGCTCGGTCTCGAGCTCGCGGATGCGGCGCCGCGCTGCTCGTAGTTCAGCCGATTCCGACGACGGGACACCGGGCCGGCGGCCGTTGTCGATGTCGTCCTGGCGTATCCAGTTCGAGAGCGTGACGGGATGGATTCCAAGTTCGACGGCGGTCTGCTTGGCCTGCTTGCCGGCGCGCACGAGCGCGACAGCGCGGGCACGAAACTCCGGCGGGTAGGGACGTGGCATGAGGGTGAGCCTTCCGGATCAGGCCACCAGTTAGCCACCGAAACTGGAACCCTTTTCGTGGGGCAGGTCAA
>NZ_JAVKGQ010000036.1:0-1308 GCF_031432255.1 Agromyces aerolatus | reverse complement strand
TGAATCGGCCTGACTTTCGTTCCTATTCGGAGGCTTGTCCGGCGGGTGCCGGTTGGCCTGATTCTTGGTCAGCGTAGTACGCGTTCTCGACCTCGGCGGGTGTGCGCATGTCGAGCTCGCCGTGGAGCCGCTGATTGTTCCACCACCACACCCATTCGAGGGTCGCAAGTTCGACCTGCTCGACGGTCCGCCAGGGCCCTTGCTGGCGGATGAGCTCGGTCTTGTAGAGGTTGTTGACGGCCTCGGCCATCGCGTTGTCGAACGAGTCGCCGACGGTTCCGGTGGAGGGGAAGGCGCCGAGTTCGACGATCCGGTCGGTGTAGACCATCGCCATGTAGTTCGAGCCGTGGTCCGAATGGTGCGTCAGGCCGGCGAGATCACCGCCAGCGCCCCAGGCAGCCATGTCGAGCGCCTGCAAGGGCAGGATCTCGGCCTTCAGTGTGGCGGCGACGTTCCAACCGACGATGCGTCGCGAGTAGACGTCGGTGACGAACGCGACGTAGGCGAACCCGGACCAGGTGGCGACGTAGGTCACGTCGCAGACCCAGAGCCGCCGCGGTGCCGGCGCGGTGAAGCGACGGTTGACCAGGTCGCTCGGCAGCGCGGTCGTCTTGTCGGAGCGTGTCGTGAACACTCGCTTCGACTTCTTGACGCCTCGAACGCCGGCCAGGCGCATGAGGCGCTCGGTCTGGTCACGACCGATACTCCAGCCCTGCCGGCGCATCAACGCATGCATCTTCCGCCGTCCGTAGACGCCGTAGTTCTCCGCATGCAGCCGCGCGACCTCCGGGACGAGCAGTTCGTCGCGCAGCTGACGGGCCGACGGTGCACGACCGACCGCGGCGCGATACCCGCGGGAGGTGAGGAACCCTTGAACTGCCGGGCGCAGCACCCGGCAGATGAGCTCGACCCCGAAACGATCCCGGTACTCGGTGATGAACCGGATCATCTCGGTCAGGGGTGGTCGAGCTCCTTCGCGAAAAACACGCTCGCAGCCTTGAGGATCTCATTCGCCTTCCGCAGCTCCGAGACCTCCTTCTGCAGCCGCTTGATCTCCGCCGCCGCATCGGTCGTCACGCCCGGCTTCACGCCAGCATCGACCTCGTAGCGGCGTTGCCAGAGCCTCAGCGTCTCCGGACTCATCCCGAGCAGCCCCGCCACATGACGGACGGCGCTCATCATCGTCGGGTGCGACGGCCGCGTCTCCGCGAGCATCCGCAACGCCCGCTCACGCATCTCCGGCGAATACTTCCTGTTCATCGTGTTCCATCCTTACTTGAAGAACGGAACGAAAGTCAGGCCGATTCA
>NZ_JAVKGQ010000035.1:0-1438 GCF_031432255.1 Agromyces aerolatus | reverse complement strand
TGAACTGACCCCCGGGAGTTGGACTGAGTAATTCAGTTTCGGCTCCTGGGGGTTGTTCTTTGCATTCGCGGAGTTCGCTGTCTGAGCAGCAGCGTTTGGTGGCGGTAGCGTGGTTTGAGAAGGGGCTGGCGGATACTGCGGTGTCGACGCTGCTGGGTGTGTCGCGGCACCCGGTCAGGCACTTGTATCAGCGGTGGCGGATCCGAGGCAGAGGAGCGCTGGTGACCAAGCCGAACAAGCCGAGCTACTCGTTCGAGTTCAAGGTCGCTCTGGTTGAGCGTTTTCTTGCGGGCGAGGAAGCGATGGTGTTGGCCGAGGAAGCGCAGCTTTCCTCGCCGGTGGTGTTGAAGACGTGGGCGCGGAAGTACCGGAACGAGGGTGCGGAGGCGTTGCGTCCGAAGCCGAAAGGGCGGCCGGCGAAGGCTGGCGTACCCGGCGAGGTGAGCGAGCTTGACCAGCTTCGGCGGGAGAACGCGCGACTGCGGGCGGAGAACGCGTACCTGGGAAAATTGCGGGCCTTGATGGAGCAGCAACGACGGTCAAGGTGAACGCCGTCGTCACCCTCAAGGCAGAGCATTCCCTCACCGATCTCCTGACCGCGGCCGGGCTTGCCCGGTCGACGTTCTTCTACCACCGGGCCAAGCAAGCCGCCCCTGACCCGTGGACGGGCTTGAAGGCCGAGATCCGGCGCGTGTTCGACCGGTTTAATGGCCGGTACGGACATCGCCGTGTCCATGACCGGCTCCGCCTGGACGGCTGGCGGGTGTCGAAGAAGACCGTGCTGAAGCTGATGCGACAGCTCGGGCTGCGGTGCCGGATCCGTGCCAGGAAACGGTATACCTCGTTCAAGGGCGAGACCGGCAAGGTCGCCCCGAACCTGCTGGGCCGGGACTTCGCCACGACCGGTCCGAATCAGAAATGGGTCACTGACGTGACCGAGTTCACCGTCGCCGGACAGAAGGTCTATCTCTCACCGGTGATGGACCTGTTCGACCGGCAGATCATCGGACACACCGTCGGGATCTCACCGAATCTGGACCTGACGAATCGGTCCCTTCGACAAGCTCTCACAACGCTTCAGCCCGGGCAGCGCCCGGTCGTGCACTCCGATCAAGGCTTCCAGTACCAGCACCTCACCTGGCGGCGTCTGCTCGATGCCGCCGGCTGCACCCAGTCGATGTCCCGCAAAGGCAACTGTCTGGATAACGCGGTGATCGAGAGCTTCTTCGGCCATCTCAAGGACGAGCTCTACTGCAACACCACCTACCTCACCGTCAACGCGCTCACGACCGCGATCGATGAGTACATCGCCTGGTTCAACACCGAACGAGCCCACACCACGCTAAAGGGCCTGAGCCCGGTGCAATACCGAACCCAGGCCCTCGCGGCGTAGCCCTAAGCTCCTACTCGGCCAGTCCAACATCTGGGGACCAGTTCA
>NZ_JAVKGQ010000034.1:0-1504 GCF_031432255.1 Agromyces aerolatus | reverse complement strand
GGCGATTCCTACGACTGTCAGTCTGTTCCTGCCGCATCCCGCGAGGATGAGGAAGTCCTGGCCGGAGTGTTCTGACCCTTGCTTACGATTGGCCCGCAGGGTGCCTTGGCGTTGATCTGTCGAGCCTCCGGCCGGGCGCGCAGTAACCGCTGCCGCCGGATCGGGCGTGACCTGATAGGAGCCTGGAGCAGTCTCGACAACGCGTCCCCATGACAGTCCTGTCCACCCGCCGGCGACAGCGTGATGACCACGCTAACCGGTGAAGGAGACAGCACACATGACCGAACTCGAGCCCGCCCGTTCCGGGCACGTCGTGATCGGCATCGACACGCACAAACACATCCACGTCGCCGCGGTGATGGACTCGATCGGCGGGATCCTCGCGACGCTGGCGATCTCGACCGACACGGCGGGGTTCCGGCAGTTGCTGGAATGGGCGAGCGGATTCGGGAAGATCATCGCGTTCGGGATCGAGGGAACCGGGTCGTACGGGGCCGGCCTCACCTCGTTCATCCGCCGCCACGGGCACAAGGTTGTCGAGGTCTCACGCCCCGACCGGCGGCTACGCAGGCTCAACGGGAAGTCCGACAGCCTCGACGCGGAGAACGCCGCCAGGGCCGTGCTTGCCGGGTTCGCGACCGCAGTCCCGAAGAGCGCCGACGGGGCCGTGGAGATGATCCGGCAGCTGAAAGTCGCGCACGATACCGCGGTGAAAGACCGCACCGGAGCGATGATCACCCTCAAAGCGATGCTCGTCCACGCCACCGAAGACCTCCGACGCGAGACCGCCAAGAAGAGCCAGAAGATGGTCGCCAGGCACTGCGCCGCACTCCGACCGCGCGGCTTGGAGACGCCCGAGGATGCGAACCGTCACGCGCTCAAGTCGATCGCGAGACGCTGGATCGCCCTCAACGACGAGATCAAAGAGCTCGAAGCACAGATCGAGCAGCTCGTCCTGCAACGCGCCCCGCACCTGCTCGACGAGTTCGGCATCGGCGTCGACACCGCCGCCGAGATCCTCATCGTCGCAGGCGACAACCCCGAACGCATCCGCAGCGAGGCCGCGTTCGCGAAACTCGCCGGTATCAGCCCCGTCCCCACCGGGAGCGGGATGACCAGCGGGAAGCACCGGATCAACCACGGCGGACATCGACAACTGAACGCTGCGATCTACCGGACCGTGATCGTCAGGATGAGATTCCACGAGCCCACGATCGCCTACGTCACACGCCGCACCGCCGAGGGCAAGAGCAAACGCGACATCATCCGCTGCCTGAAACGCTACGTGATCCGCGAGGTCTACCACCTCGTTAAGACCGACCCGCGAACAGGCGAAGTCATGAGTTGACAACTATAGGAGCATCAACGCGATGGCCGAGGCGATCAACAACCTCTACAAGACCGCGCTGATCCGTCAGCGAGGGCCGTGGCGAAGGGTCGAGCAGGTCGAGCTCGCGACCCTGGAATGGGTGTGGTGGTGGAACAACCAGCGCCTGCACGGCGA
>NZ_JAVKGQ010000033.1:0-1576 GCF_031432255.1 Agromyces aerolatus | reverse complement strand
CATCCACGCCGCGAGTTAGCGACCCAGGCTGGAACCGAATTCGTGGGGCAGGTCAGTTCGCGATGTGCCCCTTGGTTGCTTGTCCCCCTCGGGTTTACCGCGTGCCTACTCGGGTTCGGCACTGCGACCCCACAGGATCGGGGCGGTTCCTCGGCTGGATCGATCTCAATTTCGTCGCGTTGCTGCAGACGACGTTGTCTCGTCCCTCGATCCGCGGCCCCGAATGTCGGCGCGACCCGTGTATTGAAGGAGTAGTCTTTCGCGTGGCCCGCACTGGATGAGCGCATCTGGTGCGGCCGCGGCAGTGGTGAGCGGGTCGGTGACTGTTGGGCGACTTCAAGCCAAAGCCCCAAATGTGTACACAGTTGGTAGAATGGACGCATGGTGGCGGTGAACAGTACGGTGTCGACTCGGGAGCTGCGGGACGATCTCGCCGGGGTGCTCGGGCGGGCTGCGTATGGTCACGAGCGGGTCGGCGTCACGCGCCACGGCAAGCTCGCCGCGGTGGTCATCGGCGTCGAGGACCTCGAGGCGCTCGAGGCGTACGAGATGGCTCGCGATGTCGCAGAGCTCCGCGCGGCCAAGCGTCACGATGACGGCGGCCGGGTGTCGCTCGAAGAGCTTCGGTCCGAGCTCTCGGAGTGAAGTATCGAGTCGAGTTCACCACTGCCGCGGCGCGGCAAGTGCGGAAGCTCGAGCCGGTCGTGCGACGTCGGGTTTTCGCCGCGCTGGCGGCCCTGGAAAGCGAACCTCGACCTTCAGGGGTGAAGAAGCTCGCCGGATTCGATGATGCCTGGCGCATCCGCGTGGGCGACCATCGCGTGCTCTACGAGGTCGAAGACGCGGTCGTGCGTGTGACCGTGTTCCGCGTCGGTCATCGACGCGACGTCTACTCCTGACTCCAGGAAGAACGGCAACGAACAGACCCTCGGGTACACGCACGACGCGCTCGGCCGAACAACGAGCATTCGCGACGGGTCGCCAAACTGCGCCGTACGGGCGTCGTGGGAGTACGACTCCGTCCTCGATGGGGTCCTCACCTCCAGTACGCGCACGTGAACGGGCAGGACTACGTCACCCGAGCCAACGCATGGGACGACGCGTACCAACCCTTCGAAACCACCCTCGAGCTGCCTAACGTCGGCGCATTCACCGATCTTCAGGACCGCACCCTGATCACGTCGTACACGTACACCGTCGACGGGCAACAGGCCAGCGTGACGTATCCGGCCGTTATCAAAGCTGACGAGACGGCCGAAGACACGACGATCCTCGGGGCGGAAACTGTGACAATCTACGCCGGCGAGCAAGAGATCGAGATCAACGCCACCGGCCACGTGACGGCCACCAGGTACTACGCGTTCGCCGGACAAACCGTGGCGCTGCGAACCGGCAAAGGTCTGGGTGAATCGGCCTGACTTTCGTTCCTATCGGATTGCTTGTCCGGCCGGTGCCGGGTGGGCTGATTCCAGGTCAGCGTAATACGCGTCCTCGATCTCGACGGGGGTGCGCATGTCGAGTTCGCCGTGCAGGCGCTGGTTGTTCCACCACCACACCCATTCCAGGGTCGCGAGCT
>NZ_JAVKGQ010000032.1:0-1863 GCF_031432255.1 Agromyces aerolatus | reverse complement strand
CCCCAGCCCCAGCACATCAGCAGCCACCGTGTTCGTCCCACCCACCGTCACCCCCGCACTCGACGGCAACGACGACACCGACGTGGCCTCGGCTTCGAGTGCCGGACCTGCCGGCCGCTCCGCGGCGGTCGCAGGCACGCCGGCGCCGACGACGAGCACCGCCGCGCTCACGAGCGCCGCGATCCATGCTGACCCCGACCCGGGCGCTGCTCGCAGACGAACCCTCCGAGAGCTGATCATGGGCTGCTCATTTGGCATAGTGGTTCTCCAGAGTGAGGCGATCGCCGTGCGTCACGAGGTTCGTGGCGATCATCGTGCCGGTCCCGAACACATTCGGGTTCGAGAGCGTGGCCCGGCTCCCGCGGATGGTGAGGTGGTCGCTCACGAGCCGGAGGTCTTCTCCGTTCCGCTCGGGCTGGGTCAACGGCAGCGAGCCCGCGCCCGGAATGACTCTGGTGCGGAACTGCACGCTCACGCTCGTGCCGGTCAGGCTATGCAGCGCGGGTCCGACCTGCGGGTCGGCGAGCGTGCACACGCCTTCGGCACACGGAGTGACGACCAGCCCGTTGGCCCCCGTTCCCTCGCCGAGCAGCGACTTGGACTCGGCCCGGAACGAGGACGTCGCGGACCGCAGCGACTTCGAGTCCACGGTCCCCTCGAGCTTGAGCACGGCCATCACCGAACGGGCCTGCTGCGAGGTCCGCGTCGAGAAGTAGGCGGCCATCGAGGCCCCGGCGGCGGTGACGCCGTCGTTCGCATACTGGCCGGCTTGGAGGGAGAAGATCATGAGCTGGCTGGGGTTCGCGGGGTCACCGAGACCCGTGATCAGTGCCTTCGTGGTCGGATCGCGGAAGTAGACCCGCTCGTACCAGCTCGCGTGCTGCACCGTGTCGAGGGCCTGCGACCCGTCACCGAACAGGCTGATCCGCAGGGGCGTCTGGTCCAGGCCGTTCGCGCGGGGGGAGGCCGTTCCCGTGATCTGCAGCTTCGACACCGTAGGCGCAGGCGCCGGTGAACTCAGCCCAGCGGTGTCGATGACGTTCGACGCCGAGCCTTCGGCGTTGACCCGGAAGTAGCGGTAGTCCTTCGTCGCACCCGCCGAGGTCTGCCAGTCGAACACGGCCGTGCCCATCGTCACCCGGTCGCCATCCCGGGTCGGCGCGGTGGGCGCCGCGACCGTGCCGAGCGAGTCCCACGACTCGCCGTCGACGGAGCCCTCGGCGGTCGGGAGCGGGAGGGTCGCCTCGGTCAGGTCGGACGCCGCGCCCGGGACGTTCCAGCTCACGCCGGACAGCGTGAAGCGATGCACCGGCCGAGACGGGTCGTTCACATCGTCGGTCGGCACGTGCTGCGCCGCGGGGGCGGGCGTCAACCTCGCGGCCTCGAGCACGGGGGCGCTGACGACCGATGGCGGGTCGTGCCGCTCGCTCACGACCACGCGGACGGATGCACCTTCACGTTCCGTGTGCACGGTGAACCGGCCGGCGCCGACCTGGTCGACGACCTCGATGCCGGACGCCGTCCCGCGCAGCTGTACGACCTGACGCTGCCCCGGGGCACCCGCCGGCTCGACGTGTATGTAGAACACGCCCGGGTTGTCGCCGCACGAGGCACCCCGAAGCCGCTGCCCCGTCATGAATGCCCCGGATCGGCCGCCCATCGCGACCGGCACCGGTTGTACGGGCAGCGGGTCCGACGCCGTGCGAAGGTCAGCCCCGTACCAGCACCCTTCGGCACGGGTGGACCCGGCGAAGGCCCGGGAGCTGAGGTTCGTGCGAGTGCGGTTGTCGATCTGGATCGACCAGGGTCGGTAGCCGGGCACCATCCAGGGCAGGTCGCCCACGGGGCCGCTGTCGATCACGA
>NZ_JAVKGQ010000031.1:0-2346 GCF_031432255.1 Agromyces aerolatus | reverse complement strand
GTGCGGCGGCGTCGAGGTCACCGCCTCGGCCTGCTCCGCCAAGAACGCAGCGATCGCAGCGTCAACCATTGAGGTGCTCCTTCGATTCGGGTTCGGCGCTCGATGTGGGCTCGGCGCCGTTCGACGCGGGTTCGTGCTGGCGCTCGAAGACGATCCGTCCGCCCACCCACGTCTGATCGACGCGCGTGGTGTAGATCTCCGACGGCGGGCCGGCGAAGACGTCGCGATCGAGCACGACGAAGTCGGCGTCTTTGCCGGGCTCGAGCGAGCCCTTCCGCTCGGCGCGGGCGCTCAGGTGCGCGCTGCCGATCGTGAACGCCCGGACGGCGTCGATGAGGGTCAGCCGCTCCTCAGGCATGAACACCCCGACGTCCTCGGGAACCGTGGGCTTCGGGACCGGCCTCCGGTTGACGGCGACGTGCAGCTGGTGGAACGGGTTCGGCGTCGAGACCGACCAGTCGCTGCCCATGCCGAGCGCGATGCCGTGCTGCAGGAACGACGCGAACGGGTACTGGGAGTAGCCGCGCTCGTCACCGAGCACCGGGATCGCGAGCTCGGTCACGTAGGGCTCGAGTCGCGCCCAGAGCGTCTGGGCGTTCACGGCGAGTCCCACGCGACGGAGGTCGACGAGGTCGGCGTGGTCGACGACCTGGACATGGGCGACGTGTTTGACCCCGGTGTCCCAGCCGTTGACCTCGCGGCAGTGGGCGACGACGTCGATCGCCTGGCGCAGCGCCGCGTCGCCGACCGCGTGGAAGTGCAGGTTGAACCCGAGCGAGTCGAGCTCGGCGACGACCTCGAGGAGGCGCTCGGGGTCGAAGAACTCGAGGCCCGTGCTGTCGATCGGCCCCGGCTCGAGGTAGGGCTGCTTCAGGTGTGCGGTGTGGGTCTCGATGACCCCGTCGAGCATGATCTTCACCGAGGTCATGGACACCGGGGTGCCCTCGAACTCGCGACGCGTGGCGACCATCTTCTCCACGATGCCCGCGGGCAGCTCGGCCGGCAGCCACTGCGCGCCCTCGACCTCGACCCGGAGTGCGTCGCGCTCGATGAGCGCACGGTAGGCCCGGTCGTATCCGCGGTCGTGGTGGATTCCGGCGTCCTGCCAGCCGGTGATGCCGAGCGACAGCAGGTAGTCCTGGGCTACGAGCAGCGCCTGCTCGGCGTTCAGCAGCTCGATCGGCGGGACCACGACGCGCACGAGGTCCGCGGCGAGCTCGTGCAGCGCACCGGTGGGCTCGCCGTCGGCGCCGCGTTCGATGACGCCGCCGTGCGGCTCGGGGGTCGAGGCCGTGATGCCCGCCCGCTCGAGCGCGATGGTGTTGACCCAGGCGCTGTGCCCGTCACGGTTCATGAGGAAGACCGGCCGGCCGTCGTCGACGCCCTCGAGGTGCGTGGCCGAGGGGACACCACCGGGGAACGCGTCCATGGACCATCCGGAACCGACGATCCACTCGCGGTCGGGATTCGCGGCCGCGTAGGCGGAGATCAGCGCGCGGTAGTCGTCGATGGTGACGCCGTCGGTCAGCGAGCAGGAGATGAGCTCCTGTCCGCCCAGGATCGGGTGCACGTGCGCGTCGATGAAGCCGGGCAGCACGGTGCGTCCGCCGAGGTCGACGACCTCCGCGTCGGGGTGCGCGGCCCGCAGCGCCTGCTCGTCGCCGAGCCTTGCGACCTTGCCGTCCTCGACGAGCATGGCGCGGTGCCAGACCGAGACCGCGGCGCCGCCGAGGATGAGTGCGTTCGTGATCAGGGTCGACATCAGGCGGGCACCACCATGAACTCGTGCGGGAGGGTGGACAGGGTCTCGGCGGGGCCGTCGCCGTAGACGAGCGTGTCGATCAGCGAGAAGCCGAGCATGCTCTCGAAGTTGGTCACCATGCCGGACTCGAAGACGCGGTCGTCGTCCTCGCCGCCGACGACGGTGAACTTCCACTCGCCGACCCAGTCGGGTGGGAAGGCGATGCCCAGCTCGTAGCCGCCGACCCAGATGTCGGTGTTCAGCTCGAACACGCCGGCCTCGTCGTAGTACTCGCGCAGCGCGCGATTGACGTCGCCGACCCGGGCGCCGGCCACGGCGTGCTCGCGCAGCACGGGGTAGGCGCCCGCGATGAGCTCCTGCACGCGGTACGCGGCGTCGGCCGGCTCGCCGACCGTGAAGATCATGTTCCGGTTCGCGTGGTAGCGGTTGTAGACACCGCACGCGTCGACCTCGATGATGTCGCCCGGCTGGATGACCCGGCGGCCAGAGATCTCGTGGCCGATGCCGAGCGCACCCGAGCCGACGGCGACGACCTGGTGGATGCCGGCGGGTTCGCCGCCGGCGTCGGAGAGGCCTTTGATGAG
>NZ_JAVKGQ010000030.1:0-5582 GCF_031432255.1 Agromyces aerolatus | reverse complement strand
AAGAATGTCCGGCGGTGTCCTACTCTCCCACAGGGTCCCCCCTGCAGTACCATCGGCGCTGCGAGTCTTAGCTTCCGGGTTCGGAATGTGTCCGGGCGTTTCCCTCGCGCTATGGCCGCCGAAACTCTGGCCACACCGCTACCAACCCGGGGGGTTGGGGGTGTGTGGTTTCGGGTGTTCATTGCTGAACGGGTTCGTTGTTGAGTTGTTGGTTCGTCTGAAGGGAACCACAGAGTGGACGCGAGCAATCCGTAGGCCACCCACACCAGCCTTATGTAAACGGTGTTGGGTGTAGTGATTGTCAAGTTATCGGCTTATTAGTACCGGTCAGCTCCACACGTCGTTAGTTCGTGCTTCCACATCCGGCCTATCAACCCAGTCGTCTACTGGGAGCCTCTCCCCCGAAGGGATGGAAATCTCATCTCGAGGCCGGCTTCCCGCTTAGATGCTTTCAGCGGTTATCCATCCCGAACGTAGCTAACCAGCGGTGCTCCTGGCGGAACAACTGGCACACCAGAGGTTCGTCCAACCCGGTCCTCTCGTACTAGGGTCAGATCCTCTCAAATTTCCTACGCGCGCAGCGGATAGGGACCGAACTGTCTCACGACGTTCTAAACCCAGCTCGCGTACCGCTTTAATGGGCGAACAGCCCAACCCTTGGGACCTACTCCAGCCCCAGGATGCGACGAGCCGACATCGAGGTGCCAAACCATGCCGTCGATATGGACTCTTGGGCAAGATCAGCCTGTTATCCCCGAGGTACCTTTTATCCGTTGAGCGACAGCGCTTCCACAAGCCACTGCCGGATCACTAGTCCCGACTTTCGTCCCTGCTCGACCTGTCAGTCTCACAGTCAAGCTCCCTTGTGCACTTACACTCGCCACCTGATTGCCAACCAGGTTGAGGGAACCTTTGGGCGCCTCCGTTACTTTTTGGGAGGCAACCGCCCCAGTTAAACTACCCACCAGGCACTGTCCCTGAACCGGATCACGGTTCGAAGTTAGATATCCAGAGTGACCAGAGTGGTATTTCAACAACGACTCCACCGACACTAGCGTGCCAGCTTCAAAGTCTCCCACCTATCCTACACAAGCCACACCGAACACCAATACCAAGCTGTAGTAAAGGTCACGGGGTCTTTCCGTCCTGCTGCGCGTAACGAGCATCTTTACTCGTAATGCAATTTCGCCGAGTTCGCGGTTGAGACAGCTGGGAAGTCGTTACGCCATTCGTGCAGGTCGGAACTTACCCGACAAGGAATTTCGCTACCTTAGGATGGTTATAGTTACCACCGCCGTTTACTGGGGCTTAACTTCTCAGCTTCGCTCACAAGGAGCTAACCGTTCCGCTTAACCTTCCAGCACCGGGCAGGCGTCAGTCCGTATACATCGTCTTGCGACTTGGCACGGACCTGTGTTTTTAGTAAACAGTCGCTTCCCACTGGTCTCTGCGGCCATCCACGCTTCCCCCAGCAAGTGGGTTCACGCTTCAGGCCCCCCTTCTCCCGAAGTTACGGGGGCATTTTGCCGAGTTCCTTAACCACGATTCTCTCGATCTCCTCGGTATTCTCTACCTGACCACCTGAGTCGGTTTGGGGTACGGGCGGCTAGAACCTCGCGTCGATGCTTTTCTCGGCAGCATAGGATCACCCACTTTTCATCCGCATCGCGTCTCAACCATCATGAGTCGCGGATTTGCCTACGACTCGGCCTACACGCTTGCCCCGGGTCAACCATCGCCCGGGTTGGGCTACCTTCCTGCGTCACACCTGTTAATACGCTCACGCCACCAGACGGGGTCGCATGCCGCCACCAGCATCACCCCGAAGGGATCCACCAGTCTTGGGATGCTTAGCACTTCTGATCTTGTGTGGGCGGTTCTTCGCCGGTACGGGAATATCAACCCGTTGTCCATCGACTACGCCTGTCGGCCTCGCCTTAGGTCCCGACTTACCCAGGGCAGATTAGCTTGACCCTGGAACCCTTGGTCTTCCGGAGGACGGGTTTCTCACCCGTCTTTCGCTACTCATGCCTGCATTCTCACTCGTGTGCCGTCCACGGCTGGATCACTCCGCCGCTTCACCCAGCACACGACGCTCTCCTACCCATCCACACGACTGGACCACGAAGGCCTATCGATTGTATGAATGCCACGACTTCGGTGGCGTGCTTGAGCCCCGTTACATTGTCGGCGCGGAATCACTTGACCAGTGAGCTATTACGCACTCTTTCAAGGGTGGCTGCTTCTAAGCCAACCTCCTGGTTGTCTGTGCAACTCCACATCCTTTCCCACTTAGCACGCGCTTAGGGACCTTAGTCGGTGGTCTGGGTTGTTTCCCTCTCGACGATGAAGCTTATCCCCCACCGTCTCACTGCTGCGCTCTCACTTACCGGCATTCGGAGTTTGGCTGACGTCAGTAACCTGTTGAGGCCCATCGGCCATCCAGTAGCTCTACCTCCGGCAAGAAACACGCAACGCTGCACCTAAATGCATTTCGGAGAGAACCAGCTATCACGAAGTTTGATTGGCCTTTCACCCCTATCCACAGCTCATCCCCTCCATTTTCAACTGAAGTGGGTTCGGTCCTCCACGACGTCTTACCGTCGCTTCAACCTGGCCATGGATAGATCACTTCGCTTCGGGTCTAGGACCTGCGACTGAATACGCCCTATTCAGACTCGCTTTCGCTACGGCTCCCCCACACGGGTTAACCTCGCCACAGATCACTAACTCGCAGGCTCATTCTTCAAAAGGCACGCCGTCACCCCAACAAGGAGGCTCCGACGGTTTGTAAGCAAACGGTTTCAGGTACTATTTCACTCCCCTCCCGGGGTACTTTTCACCTTTCCCTCACGGTACTTGTCCGCTATCGGTCATCTGGGAGTATTTAGGCTTACCAGGTGGTCCTGGCAGATTCACACGGGATTTCTCGGGCCCCGTGCTACTTGGGATCCCCTTCCGGCCGGCATGCAATTTCGACTACGGGACTCACACCCACTCCGGTTCGGCTTTCAATCCGATTCGTCTATCACACACACAGTCACCGCGACTGTCCGGCAGAACAGTCCGAAAGGTCCCACAACCCCCACTGCGCAACCCCTGCCGGGTATCACACGCAATAGGTTTGGCCTCTTCCGCTTTCGCTCGCCACTACTCACGGAATCACGGTTGTTTTCTCTTCCTGTGGGTACTGAGATGTTTCACTTCCCCACGTTCCCTCTACCCGCCCTATACATTCAGGCGGGAGTCACCAGGTCACCCAAAGGGCCTGGCGGGGTTTCCCCATTCGGAAATCCTCGGATCACAGCTCGTTTATCAACTCCCCGAGGCTTATCGCAGATTACGACGTCCTTCTTCGGCTCCAGATGCCAAGGCATCCACCGTTTGCTCTTAGAAACTTGAAATCACATGAGTTCAAAGAAACCACCAACCCCAAAAGGGATCAGTGGTGACCAATGATTAGTCGGCACACCACCCGAAAGTGATGTGCATCAAATCTTTGTGAAACAGCCAAAAGGCCGTTTCTAAGATGCTCGCGTCCACTATGTAGTTCTCAACAGACGAACAGTGCCACCACACCCACACCGAAACCCGGTGAAGATCCGACGGCCTGTCAGAAGTCCAACACACACCACCATCCAAAAGACAGCGGCTGCGCCCGGTCCCTCAGGACCCAACAGCGTGCATGCACCAACCCCGCCCACCCAATCCGTTCCAACCAACCCGAAGGCCGGCGTACTGAAACCAGATGCTTGCGACTGATGCCTAGTTCAATGTTCCACCCATGAGCACCCAGCGAAGAACGCGCTCTACTCGAAGTGAGCAGAACTGGCTTCGATCTGGGTCTCCTGGAAGACCCGAAAGTCTCCAGTGCTCCTTAGAAAGGAGGTGATCCAGCCGCACCTTCCGGTACGGCTACCTTGTTACGACTTAGTCCTAATCACCGATCCCACCTTCGACGGCTCCCTCCACAAGGGTTAGGCCACCGGCTTCGGGTGTTACCGACTTTCATGACTTGACGGGCGGTGTGTACAAGGCCCGGGAACGTATTCACCGCAGCGTTGCTGATCTGCGATTACTAGCGACTCCGACTTCATGAGGTCGAGTTGCAGACCTCAATCCGAACTGAGACCGGCTTTTTGGGATTCGCTCCGCCTTACGACATCGCAGCCCTTTGTACCGGCCATTGTAGCATGCGTGAAGCCCAAGACATAAGGGGCATGATGATTTGACGTCATCCCCACCTTCCTCCGAGTTGACCCCGGCAGTCTCACATGAGTCCCCACCATAACGTGCTGGCAACATGCGACGAGGGTTGCGCTCGTTGCGGGACTTAACCCAACATCTCACGACACGAGCTGACGACAACCATGCACCACCTGTATACGAGTGTCCAAAGAGTTCCCCATCTCTGGGGCGTTCTCGTATATGTCAAGCCTTGGTAAGGTTCTTCGCGTTGCATCGAATTAATCCGCATGCTCCGCCGCTTGTGCGGGCCCCCGTCAATTCCTTTGAGTTTTAGCCTTGCGGCCGTACTCCCCAGGCGGGGCGCTTAATGCGTTAGCTACGACACGGAAACCGTGGAAAGGTCCCCACATCTAGCGCCCAACGTTTACGGCGTGGACTACCAGGGTATCTAATCCTGTTCGCTCCCCACGCTTTCGCTCCTCAGCGTCAGTTACGGCCCAGAGAACTGCCTTCGCCATCGGTGTTCCTCCTGATATCTGCGCATTCCACCGCTACACCAGGAATTCCATTCTCCCCTACCGCACTCAAGTCTGCCCGTACCCACTGCAGGCTAGAGGTTGAGCCTCTAGATTTCACAGCAGACGCGACAAACCGCCTACGAGCTCTTTACGCCCAATAATTCCGGACAACGCTCGGACCCTACGTATTACCGCGGCTGCTGGCACGTAGTTAGCCGGTCCTTTTTCTGCAAGTACCGTCACCCCGAAAGGCTTCTTCCTTACTAAAAGCGGTTTACAACCCGAAGGCCGTCATCCCGCACGCGGCGTTGCTGCATCAGGCTTGCGCCCATTGTGCAATATTCCCCACTGCTGCCTCCCGTAGGAGTCTGGGCCGTGTCTCAGTCCCAGTGTGGCCGGTCACCCTCTCAGGCCGGCTACCCGTCGACGCCTTGGTGAGCCATTACCTCACCAACAAGCTGATAGGCCGCGAGTCCATCCCAAACCGAAAAACTTTCCACCAAACCTCATGCGAGGAAAGGTCCTATCCGGTATTAGCACCGATTTCTCGGAGTTATCCCAGAGTCCAGGGCAGGTTACTCACGTGTTACTCACCCGTTCGCCACTAATCCCCAAGTGCAAGCACCTGGTTCATCGTTCGACTTGCATGTGTTAAGCACGCCGCCAGCGTTCGTCCTGAGCCAGGATCAAACTCTCCAAAAAAAATGGCTCCAACACCCCAACAAGCAGGACGCGGAAATTTGATCTCTGACCGAGAAACAATCATTGCTGACTGTCCATCAATCCAAAGGAATCCCACCAGCCAAACGACTGGACAGGGTTCAAAAATTGGCATTGAACATAGTGCACGCTGTTGAGTTCTCAAGAAACGGACGC